>NZ_JBITCL010000006.1:0-334592 GCF_044453165.1 Streptomyces sp. NPDC051740 | reverse complement strand
CCGGCGCCCCCGGCGCGGCGAACCCGCAGCCCGAGGCTGCCCCCGCACCCGGCCCGCAGGCCGGATACGGCTTCCCACAGCCCGGCGCGGCAGCCCAGCAGCCCGAGACCCCTGGCGCGATGAATCCGCAGGCCGGATACGGCTTCCCACAGCCCGGCGCGGCAGCCCCACAACCCCCCGCACAACAGCCCGAGACTCCGGCCGCCCCGGCGCCCGACGCCCCGGCCGGCTACGGCTTCCCGCAGCCCGGCGCCGCCCCGACGCCCCCGGCCCAACCTGCCGGTTACGGCTTCCCGCCCGCCGGCGCCCCCGGCGCGGCGAACCCGCAGCCCGAGGCTGCCCCCGCACCCGGCCCGCAGGCCGGATACGGCTTCCCACAGCCCGGCGCGGCAGCCCCGACGTCGGCTCCGCAGCCCTCTGCGCAGCCCCAGCCCGACACTCCGCCCGCCCCGGCGCCCAGCGCCCCCGTCGGCTACGGCTTCCCCCAGCCGGGTGCCGCCCCGGCCCAGCCCGCCGGTTACGGCTTCCCGCAGCCCGGGGGCCACGGCGCGGCAGCCCCCCAGCCCCCGGCCCAGCAGCCCGAGAGTGCTCCCGCTCCCGACGCGCACGCCGGGTACGGGCTCCCCCAGCCCGGCGCGGCGGTTCCGCAGCAGCCCTTCGGGCAGGCTCAGCCCGGCACCCCGCCCGTGCCCGGCCCGCAGGCCGGTTACGGCTTCCCTCAGCAGCAGCCCGGTGTGCCGCCGCAGCAGCCCGTCGATCCGCGTACCGGGGCTGCCTGGCCGCAGCCCATCCAGCACGACCAGCGGCAGCCGACCAACCCCGGTGCGGCGCCCCTCGGTTACACCGCTGCCGTGGAGCTGTCCTCGGACCGGCTGCTCAACAGCAAGAAGCAGAAGGCGAAGAGCAGCCGCCCGGCGGGCGGTGGTTCGCGTTTCAAGCTGGGCGGGAAGAAGGAGGAGGCCGAGCGGCAGCGGAAGCTGGAGCTGATCCGTACGCCGGTGCTGTCCTGCTACCGCATCGCCGTCATCAGCCTCAAGGGCGGCGTCGGCAAGACGACCACGACCACCGCCCTCGGCGCCACCCTCGCCACCGAGCGGCAGGACAAGATCCTCGCGATCGACGCCAACCCGGACGCCGGTACGCTCGGCCGCCGTGTGCGGCGCGAGACCGGGGCCACCATCCGTGACCTCGTCCAGGCGATCCCGTACCTCAACTCGTACATGGACATCCGGCGGTTCACCTCCCAGGCGCCGTCCGGTCTGGAGATCATCGCCAACGACGTCGACCCGGCCGTGTCCACGACGTTCAACGACGAGGACTACCGGCGCGCGATCGACGTGCTCGGCAAGCAGTACCCGGTCATCCTCACCGACTCCGGTACGGGTCTGCTCTACAGCGCCATGCGCGGCGTGCTGGACCTCGCCGACCAGCTGATCATCATCTCCACGCCGTCCGTGGACGGTGCGAGCAGTGCCAGTACGACGCTGGACTGGCTGTCCGCGCACGGGTACGCGGACCTCGTCTCGCGGTCCCTCACCGTGATCTCCGGAGTGCGCGAGACCGGCAAGATGATCAAGGTCGACGACATCGTGGCGCACTTCCAGACCCGGTGCCGGGGCGTGCTCGTCGTGCCGTTCGACGAGCACCTGGCCGCCGGTGCGGAGGTCGACCTCGACATGATGCGGCCGAAGGTGCGGGAGGCTTACTTCAACCTCGCGGCGCTGGTCGCCGAGGACTTCGTACGGCATCAGCAGTCGCACGGTCTGTGGACCTCCGACGGCAACCCGCCGCCGGTCGCCGCCCCGCCGCTGCCGGGCCAGCCCTTCCCCGGCCAGCCCGTTCCGGGTCAGCCCATGCCCGGACAGCCCATGCCCGGACAGCCCATGCCAGGTCAGGCCGTCCCCGGTCAGCCGGGCCCGTACCCCCAGCAGCCGCAGCCCGGACAGCCCCCGGCCCAGCCCGGCCACCCGTACCCGCAGGTCCCGGGCCAGCACTATCCCCCTCACCCCGGCCGGCAGTAAGGCACCACAGCCGAGCGGCCCCTTTCGAGGGGCCGCTTTCGCGTGCGGGGCCGGAATCCGCCGTCAGGCCCTGGCCAGCAATGCGTCAGTGATCTGGACCAATGAACGCACCATGTGCGTCAACTCGTTGTTTCCGCAGGCCACATGGGGTGTTCGCGCCGTTGACGCCCGCAGTGGTCGCTGATAGACACACTCATCACTCATCTGATCAACCCGTCCTTCCCGTGCGAGCGATGACGTGAGGTCAGCGACCATGGAAACGAACGATCAGTACGGCGGTCAGCACCGCGCCCCGGGCCGCGCCCGGCTCGTCATGGCGGCCGGCGCCGCCGCGCTCACCCTCAGCGCCGGGCTCGCCACCCCGCTCGACCCGGCACCGCAGCAGGCGCGGGCGGCCGACGACGGCGCCAAGGTGCTGACCGTCGCGGTGGCGCAGAGCGTCGACTCGCTCAGCCCGTTCCTGGCGGTACGGCTGCTCAGTACGAGCATCCACCGGCTCACCTACGAGTACCTGACGAACTACGACCCCGAGGACAACCACGTCATCCCCGGCCTGGCCACCAAGTGGGAGTCGTCGCCGGACAAGCTGACCTGGACGTACACCATCCGCTCGGACTCCGCGTGGTCGGACGGCGAGCAGGCCACCGCCGAGGACGCGGCCTGGACGTTCAACACGATGATGACGGACCCCGGCGCGGCCACCGCGAACGGCAGCTACGTCGCCAACTTCGAGAAGGTGACCGCGCCGAGCCCCACCGAGCTGGTCATCGAGCTGAAGAAGCCGCAGGCCACGATGGTGGCGCTGGACGTGCCGATCGTGCCCAAGCACGTGTGGGAGAAGGTCGGCGACTACTCGAAGTTCAACAACGACAAGGACTTCCCCGTCGTCGGCAACGGGCCGTTCGTCCTCACCGACTACAAGGCGGACAGCTATGTGCGGCTGAAGGCCAACCAGGACTTCTGGCGCGGGTCACCCAAGTTCGACGAACTGGTCTTCCGCTACTACAAGGACCAGGACGCCGCGGTGTCGGCGCTGCGCAAGGGTGAGGTGTCGTTCGTCGCCGGGTCGCCGTCCCTGACGCCCGCCCAGACGGACGCGCTGAAGAGCGAGAAGGACATCCGGGTCAACGACGCGCCGGGACGCCGCTTCTACGCGCTGGCCACCAACCCGGGCGCCAGGGCGAAGAACGGCGAGGAGATGGGTGACGGACACCCCTCGCTGCTCGACCAGCGGGTGCGCAACGCGCTGTTCATGGCGGTGGACCGGAAGACCATCATCGACAAGGTGTTCCAGGGGCACGCCGTGGAGGGCGCCGGCTACATCCCGCCACGCTTCTCGCAGTACTTCTGGGAGCCGTCGGCCGACCAGGAGCTGGCGTACGACCCGGCGGAGGCGGCCCGGCTCCTCGACCGGGCCGGCTACCGGAAGAACGGTGACGGCAAACGGGTCGGCAAGGACGGCGAGCCGATCGACTACCGCGTGCTGTGCCACGCCACCGACCCGAACGACAAGGCGGTCGGCCAGTACCTCGAGGAGTGGTGGGGCGACCTCGGTATCGGGGTGACGCTCAACTGCCTGGACAACGTGACCGATCCCTGGCTCGCCGGTGAGTACGACCTCGCCTTCGACGGCTGGTCGGTCAACCCGGACCCCGACTTCGTGCTGTCCATCCACACCTGTGCGGCACTCCCGGCGACCCCGGAGGAGACCGGCGCGACCGACAACTTCATCTGCGACAAGACGTACGACGAGCTGTACGCGCGGCAGCTCGCCGAGTACGACGCCGGCAAGCGGGCGGACATCGTCAAGCAGATGGAGTCGCGGCTGTACGACCTCGGGTACATGAACGTCATGGCGTATCCGAACGCGGTCGAGGCGTACCGCACGGACCAGATCGAGTCGATCACCACCATGCCGGTGAGGGCGGGCAACATCTACGGCCAGGACGGCTACTGGAGCTGGTGGTCGGCGGTGCCGGCGGACTCCGGTGACGGGGGCGGTGATTCGTCGTCGACGGGTGTGGTCATCGGGATCGTCGCGGGTGTCGTCGTCCTCGCGGGGCTGGGGGGCTTCGCGGCGATGCGGCGACGGGCCACGGCCGAGGACCGCGAGTAGGCGGCGGACGGACACCCATGACCGCTGACGCGACATCCGCATCGGTGGGGGGCACGGGGGCCTCCGGTCCGGCGAAGGACGGACCCGGACCGGAGGCTGCCCACGGGCCACGCGGGCCACGCGACGGCCGTGTCACCACCGCGTATCCGCGCTATGTGGCGGGCAAGCTCGCCGGTGCGGCCGTGTCCCTGCTCGCCGTCCTCGTCACCAGCTTCTTCCTCTTCCGGCTGATCCCCGGCGACCCGGTGAAGTTCATGACCGGCGGCCGCCAGGTGTCGGCCGAGCAACTGGCCACGTACCGGGAGCAGTTCGGGCTGGACCTGCCACTGTGGCAGCAGTTCACCGACTACTGCGGCAAGGCGCTCACCGGTGATCTGGGGACGTCGTACCAGTTCAACGCGCCGGTGGTCGACAAGATCACGGAGGCGCTGCCGAACACGCTGCTGCTCACCGGCACCGCCTTCGTCCTCTGCACGGCGCTCGGGATCGTCCTGGGCACCCGGTCGGCGTGGCGGCACGGGCGGCTCGGTGACAGGCTCAACACCGGGCTGGCGCTGACGCTGTACTCCCTCCCCTCCTTCTGGCTGGGCCTGCTGCTGATCACCACGCTGTCGGTGGGGATCGGGCCGCTGCCGGGGCTGTTCCCGACCGGTGGCATGGAGTCGGGCGGGGAGGAGGGCTTCGCGTACGTCGTGGACGTGGCGCACCACCTGGTGCTGCCGGTGCTGACGCTGGTGGCCGTGGATTACGGGCAGACGCTGCTGGTGACGCGGTCGGCGCTGCTGGACGAGATGGGCAGCGACTATCTGACGACCGCGCGGGCCAAGGGGCTGCGCGACGACCTCGTACGGCGTCGGCACGCGGTGCCCAACGCGCTGCTGCCGACCGTGACGCTGATCTTCATCAACCTCGGGCGGACGGTGGCCGGTGTGATCCTGGTGGAGACGGTCTTCTCCTGGCCGGGTCTGGGAGGGCTGTTCTACCAGGCGCTGAGCGTGCCCGATCTGCCGCTGGTGCAGGGGCTGTTCTTCGTGTTCGCCGCCGCGGTGGTCGTGATGAACACGCTTGCCGATCTGATCTATCCGCTGTTCGATCCCCGGGTGGGCCGATGACGACCGAGAAGACTCCGGGCGCGCGCCCCCGCGCCCTGGCGTGGCAGCGGCGCCGGGCCTCGGCCGGACGGTTCTGGCGGCAGTACCGCACGCACCGGGCCGGCCTCTTCGGCCTCGCCACGCTGGCGCTGTTCGCGCTGCTCGCGCTGGCCGCTCCGCTGGTCGTCGGCTCCGACGTGGCCGACGTGACCGGCGCGCCGGGCAGCCCGCTGGAGCGCCCGAGCGCGGAACTCCCCTTCGGGGCCGACCGGTTCGGGCGGAACCTGCTCGGCCTGGTGATCTGGGGCGCGCGGGTGTCGCTGCTGGTGGGGCTGCTGGCGGCCGTGCTGTCGGTGGCGATCGGCACGGTGATCGGGGTGACGGCGGGGCACTTCCGGGGCTGGTACGCGACGGTGGTGATGCGGATCACCGACTGGTTCCTGGTGATGCCGACGCTGGTGTTGGCGATCGCGCTGGCCACGGTGATGTCCCGCTCGCTGCTGACGATCGTCGTGGCGATCGGGGTGACGACCTGGCCGACGACGGCCCGGCTGGTGCGGGCGCAGACGCTGGCGGTGGAGACCCGGCCGTACATCGAGCGGGCGCGGGCGCTCGGCGGCGGGCACTGGCACATCATGTCCCGGCATGTGCTGCCCAATGTGATGCCGCTGGTGCTGGCGCAGACGACGCTGATCATCTCCTCGGCGATCCTGGCGGAGGCGACACTGGCCTTCCTGGGGCTCGGCGATCCGACGGTGGTGTCGTGGGGCGGGCTGCTGCAGGACGCCCGGGAGGCGGGTGCGGTCAGCGCCGGGCACTGGTGGTACCTGGTGCCGCCGGGCATCGCCATCGCCGTGGTGGCGTTGGCGTTCACACTGTGCGGACGGGCCGTGGAGTCCGTCCTCAACCCCAGGCTGGGGGTGTCCCGTTGAGTCTGCTCGACGTCAGAGGGCTGACGGTCACGTACGCGGGCGGGGCGGCCGCCGTGCGCGGGGTGGACCTACGGCTGGACGCGGGCCGCAAGCTGGGGCTCGCCGGGGAGTCGGGCTGCGGCAAGTCCACCCTGGCGCTGGCGCTGTTGCGGCTGCTCCCGGCCGGGACCCGGGTCGGCGGGGAGATCCTGCTGGACGGCGAGGACGTACTGGCCATGAAGTGGGGCCGGGTTCGGGCGGTCCGCTGGGCCGGGGCATCCATCGTGTTCCAGGGTGCGATGCACTCCCTCAACCCCGTACGGCGCATCGGCGACCAGATCGCCGAGCCGATCCTGCTGCACCGGAAGGCCACCCCGGCCGGGGCGCGGAAGAGGACCGGGGAGCTGCTGGAGCACGTCGGTCTTCCGGCCGCCCGTGCGGCGGCCTACCCGCACGAGTTGTCCGGCGGTCAGCGGCAGCGCGTCATGATCGCCATGGCGCTGGCCTGCGATCCGCGGCTGATCATCGCCGACGAGCCGACGACCGCGCTGGATGTGATGATCCAGGCGCAGATCCTGCGGCTGATCGAGCGGCTGGTCGCGGACCAGGACGTGGGACTGATCATGATCAGCCATGACCTCGCGGTGCTCGCCGGCACCTGTGACCGGCTCGCGGTGATGTACGCGGGCCGGGTGGTCGAGGAGGGCCCGGCGGGAGAGGTGTACGAGGCCGCCCGCCACCCCTACGCCCAGGCGCTGTCGGCCGCGTTCCCACGCATCGGCGACCCGGCGTCGCGCTTCGCGCCGCGTGGCCTGCCGGGCGATCCGCCGGACCCGGCGACGCTGCCGTCGGGCTGCACGTTCCATCCACGGTGCCCGGTGGCGCTGGACTCCTGCGCCACGGAGGACCAGCCGCTCCGGAACGCGGGCCCGAGCCGGCGGGCGGCGTGCGTACGGGTCACCACGGCGGCCGAGCCGGCCGACGAACCGGATTCCCCACGGGAGACCCCGACCGATGGCTCGGCCGCGCGGCAGGACACGGCGGACGGTGGTCCGGATCCCCGTCGAAACACAGCGAACGACAGCCCGGACCCCCGTCGAGACACAGCGGACGACAGCCCGGACCCCCGTCGAAACACAGCGAACGACAGCCCGGACCCCCGTCGAAACACAGCGAACGACAGCCCGGACCCCCGTCGAAACACAGCGAACGACAGCCCGGACCCCCAGCCGAGCAAGGCAACCGACGACTCCGACACCCGACACGGCACAGCAACCGACGGACCCGCCCCCCAACCGAACGCGACAGCCGGCGCACCGGACCCCCAGCGGAGCGCGGCAGCCGGTGACCCGGGGTCCCTGGAGGAAGCGAGGCCCAGTACCCCATGAGCACCTCCACCACTCCCCTCCTCAGCGCTCAGGGTCTGCGCGTCGCCTTCCCGGGGCGGCACGGTGCCCCGGCCGCCCGGGCCGTGGACGGTGTCGACCTGGACATCCGTCCCGGTGAGATCGTCGCCCTGGTCGGCGAGTCGGGGTGCGGCAAGACGACGCTGGCCCGCGCCCTGCTGGGTCTGGTCGAGCCGACCGCGGGCCGGGTCACCTTCGACGGACGGCCGCTGGAGTACTCCGGCCGCTCCCTGAAGGCGTACCGCAGGCGCGTGCAGCTGGTGCTGCAGGACCCGAGCGGCTCGCTCAACCCACGGCACACGGTGTACGACGCGGTGGCCGAGGGGCTGCGTATCCACGGCCACGGCGGTGACGAGCGGGCCGCGGTCGCCGACGCCCTGTCCCGGGCCGGGCTGCGCCCGCCGGAGCGCTTCTTCCTGCGCTATCCGCACGAGTTGTCCGGCGGTCAGCGGCAGCGCGTGGTGATCGCGGGCGCGCTGGTGCTGGAGCCCGAACTCCTCGTCGCCGACGAGCCGGTGGCCTCGCTGGACGCGTCCGTACGCGGGGAGATCCTGGCCCTGCTGCTACGGCTGCGCGCCGAGCTGGGCCTGTCCGCGCTGGTCGTCACGCACGACCTCGGACTGGCCTGGAACATCGCCGACCGGGTCGCGGTGATGTACCTGGGCCGGATCGTGGAGACCGGGGCGGTGGAGCAGGTCCTGACGGCCCCTCGGCATCCGTACACCCGGGCCCTGCTGTCGGTCCTCCCCGAGGCGCCGGGCGAGCCGGTGGTCCTCACGGGTGAGCCCCCGGACCCGTCCCGTGTCCCGTCCGGCTGCCGGTTCCATGCCCGCTGCCAGATCCTGGCGGGCGGCGAGGCGGACCGGGCGGGGGTGGCGGAGGCGTGCCGGGGCCGGGACCCGGAGATCCTCGACGGGGGCGGCGCGGCCCAGGTGGCGTGCCACTGGGCGCACGCCCGGAAGAGCTGACCGGTTACGGCTTCCCGGCCGTGGCCACGAGGTCCTTGCAGCGCTCGACGTCCTCGGCCATCTGCTCCAGCAGCGCCTCCAGCGTGTCGAACTTCGCCTGGCCGCGCACGAAGGCCAGGAAGTCGACGGCGACATGGAGGCCGTACAGGTCGAGGCCGACGCGGTCGATGGCGTACGCCTCGACCGTGCGCTCGGTGCCGTCGAACTGGGGGTTGGTGCCGACGGAGATCGCGGCCGGCATGGCCTCGCCCTGGGCGTGCAGCCAGCCGGCGTAGACACCGTCGGCGGGGATCGCGGTGTGCGGGAGGGTCTCGACGTTGGCCGTGGGGAAACCCAGGTCGCGGCCGCGCTGGGCGCCCCGGACGACGACGCCCTCCACCCGGTGCGGGCGGCCCAGGATCTCGGCGGCGCCCTCGACCTCGCCCTCGGCGACCAGGCGGCGGGTGAGCGTGGAGGAGAACGGCTCGCCGCCGCCCGCCTCACCGCTGACGTACAGGTCGACGACCTCGACGTCGAAGTCGTAGACCCGGCCCTGCTCGGCGAGGAACTCCACGTTGCCCGCGGCCCTGTGGCCGAAGCGGAAGTTGGGGCCCTCGACGACCGCCTTGGCGTGCAGCTTGTCGACCAGCACCTTGACGACGAAGTCGGCGGCGGACAGCTTCGAGAACTCGGTGGTGAAGGGGAGGATCAGAACCGCGTCGACGCCGAGGCCGGCCATGAGTTCGGCACGCCGGTGGTGCGGGGCGAGCAGCGGGGGGTGGCTGCCGGGGCGGACGACCTCGCTGGGGTGCGGGTCGAAGGTGACGACGACGGCGGGGACGCCGAGCTCCCGGGCGCGGTCCACGGCATGCCGGATGATCAGCTGGTGTCCGCGGTGGACTCCGTCGTAGGAGCCGATGGTGACGACGCTGCGCCCCCAGTCCTGGGGGATGTCCTCCAAGCCACGCCAGCGCTGCACTGTGCCTGCTCCTTGTCGAAACCTTGTCGAACGAACCCGAGTCCGTGGACTTCTCTGCGCAGCTCTAAGGGTGCCATGCCGTGTGACGGGGACCCGCATCGGCATGGGGGCTGTGTGACGGGGTGCACGTGCCGGCCGGGCGGGGTCAGGCGGGGACGACCGCTCCGGCCAGGTCCTCGACGGTCCGGCGGGTGGCGGGCCCGATCAGCGCGGACCACTCGCGTGGGGCGTCCGTCAGCCAGCCGGCCACGGCGGCGGCGAAGCCCGGCACATGGCTGCCCAGGTCGGCCAGACAGCGGTCGAAGCGGGTGGCGCCCTCCGTGGTGCGTGCGAGGAGCAGCCCGGTGCGGTGGACGAGGACGCGCGGCTCGGGGCCGGTGTTGCGGGCCGCGGCGCGCAGTACCGCCTCCAGGACGGCGGGGTCGGACTCGCGGGCGAGCAGGGTGTCCAGCAGTTCGCGGCGCAGCGGGCGGGAGGCCGGTGTGCCGGGGCCGGCGAGGATGCCGGCGAGGGCCACCCGGAGCGGTTGCGGGCCGCCGTCGAGCAGGCCGGTGAGCAGGGTCCTCAGTACGGCACGGGCGGCCGGGCCCCGCTCCAGCCGTCCGTCGGCGTACGCGGCCACCTGTCCCGTCAGCTCCGGCCGCCGCTCCACCGTCTCCCTTACGAGTGCGGCGACCTGGCGGGCCGGGGCGGGCGGGGTGGCGTCGGCGAGGGCGCGGAGCGTCTCGCCCGCGCTGGCCCCGCCGAGCCTGGCCCGGAAGGCGTCGAGGACGGGCTCCGGGTGGGTGGCGAGGGCGGGGGTGAGCGCGCTCGGCGGGAGGTGGGGGTCGCCGGCCGCGAAGCGCTCCAGGGCCCGCGGGAGGTGGCGGTCCCTGCTGTTCGGGTCGCGGATCAGGAGGGTGAGGGCGCCGCCGTGCAGCTCGCGGTCGGTGGTGCGGACGAGGACGGCGAGCGCCGCGTACCTCAGCAGGGTGCGGTCGGTGTCGTCGCGCGCGTACGGCGCGACGAGCAGGCCGTAGGCGACGGCCGTGGCCCGGCGTGCGGGTCGTCCGTCCTTCGCCCACCGGTCGACGGCCCTGCACATCGCGGCGGGCTCCTCCTCCGTCAGCACGGTGAGCAGTTGGTCGGCCCGCCGGTGCGCGCTGTCGGCGAGCGCCTCCGTCAGCGCGTCCGGGGCCGCGTGCCTGTGGGTGTGCAGCAGCGCCTGCGCGGCGGTCGCCACGGTCGCGTGCGGGGTGGCGGGCAGCGGCCGCTCGTCCTCGAACCAGCGGATGAGGTACGGCAGTACGGCGACGGGGTCGGCGGCGAGCAGCCGCGCGGTGGCGTCGAGGAAGCGGGGCCCGTTCTCGCACGGGGGGCCGTCGGCGTGGACGAGCCGGCGCAGCAGTGCGCACCGCGTCTCCGGCGGCAGCCGGAGAGCGGTCCAGAAGGCGGGCCCCAGCTCCGGCGGCGCGCCCCGTCGTTGCTCCCGCCAGGCCACGAGACGGTCGGCCAGCAGCCGCAGCACGTCCGTGTACGGCGTCGCGTCGGCCACGCGCGCGAGGGTCCCGCCGAGCAGACGGGCGGCCCACCAGGAACCCGGATCGGCATCGAGGGCGTGCACCAGATCCGTGAGCCGTGTGGAGAGCCGCCGGCTGCCGTGCCGCCGCGCGAGGAACAGCAGGGCCTCGACGACGACACCGATGCGGTGGTGCGGGACGGGGGTGCCGGCCGGAAGGACGGTTTCGGCGCCGGGGGCGGCCGGGAGGAGGCCGACGGCGGGCAGCGCCGGGCGTCCGGCAGCCACGCCGCCCCCACCGTCATCGGCCGTCACACCGCTGTGGTGGAAGAGGCGATCGTCAGCAGGCCGGTAATCGGTGTCGGCGACGGCCCAGGGATCGGGACCGGCAACGGTCCAAGGGTCGAAAGCGACAGCAGGCAGACCACGACGGTCACCAGCCGAACCGGCCCAGCGACCGGACAGCGGAAGAGCCCCCTCAACGGCACCCCGGCCGCCGGAAGCAGAGGTGGGCCCCGGGGTACGGCGTCCGTCGGCCCTGCGGCCGGGCAGCGGAAGCAGACAGTCAGCGGCGTCCCGGCCGCCGGAAGCAGCGGCGGACCGGGGCCTGTCCCCGGGCAGCGGGAAGCCGTCCTCGGCGGCGGCCGGCCGCGGGGCGCGCCCGCCAGGAGCGACCGGAACAGCACGACGTCCGTCCGCCGCACCGGTCCTACGGCCGGACGACGGAAGAGCCCCCTCAGCAACATCCCGGCCACCGGAAACGGCGGCGGACCGGGGCCTGTCCCCGGGCAGCGGGAAGCCGTCCTCGGCGGCCGGCCGCGGGGCGCGCCCGCCGGGAGCGACCGGAACAGCACGACGTCCGTCCGCCGCACCGGTCCTACGGCCGGACGACGGAAGAGCCCCCTCAGCAACATCCCGGCCACCGGAAACGGCGGCGGACCGGGGCCGGCCGCCGGGCAGCGGGAAGCCGTCCTCGGCGGCGGCCGGCCGCGGGGCGCGCCCGCCAGGAGCGACCGGGGTGGCGGGGGCGGTGTGGACCAGGGCGCGCAGGGCGTCGTCCACGTCGAGGTGGGTGCCGTGGAGCCAGTCGGCCAGCTCCTCGTCGGCGAACCGGTAGCCGGTCGTCCCGGCCGGGACGAGGAGCCCCTCGGCGAGCACGGCCGAGGCCCAGCCGGTGCCGCCGCCGAGCCGGGCGGGGGCGGCCCCCCGGGGGAACACCGCGTCGAACGTCTCCCGGTCCAGCCCGCCCGCCCCGAGGCTGCGCCGGGCGGCCTCGTGCACCTGTCCGGCGACCTTGGCGGCGAGCCGGCGTACGGCGGTGCCGCGGATCCCGTTCCCGTCGGCGAGGCGGACGGCGATCCGCAGGCACATCAGGTCCAGGTGGGCGGAGAAGACGTCGTCGCGGTCGACGGGGGCGTCGGGGGCGGTGTCGGCCTGGGCGGACCGGATGTCCGCGAGCATCCGCAGGGTCAGGGGGTGGCGGGCGTCGGCGTCGGCCAGCGCGCCCTCGGGGACGCCGTGGCGGGCGCGCGCCCGGCGGGCCTCCTCGGCGGTGAGGTCGCCGAGGGCCACACAGGCGGGGAGCCCGTCGGGGCGGGGCGCACCGGCGTGCAGCAGCTCTTCCGGGAACCCCGCCTCCTCCCAGTACTCCGCGCGGCACGCGACCACCATCCGGGCCCCCGTCGCCCGCAGCCACCGCACGGTCCCGGCGGTCCACTCGGCCGGCCTGTCGAGCAGGATCTCCTCGGGTCCGTCGAGGAGGAGCAGCAGGGGGTGGCCGGCCGTGCGGGCGAGTCCGGCCAGGTGCTCCGGGCTCACGTCACCGAGGGTGTCCGGGCCGGCCGGGAACGGGGCGCGGGAGGCCGCGACGAGGGCGGCGGCCCGGTCCAGTGCCCGGCGGGCGGCGTCCGCGACCGAGCCGTCGCCCTCGTCCAGGTCGGCACCGCGCAGCCGGAGCGTGGGCCGGCCCGCGCGGTGCCGGCGGGCGGCGAGCGCCGCGAGCTGCGTCGTACGACCACTGCCGGGCGGCCCGACCAGGCCCAGCACGGCGGCCTCGCCCCGCTCGAACGCGGCGAACTCCGCGAGCACGGCGGACCGGTCGACGGGCCCCACATCACCGGTCGGCCCGTCCCGCCCGGCCGAGGAGCCCCCCGCACCCACAGCAGACCCCACACCACCAGCCGACCCATCCCCTCCGGCCGAGGAGCCCCCCGCACGCACCACAGACCGGCCGACAAGCCCCACGCCACCAACCGCCCCGCCCCACCCGGCCGAGGAGCCCCCCGCACGCACCACAGACCAGCCGACAAGCCCCACGCCACCGCCCGGCCCACCCCACCCGCCCGAGCCGGCCGTGAGCTGCACCACCCCGGCGAGGTTGAGGTCGGCTCCGTGGGCCGGGACCGTGGCCGTGTTCTCGGTGAGCAGTTCGGCGAGCGGGCCCTCGGCGGGGGCCCGGGGAGGCAGTCGTACGGCGAAGCCCTCGGCGCGGTCGTCCGAGTGGAGCGCGGTGCCGAGGACGCCGAGGACGGTGCCGGTGGTGGCGTCGAGCACCGGGCCGCCGGCGGCGCCGCCGCCGAGCCGCAACGCGTCCCGGCCCGCGGTGCCGACCGCCAGTTCCAGGGCGTCACCCAGTGCGTACGCGCGGTCGGTGGCGGTGTAGGTCACGGGGCCCGTTCCCAGCACGCGCGCCTCGCGCCAGCCTCCGGCGGGGATCCGCACATAGGTGCCGGGCCGGACGGTGCGCCGCGTGGTGACCGGCAGCGGTGCGACGCCGAGCCCCTCGCTGCGGACGAGGGCCAGGCCGAGCGCGGGCAGCGGGGTCACCGCGTCCGCGGTCACCACGCACTGGCGGCCGGCCGCCGCGTGCAGCACGATCCGGGGCAGACCGTCGACCGCCTCGTGACTGGTGATCACCGTGCCGTGGTGATCGGCCACGAAGCCGGTGCCGCGCGGCCGGCCGGCGAGGTCGTGCAGCCGGACCAGGACGTCGCACAGGCCCGGAGCGTCGTCCGGGGTCTCCCGTTCGTGACGGGGTTCGTATTCGTAGGGGGACGGCATCGTCGAGCCTCCCGTCGCGCATCCGTGCCCTTGGCTGCGACAGTAGGGCCGGGACGATCAGCGGGACAGATCGCCCGGTGAACGCGCCCCCTTCCGCTCCCCCGGTTCACTCCGAGCGCCCGCACTTACGGGTGAACAGGCGGGGGTGGATGGATACACCCTGGAGGTGGGGGAACCGAGGGGGACCGTGGAGCGGCGGCATGTCCATCCCCGTGCCGCCGCTCCACGGGCGGACCCGCCCGCGTGTCAGCCGAAGACGGCCAGGCTCTTGGCCTTGCCGCGCTGCTCCTCGACGAGGGCCAGGAAGCGGCGCTCGGGGCCGAACACGGCCACGGCTCCGGAGCCGGCGTACTCCTCGGGCATCTCGAGGCGTACCCCGTTGGCGAGCAGCCTGGCCCGCCGGTCGTCGACGTCCCAGCGCGGGAACGCGGCCGTGGCGGCCTCGGCGATCGGCATCACCGTCAGCTCCTGCTGGAGCTGGTCCAGCGTCTTCGCGGAGTCCAGCCTGTACGGGCCGACGCGGGTGCGGCGCAGCGCGGTGAGGTGCCCGCCGACGCCCAGTCCCGCGCCCAGGTCGCGGGCGAGGGCGCGGATGTAGGTGCCGGAGGAGCAGACGACCGACACCACCAGGTCCAGCACCGGGGTGCCGTCCTCGGCGACCGCCTCCCGGACGTCGTACACGGAGAACGAGGAGACGGTGACCGGCCGGGCGGGGATGTCGAACTCCTCGCCCTCCCGGGCCCGCTTGTAGGAGCGCACCCCGTTGATCTTGATGGCGCTGACCTTGGACGGCACCTGCATGATGTCGCCGGTCAGCCCGGCGACGCCGGCGTCGATGCCCTCGCGGGTGACCGCGGAGGCGTCGGTGGAGGAGGTGATCTCCCCCTCGGCGTCGTCGGTGAGCGTGTCCTGCCCGAGCCGGATCGTGCCGAGGTACTCCTTCTCGGTCAGCGCGAGGTGGCCGAGGAGCTTGGTCGCCCTCTCGACGCCGAGGACGAGGACGCCCGTCGCCATCGGGTCGAGGGTGCCGGCGTGGCCGACGCGCCGGGTGCGCGCGATGCCGCGCATCTTGGCGACCACGTCGTGCGAAGTGAAGCCCGACGGCTTGTCGACGATGACAAGGCCGTCGGGCGTGGTGGGCTTCCGGTTCATTCGGCGGTGTCGTCCGTCTCGTCGTCTTCCGGCTTGCGGTACGGGTCGGCCCCGCCGGCGTACGCGGCGCCCGCGGACGCCTCGCGCACCTTCGCGTCGGACTGGCGCGCCCGGTCGAGGAGGTCCTCGATGTTGCGTGCCGTGTCCGGGAGCGCGTCCATGACGAAGGCCAGGGTCGGCGTGAACTTCACGCCCGCCGCCCGGCCCACCTCGGAGCGCAGGACGCCCTTGGCGCTCTCCAGGCCCGCCGCGGCGGCCTTGCGCTCCTCGTCGTCCCCGTACACCGTGTAGAAGACGGTCGCCTCCCTGAGGTCACCCGTGACCCGGGTGTCCGTGATGGTGACGTGCGAGCCGAGCCGCGGGTCCTTGATCCCGCGCTGCAGCTTCTGGGCCACCACCTCTCGGATGAGGTCCGCCAGCCTTTTCGCCCGCGCGTTGTCGGCCACTGGTCCGTCTCCCGTTCTTTCCTGTCTGCGTATCTCTGGGCTGTGGTCGTCAGTCGTCTTCACCGTGGAAGCGCCGCCTGACGGACAGCAGTTCCACCTCCGGGCGCCCGGCGACCAGCCGCTCGCAGCGGTCCAGTACGTCGGTCAGGTGCCCCGCGTCGCCGGACACCATGGCCAGGCCGATGACCGCCCGGCGATGGAGGTTCGTGTGATCCACCTCGGCCGCGCTCACCGCGTACTTGCGCTGGAGTTCGGCGACGATCGGGCGGACGACGGAGCGCTTCTCCTTCAGCGAATGTACGTCGCCGAGGAGGAGGTCGAAGGACAGCGTCCCCACATACATGTGCAACCGGTTCACCCGCCGGTACGGGATCGATGGCCCCGCCATCCGTGGTGGGCAGGGACATCAGAACCGTACATCGAAGGGGGCGCGGCGATCGACGGATATTGTGCTCCGCCGGCCGTGCGCCCGCACACACGCGCCGGCCGGCGGGACCCGGGTGGGTCCCGCCGGCCGGTACACACCGTGGGGTGTTACACCCGCGGCTTCTCGCGCATCTCGTACGTCGCGATGACGTCGTCGACCTTGATGTCGTTGAAGTTTCCGAGGTTGATACCGCCCTCGAAGCCTTCGCGGATCTCGGTGACGTCGTCCTTGAAGCGACGCAGGCCCACGATGTTGAGGTTCTCCGCGATGACCTTGCCATCGCGCAGCAGGCGCGCCTTGGTGTTGCGCTTGACCTCGCCGGAGCGGATGAGAACACCCGCGATGTTGCCCAGCTTGGACGAGCGGAAGACCTCGCGGATCTCCGCCGTACCCAGCTCGACCTCTTCGTACTCCGGCTTGAGCATGCCCTTGAGGGCCGCCTCGATCTCCTCGATCGCCTGGTAGATGACCGAGTAGTACCGGACGTCCACACCCTCGCGCTCGGCCATCTGCGCGGCACGCCCTGCGGCGCGCACGTTGAAGCCGATCACGATGGCGTCGGAGCCCATCGCCAGGTCGATGTCGGACTCCGTGACCGCACCGACGCCGCGGTGCAGGACGCGGATGTCGACCTCTTCACCGACGTCCAGCTGGAGCAGCGAGGACTCGAGTGCCTCGACCGAACCGGAGGCGTCACCCTTGATGATCAGGTTCAGCTGCTGGATCTCGCCGGCCTTGAGCACCTTGTCCAGGTCCTCCAGCGACACGCGACGCGTGCGCTTGGCGAACGCGGCGTTGCGCTCACGGGCGGCGCGCTTCTCGGCGATCTGACGGGCCGTACGGTCCTCGTCCACGACGATGAAGTTGTCGCCCGCACCCGGGACGTTGGTCAGGCCCAGGACCTGGACCGGCGTCGACGGGCCCGCCTCGGCGACGTTGTTGCCGTTGTCGTCGAGCATGGCGCGCACGCGGCCGTAGGCGTCGCCCACCACCATCGTGTCGCCGACCCGCAGCGTGCCTCGCTGGACGAGGACGGTCGCCACGGCACCGCGGCCGCGGTCGAGCCGGGACTCGATCGAGATGCCCTGCGCGTCCTGCTCCGGGTTGGCCCGCAGGTCGAGCGAGGCGTCCGCGGTGAGGATGACGGCCTCGAGGAGGCTGTCGATGTGCAGACCCTGCTTGGCGGAGATGTCGACGAACATGGTGTCGCCGCCGTACTCCTCGGCCACCAGGCCGTACTCGGTCAGCTGACCGCGCACCTTGGTCGGGTCGGCACCCTCGACGTCGATCTTGTTGACCGCGACGACGATCGGGACCTCGGCCGCCTTGGCGTGGTTGAGCGCCTCGACCGTCTGCGGCATGACGCCGTCGTTGGCCGCGACGACCAGGATCGCGATGTCCGTCGACCGCGCACCACGGGCACGCATGGCGGTGAACGCCTCGTGACCCGGGGTGTCGATGAAGGTGATCCTGCGCTCTTCCTCGTTGACCTCGGTCGCGACCTGGTAGGCACCGATGTGCTGGGTGATGCCGCCGGCCTCGCCCGCGATGACGTTCGTCTTGCGGATGGCGTCGAGCAGTCGGGTCTTACCGTGGTCGACGTGACCCATGACGGTGACGACCGGCGGACGGACCACCAGGTCCTCCTCGTCGCCCTCGTCCTCGCCGAACTCCAGGTCGAAGGACTCGAGCAGCTCGCGGTCCTCCTCCTCCGGGCTGACGATCTGAACCGTGTAGTTCATCTCGCCCGCGAGGAGCTGGAGCGTCTCGTCGGAGACGGACTGGGTCGCGGTGACCATCTCGCCGAGGTTCATCATGACCGCGACGAGCGACGCCGGGTTGGCGTTGATCTTCTCCGCGAAGTCGGTGAGCGACGCACCGCGCGACAGGCGAATGGCTTCGCCGTTGCCGCGAGGCAGCATCACGCCGCCGACCGACGGGGCCTGCATGGCCTCGTACTCCTGGCGCCTCTGCCGCTTCGACTTGCGGCCACGACGCGCGGGACCACCGGGACGGCCGAAGGCGCCCTGCGTGCCACCGCGGCCACCGGGACCGCCGGGACGGCCACCGAAGCCGGGACGGCCACCGCCGCCGGCGAAGCCACCGCCGCCACCGGGACGACCGGCGAAACCGCCGCCGCCACCGGGACGACCGGCACCGCCGCCGCCACCCGGACGACCGGCGAAACCGCCGCCGCCACCGGGACGACCGGCACCGCCGCCGGGACGACCCGCACCGCCCGGACCGCGGCCACCGGGGCCACCGCCGGGACGCGGGCCGGCAGCGGGACGCTGCGGCATCATGCCGGGGTTCGGACGCGGACCGCCGGGGCCGCCGCCGCCGGGACGGGGACCGCCCTGCGGACGCGGCATCGAGCCCGGGGTCGGACGCTGCCCGCCCGGAGCCTGCGGACGCGGACCGCCGCCCTGGGCACCGGGGGCCTGCGGACGGGGACCGGCACCGCCGGGACCGCCGGGACCACCCGGGCCGGGACGCGCGCCCTGCGGGCGCGGAGCCTGCGGACGGGCCATGCCGGTGGAGCCACCGGAGGTGAAGGGGTTGTTACCGGGACGCGGACCGGCCGGGCGACCGCCCGGACGCGGTGCGCCGCCACCGGGACGCTGACCCTGACCGGCCGGACGGCCCTGGCCGCCCTGACCCTGACCACCCTGACCGGCGGGACGACCACCGGGCTTGGGTGCACCGGGACGCGCGCCGCCGGGCTTCGGGCCGGACGGAGCCGGAGCCGGGGCCGCCGCCGCGGGCGGGGCCTGGAACTCCGGGGCCGCCGGAGCCGGACGCGGCGCGGGGCGCGGGCCCGGACGCGGACCGGAGGCCGCCGGCGCGGGCGCCGACGGGGTCGACGGAGCCGCCGGCGGCTGGGCCGCGGCGGGCTTGGGGGCTGCCGGCGGCTTCGGGGCAGCCGGACCCGGACGGGCCGCCTGCGCCGGGGACGGCGCGGCGGGCCTGGGGGCCGCCTTGCGGGGCGCGCCGGGCTTCGCGGCGGACTTGCCGTTGCCCCCGCCCTGCTGGAAGGCGTCGGTCAGCTTGCGTACTACGGGCGCTTCGATGGTCGAAGACGCCGAACGGACGAATTCACCGAGTTCCTGGAGCTTGGCCATGACGACCTTGCTCTCCACACCGAACTCCTTGGCGAGTTCGTAGACCCGGACCTTAGCCACTTCGCTCCTCTGAGGTCCGGGTTGCGTCCGGACCGTCGCTAGTTCATGGGCGTACTCATCGCGTACTCATCGAGTGCTCATCGCAATCTCGACCTGCTTTCGACTCGCGAGGTACCAGACCGCACGGGGACTTCCGTGCGGCATGTTCTTGCGTGTTGCCTGGCCAGCCGGCGGAGAGCCGCTGCTCAGCAACCTTGTGCCTGCTCGACGTAGAGGCGCAACGCCTTTACGTCGAGCGGTCCCGGGACGCGGAGCGCCCGTGGGAACGCCCTGCGGCGCACCGCCTGGTCGAGACAGACCGGGACGGGGTGCACATACGCGCCCCGGCCGGGCAGCGTACCGCGAGGATCGGGGACGCACGCGTCCTCGATCACCACGATGCGCAGCAGCTCGTTCTTGACCGCTCGCTCCCGGCACCCCACGCAGGTGCGCTCGGGGCATACGCCAGCACGTGTCCGGCCAGACACTCCCTAGTCTACCTCCCCGCGCCGACCTCACCCCTTTGGGGCAAGAATCGAACACTTGCCGCGCGCAAAGCTGTCGTGATCTCAGCGACCTGCGGCTTGGATCTATTCCCCGGTCTGTTCCGCGGTCTGTTCCGTGTCCGGCCGGATGTCGATCCGCCAGCCGGTCAGCCGGGCGGCGAGACGGGCGTTCTGCCCCTCCTTGCCGATCGCCAGGGACAGCTGGTAGTCCGGCACGATGACCCGGGCGGACCGGGCGGCCATGTCGACGATCTCCACCTTGGAGACCCGGGCCGGCGACAGCGCGTTCGCCACCATGTCGGCCGGGTCGTCGGACCAGTCGACGATGTCGATCTTCTCGCCGTTCAGCTCGCCCATGACGTTGCGCACCCGGCCGCCCATGGGGCCGATGCAGGCGCCCTTGGCGTTCAGGCCCGAGCGGGTGGAACGTACGGCGATCTTGGTGCGGTGGCCGGCCTCGCGGGCGATGGCGGAGATCTCGACGGACCCGTCGGCGATCTCCGGCACCTCCAGGGCGAAGAGCTTCTTCACCAGGTTGGGGTGCGTGCGCGACAGGGTGACGGACGGGCCGCGCACCCCCTTGGCCACCCGGACGACGTAGCTGCGCAGCCGCATGCCGTGCGGGTAGGTCTCGCCGGGCACCTGCTCCTGCACCGGCAGGATGGCCTCCAGCTTGCCGATGTCGACCAGCACGTTCTTCGGGTCGCGGCCCTGCTGGACCACTCCGGTGACGATGTCGCCCTCACGGCCGGCGTACTCGCCGAGCGTCGCGTCGTCCTCGGCGTCGCGCAGGCGCTGCAGGATGACCTGCTTGGCCGTGGTGGCGGCGATACGGCCGAAGCCGGACGGGGTGTCGTCGAACTCGCGGGCCTCCTGGCCCTCCTCGAGGTCCTGGGGGTCCTCCTTCGCCCACACGGTCACATGTCCGGTCTCCCGGTTGAGCTCCACGCGCGCGTGCCGGCGGCTTCCCTCGGTGCGGTGGTAGGCGATGAGGAGGGCCGATTCGATCGCTTCGACCAGCAGGCCGAGGGAGATCTCCTTCTCCCTCACCAAGAGCCGAAGTGCACTCATGTCGATGTCCACGATTACGCCTCCTCTTCCTTCTCGTTGTCCTTGCGGTTGAACTCGACCTGGACGCGCGCCCTGGTGATGTCGTCGAAGGCGAGTCTGCGTGCGGTGGCCTTGCGGCCCTTCACTCCGGGCACCTCGAGGTCGAGACCCTCGTCGTCGGCCTCGATGATCCTGGCGACCAGTTCGCCGCCCTCGGCGAGCTGGAACCGGACCAGGCGGCCGGTGGCGCGCGCGTAGTGCCGGTGCTCGGTGAGGAGGCGCTCCGCGCCCGGGGTGCCGACCTCGAGGGTGTACTCCGCGCTGCCCATCGCGTCCGTCTCGTCGAGCTTCGCCGAGAGCGCGCGGCTCACATCGGCGATCCGGTCGAGGTCCGCTCCGGTGTCGGAGTCGACGACGACGCGCAGCACACGCTTGCGGCCGACCGCGTCCACGGCGATCTCTTCGAGATCCAGGCCCTGGGAGCTGACGAGCGGTTCCAGAAGTTCTCGAAGCCTCTCGCTCTGGGTGGTGCTCATCCGGGTGACTCCTCGGCCGCGTGTGCTGTTGTGGGACGGTGCGCGTGTCTGGTCAAAGGGTATCCGGTCGCGGAGGGTGTTGCTGTCCACCCGGTCACGGAGGGTGCCGCTGGGCGCTCCCGCGCGGGCGCACGGGTACGGTGATCACGGGCCCCGGCCCGCCCTTTTCCGTCGCCACGTTCGTACGAGCTTCCGAGGACGTCTGCCGTGTCGTTCCCCCTGTCTCCGCGCGCCCGTTCGGGGCCGCGCAGAAGGAGTCTGCTCGCCGTCGCCCCGGCGGCCCTGCTGGTGGCGGGCTGCTCCGCCGGGTCCGAGGACCCCGGTGCCTCCGGCGGCAGCCGTCCCTCGGCCGCCGACCGGGCACGCGCGCGTGCGGCCCGGGACAGCAGGGAGCTGGCCGAGCGGTACGACGCGGTCGTGGCCGCGCATCCGAAGCTGGCCGGTCGGCTGCGTCCGCTGCGCGCGGAGGTCGTACGGCACGCGGAGGCGTTCGGGGAGACGGCGGAGCCCTCGCCGTCACCGTCGTCGCCGTCGTCCGGGACGGGCTCGCCCTCGGCCTCCGCGTCGGCCGCCGTGCCCGCCGTGCCCGCCGTGCCCGCGAAGGAGAAGGACGCCCTCGCCGGACTCGCCGCCGCCGAGCGGGAGCTCGCCGACCGGCGCGCGAAGGCGCTGCTCGACGCGCCGGGCGAGCTGGCCCGGCTGCTGGCCTCGGTCGCGGCGGCCGGCGCGGCGCATGTGTATCTGCTGACGGAGGCATGAGGGTGAGCGAGTCGCGCGAGGCGAAGGACCGGGAACTGCGGGCTCTCCAGGCCGCGCTGGCGGCGGAGCACGCTGCGGTGTACGGCTACGGGGTCGTCGGCGGACGGATCGGCAAGGACCGGCGCACCGAGGCACGGACGGCGTACGACGCGCACCGGGCGCGCAGGGACGCGCTGGTGCGCACGGTGAAGGACGCGGGGGGCGCGCCCGTCGCCGCCGCCGCGGGGTACGCGCTGCCGTTCCCGGTGCCGGACGCGGCGGCGGCGGTCCGGCTGGCGGCGGAGCTGGAGGACAGGGTGGCCGGGGTGTACGCCGATCTGGTGCGCGCGAGCGGCGGCGAGCGGCGGCGGGGGGCCGCCGAGGCGATGCGGGAGGCGGCGGTGCGGTCGGTGCGCTGGAACGGCGAGAGCGTAGCCTTCCCTGGGCTCGCCGAGCGGGACGGTACGGCTTCGGGGACCCCGGCGCCGACGGCGTGACGGGCGGCGGGCACCGCGTACAGCAGGAAGGGAACGACTCGCGCATGGTTTTCGAACCGCCGAAGCGTCTGGTGAGGGCGCTCGGTGAGACGGCGCCCGAGGGCGACGACTGGCTGGAGAGGCTGCCGGAGGCGGCGCGCGAGGCCGTCGCACAGCGTGAGTTGACCGTGGAGCGGGTGCAGGTGCCGGGCGGGCGCAGCAGTCTGGTCGTGCTGGTGCGGACGGCCGACGGGACGCCCGCCGTGCTGAAGCTGGCGCCGCGCCGGGCCCGCCCGGAGAGCGAGCGGGCCGCGCTGGCCCACTGGGGCGGTCTGGGGGCGGTCCGGCTGCTGGAGCCGGCCCCGGGCGCGACCGAGGGGGTGCTGCTGCTGGAGCGGCTGCATCCGGACGTGTCGGTGCGGTCGTTGCCGGAGGCGAAGGCGTTGCTGGAGGCGGCGGGGACGCTGCGCCGGCTCTGGGTGGACCCGCCGGAGGGGCACGGCTTCGAGACGGTGGCCGAGCGCACGGAGCGGCAGGCTCGGGCGATGCGGGCGAGCGCGGCGGCCGACCCGGAGGTGGCTCCGCTGGTGGAGGCGGCGCTGGCGGCCCGCGAGGAGCTGCTGGCGGCGCCGCCCGAGCACCGGCTGCTGCACGGGACGTTCCGGCAGAGCAAGGTGCTGTCCGGGGAGCGGACGCCGTGGCTGGCGGTGGGGCCGGACCCGGTGGTCGGCGAGCACGCGTTCGACCTGGCCCGGCTGGTCCGCGACCGCGTGGAGGACCTCATCGCGCAGGCGTCGGGGGCGACGACGACCCGGCGGCGGGTGAAGCGGCTCGCGGAGTCCCTGGAGGTCGACCGCGAACGCCTGAGCGGCTGGACCCTGTTCCGCGCGGTGGAATCGGGCGTACGGGCCCGCCGTGTGGGCCGCGAACAGGACGCGGAACTGCTCCTGGAGTTCGCGAGCTGGCTCTGAGGGGTGCCGTTCGGACCTCGTCGAGGTCGCGGACCCCGACACCGCTCCTCCCGCTCGGCTCCGCTCGAGCGGGAGACCACCACGCGCGGGAGGGCCCCCCACCGCCGCGTTGTCGTCGGTTGCCGGGGCTCCGCCCTGGCGCCCTCCTCCGCCTTGCGATGCTCCCCCACTGCCTGAAGGGCGTGGGAGGTGCCCCCACCGCCGGACCCCGCCCGGCTCGGCGGCAGGCCACCGCTCGCTGGAGCCGGCCCGACCCGGACGGCACCCCCTGGGCCGGTTCCCGGGCCGGAGGCTCCGTCACACTTTTCCGCCGCGGTCCGTCAGGTCGGTGTCAGCAGGTGAGGCAGTCCGAAGGAGACGGAAATGGAAACGCGTTCGATCACGGCGGAGATCCCGATGGTTCCGCGGATGGCCGAGGACCCCGCGGAGCTCGTTCCCGAGCTGGCGGAGGTGTCGGCGGCGCTGTTCAAGGTCACCGGCAACGGGTCGGTGCCGCGCTCCACGATCAGCCTGGTCCAGCTGCGCGCCGGCCAGATCGCCGGCAGCACCTACCTGACCGTCCTGCACACGGGCTTCCTGCGCAGGGCCGGGCAGTCGGAGGAGCGGATCGCCTCGGTGGCGTCCTGGTGGGACTCGCCGTACTTCACCGGCGCCGAGCGCGCCGCGCTGGCCCTCGTGGAGGCCGTGCTCCAGCCGTCCGCGGACGGCGAGCGGGTCTCCGACGCGCTGTACGCCGAGGTGGCCGGGCACTACGAGCCGAAGGCGCTCGCCACCCTGGTGTTCGCGATCGGCCAGGTCAACTTCTTCACCGCCGTCGCGCTCGTCGCCAAGCCGGTGCCCGGCCGGTCGTTCACCGACCCGTGGAAGTGAGACGGGCCGGGTGAGCCCCGGGGCCCGTGCCGGTGGACGACCGGCACGGGCCCCGTGACGCCGTTACGCCGTGAGGCGGGCCACCGCCTCGTCGACCGTGAGTTCCTCGCGTTCGCCGGTGCGGCGGTCCTTGAGCTCGACGACGCCCTCGGCGGCGCGGCGGCCCGCGACCAGGATCCGCGGGACGCCGATCAGCTCCGAGTCGGTGAACTTCACGCCCGGGGAGACGCCGGGACGGTCGTCGACCAGGACGCGGACGCCCGCGGCGGACAGCCTCTCGGAGACGTCGAGGGCCAGCTCGGTCTGGAGGGCCTTGCCGGCGGCGACCACGTGGACGTCGGCCGGGGCGACCTCGGCGGGCCAGCACAGGCCCTTGTCGTCGGCGGTCTGCTCGGCGAGGGCGGCCACCGCGCGGGAGACGCCGATGCCGTAGGAGCCCATGGTGACGCGGACCGGCTTGCCGTTCTGGCCGAGGACGTCGAGCTTGAGGGCGTCGGCGTACTTGCGGCCCAGCTGGAAGATGTGGCCGATCTCGATGGCGCGGTCCAGCCGCAGGCCCGTGCCGCACTTGGGGCAGGGGTCGCCCTCCTGCACCACCACGACGTCCACGTACGCGTCGACCTCGAAGTCACGGCCCGCGACCACGTTCTTCGCGTGCGTGTCGGCCTTGTTGGCGCCCGTGATCCAGGCGGTGCCGGGCGCGACGCGCGGGTCGGCGATGTACGTCACCTTGTCCAGGCCCTGCGGACCGACGTAGCCGCGCACCAGGTCGGGGCGGGCGACGAAGTCGGTCTCGGTGACCATCTCCACCGTGGCCGGGGCGAAGTGCGCCTCGACCTTGTCCATGTCGACCTCGCGGTCACCGGGGACGCCCACGGCGACGATCTCGCCGTCGACCTTGACCAGCAGGTTCTTCAGCGTGGCCGAGGCCTCGACGCCGAGCGAGGCGGCGAGGGTCTCGATGGTCGGGGTGTCGGGCGTGGGGATGTCCTCGGCGGCCGGGACACCGGCGGCGTCGACCGGCTTCAGCTCGTAGGCGATCGCCTCGGTGTTGGCGGCGAAGTCGCAGTTCGGGCAGTCCGCGAAGGTGTCCTCGCCGGCCTCGGCGGGGGCGAGGAACTCCTCGGACTTGGAGCCGCCCATGGCGCCGGCGGTGGCCGCGCAGATGCGGTAGTCCAGGCCCAGGCGTTCGTAGACCTTCTGGTACGCCTGGCGGTGCAGGGCGTACGACTTGGCCAGGCCCTCGTCCTCCAGGTCGAAGGAGTAGGAGTCCTTCATCAGGAACTCGCGGCCGCGCAGGATGCCGGCGCGGGGGCGGGCCTCGTCGCGGAACTTGGACTGGATCTGGTAGAGGATCACCGGCAGGTCCTTGTAGGAGGACGCCTGGTCCTTCACCATCAGCGTGAAGATCTCCTCGTGGGTGGGGCCGAGGAGGTAGTCGCCGCCCTTGCGGTCCTGGAGGCGGAACAGCTCGGGGCCGTACTCGTCCCAGCGGCCGGTCGCCTCGTAGGGCTCACGCGGCAGCAGCGCGGGGAGCAGCACCTCCTGGGCGCCGATGGCGTCCATCTCCTCGCGGACGATCCGCTCGACGTTGGCGAGGACCTTCTTGCCGAGGGGCAGCCAGGTCCAGATGCCGGCGGCGGTGCGGCGCACATAGCCGGCCCGGACGAGAAGCTTGTGGCTGAGGACCTCGGCGTCCGCCGGGTCGTCGCGCAGCGTCTTCGCCATCAACTGGGACATGCGCTGGACCGGTGCGTTCGCCATGGTTTCCGTACTCCTGCTGCGTCTGGGTGATGACAGGAGGTTAGCCGGGCGGGACGGGACGGCGGAAATCCATTGTCACTCTCGGCGGAGGAGGGGCAGCGGGGCGCCCATGACGGCGTACGGCTTGGGGGCGCTGGGGAAGAGGACCTGGCGGGCGAGGTCCTGGTAGCCGAGCGAGCGGTACAGACGGCGGGCGGGGCTCTCGATGTCGATCGCGGAGAGGATCGAGCGGGGCTGCTCGGCGCCGTCGGTGATCGTGGTGATCAGGGCGCGGCCGATGCCGTGCTTCTGGTGCCGGGGGTGGACGTGCAGCTCGGTGATGACGAAGGAGTCGTCGAGCCAGTCGTCATGGCCGCGGGCCCGCAGATAGGGCTCGACGACGGTGGACCACCAGTGGGCGCGGTCGTTGGGCATGCCGTAGACGAAGCCGGCCAGGCGGCCCTTGACGGTGGCCCCGAAGGCCCGGGCGCCCGGGAGGGTCATGTGCCGCAGCACGATCTGCCGGCGTACGGCCACCTCGTCGGGGCCGAGCCCGAACGCCACCGCCTGCACCGCCAGCGCCTCGTCGACGTGGCCGGGGAGGTCGAGGGGGCCGATCACGATGTCGTCGGGGCGGGGGCTGCCGTGACCGGGAAAGCGCACCATGCCGGGGAGACTACAGGGCGTGCCCCGTCAGAACAGCACGCTCATGAAGGCACCGACCTCCTGGAAGCCCACCCTCTCGTACGTCCTGCGGGCGGGGGTGTTGAAGTCGTTGACGTAGAGGCTCGCCACGGGCGCTATCTCCGTCAGGGCGTAGCGCAGGACGGCCGCCATGCCGGGTGCGGCGACGCCCCTGCCCCGGTGCTCGGGGGCCACCCAGACGCCCTGTATCTGACAGGCGCGGTCGGTCACGGCGCCGATCTCGGCCTTGAAGACGACCTTGCCGTCGATGCCGAAGCGGGCGAAGGCGCGGCCGGCGCCGACGAGTTCGGCGACCCGGGCCTGGTAGAGCAGGCCGCCGTCACCGGCCAGCGGGGAGACGCCGACCTCCTCGGTGAACATCGCCACGCACGCCGGCATGACCGTCTCCAGCTCGTCCTTGCGGACGCGGCGGACGTAGGGGTCGGGGGCTATGTGCTCGGACGGGCGGTCGGTGACCATGAGGGGCTGGTGGGCGCGGACCTCGCGGGCCGGGCCCCATTGGGGTTCGAGCAGCCGCCAGAGCGCGGCGGTGGGCTCGGCCGGGCCGACGATCGAGGAGCAGCGGCGGCCGGCCCGGCGGGCACGGTCGGCGAAGGCGCGGACGGCCCGGGGGGTGGCGCAGATGGGCACCAGATTGGCGCCGGCGTAGCACAGGGACGTCAGGACGCCCCCCTCGTACCAGCCCCACATCTCGCCGCCGAGCCGCCACGGGTCCAGGCCCGCGATCCGGACGCGGGCCGTCACGAAGGCGTTCGCGACCGGCTCGCGGTCGAGTACGGCGAGTGCGGCGTCCAGGTCACTCGGTTCGAGGACCCGGGATGTGGTCTGCGTCAACACGTGCGGGGCCTCACACACTGGGGTCTGCTGATTTCTCCGCACTGTACCTTCGCGAGCTGGGGACCGCCGCCCCCCAGAGCCCCGCTTCGGCCCGGAGAACGCCTCGTCCTCATGTGCCGGACGGGCCGGATCGCGCCGCCCGGCACATGTGAGGACCCGTCAGCCCGCCACCGAGATCTGCGGTTCGCCCGACGTCACGCCGTCCTTCTCCATCTGCTCGGCGATCTTCATCGCCTCCTCGATCAGCGTCTCCACGATCTTCGACTCGGGGACGGTCTTGATGACCTCGCCCTTCACGAAGATCTGCCCCTTGCCGTTGCCGGAGGCGACGCCGAGGTCGGCCTCGCGGGCCTCGCCGGGGCCGTTGACGACGCAGCCCATGACGGCGACGCGCAGCGGCACCTCCATGCCCTCCAGCCCGGCCGTGACCTCCTCGGCGAGCTTGTAGACGTCGACCTGGGCGCGTCCGCAGGACGGGCAGGAGACGATCTCCAGTCCGCGCCGGCGCAGGTTCAGCGACTCCAGGATCTGGATGCCGACCTTGATCTCCTCGACCGGCGGGGCCGACAGGGAGACGCGGATGGTGTCGCCGATGCCCTGGGAGAGCAGCGCGCCGAAGGCGACGGCCGACTTGATGGTGCCCTGGAAGGCGGGCCCGGCCTCGGTGACGCCGAGGTGGAGGGGGTAGTCGCACTGGGCGGCGAGCTGGCGGTAGGCCTCGACCATGACGACCGGGTCGTTGTGCTTGACGGAGATCTTGATGTCGCGGAAGTCGTGCTCCTCGAAGAGGGACGCCTCCCACAGGGCGGACTCGGCCAGCGCCTCGGGGGTCGCCTTGCCGTACTTCTGGAGCAGGCGCCGGTCCAGCGAGCCGGCGTTGACGCCGATGCGGATCGGGGTGCCGTGATCCTTGGCCGCCTTGGCGATCTCCTTGACCTTGTCGTCGAACTGCTTGATGTTGCCGGGGTTCACCCGGACCGCCGCGCAGCCGGCCTCGATCGCGGCGAAGACGTACTTGGGCTGGAAGTGGATGTCGGCGATCACCGGGATCTGCGACTTCTTCGCGATCACGGGCAGCGCGTCGGCGTCGTCCTGCGTGGGACAGGCCACCCTGACGATCTGGCAGCCGGAGGCGGTGAGCTCGGCGATCTGCTGGAGGGTGGCGCCGATGTCGGACGTGCGCGTGGTCGTCATCGACTGCACGGACACGGGGGCGTCCCCGCCCACCGCCACGGATCCGACCTGGATCTGCCGGCTCTTCCGGCGCTCGGCGAGCTTGGTCGGAACGGACGGCATGCCGAGAGAAATCGCAGTCATCTGCTGTGCAACCCCAAGTCGTGGATCTAGGTCCGGCTCCCCGTGAGCAGCGGGCTCCGGGCTCCGAGATTACGGCAATGGCCGACGCCCGAGCACATCCCGCCCCTAAACCCGCTCAAAGGGCGACGGCCCGGAACCAAAGGGTCCCAGGCCGTCGTGAACGGCGGGTGTCGCCTCCGGGGGGCTATGAGATCCGTACCGGATTCACCACGTCCGCGATCAGGACGAGGAGGGTGAAGCAGACGAAGACCCCTGCCACCACATAGGCCACCGGCATCAGTTTCGCCACGTCGAACGGGCCGGGGTCGGGGCGGCGCAGCACCTTGGCGAGGTTGCGGCGCAGCGACTCCCACAGGGCACCCGCGATGTGCCCGCCGTCGAGCGGGAGCAGCGGGAGCATGTTGAACAGGAACAGGGAGAGGTTGAAGCCGGCGAGCAGCATCACGAACATGGCGAGCTGCTGCGAGGCGGGGATGTCGAGGGTGGCGATCTCGCCGCCGACCCGGGCCGCGCCGACGACGCCCATCGGGGAGTCGGGTTCGCGGGGGCCGTCGCCGAAGGCCGCGTCCCACAGGGCGGGGATCTTGGACGGCAGGGCGGCGAGGGAGTCGACGGCGTCGCCGACCCGGTCGGTCATCCAGGTCACGGAGTCGCCGAAGTCCTGTTTGACGACTCCGGTGGCCGCGCTGAAGCCGAGGAAGCCGGCCTTGACGTACTCGCCCTCGACGTAGGCGCCGTTGTCGTCCTTCTTGGCGACCATGTTGGTCGCGATCTTCGCCTGGAGGGTGACCTCCCGGCCGTCGCGTTCGACGACGATCGGCACGCTCTTGCCGGCGCTGTCGCGGATGAGGTCGGAGAGGGTGCCCCAGTCGTCGGTCCTGACCCCGGCGAAGGCGACGATCCTGTCGTCGGCCTTCATCCCGGCGGCGGCGGCCGGGGACTGGGGGTCGGACTTCTTGCAGTCGTCCCGGTTCTCGGTCTGCGAGATCACGCACTGCGAGACCGAGCTGACGGTGGTGGTCTGCTGCTGGATGCCGAAGCCCATCAGCACGGTGAGGAACAGCGCCACCGCGAGGACCAGGTTCATGAACGGGCCCGCGAACATCACGATGACCCGTTTCCACGGTTTGCGCGTGTAGAACAGGCGCTTGTCGTCGCCGGGCCCGAGCTCCTCGAAGGCGGCGGAGCGGGCGTCCTCGATCATGCCGCGCCACGGTGAGGTGGAGCGGGCCTCCAGTCTGCCGTCGGGGCCGGGCGGGAACATGCCGATCATGCGGATGTAGCCGCCGAACGGGATCGCCTTGACGCCGTACTCGGTCTCGCCCTTGTTGCGCGACCAGACGGTGGGGCCGAAGCCGACCATGTACTGGGGCACGCGGATGCCGAACATCTTGGCCGTGGACAGATGGCCCAGCTCGTGCCACGCGATCGAGAACAGCAGGCCGGCCGCGAAGACGACTATGCCGAGGATGAACATCAGGGTCGTCATGCACGCGCCTCCGCGCTCGCCGTCCGGTCGGTCAGTTCCCGGGCCCTCGTCCGTGCCCAGGTCTCCGCTTCGAGGACGTCCGACACGGTCAGTGAAGTTCCCGTCGTGGGGGTGCCGTGTTCCTCGACGACCCGGGTGACGGTCTCCATGATCCCGTTGAAGGGCAGCGTGCCGGCGCGGAACGCCTCCACGCACTCCTCGTTCGCGGCATTGAACACCGCCGGGGCGGTTCCCGCGAGCTCGCCGACGTGCCGGGCGAGGTTCACCGAGGGGAACGCCTCGTTGTCGAGGGGGAAGAACTCCCAGGTGGACGCCTTGCTCCAGTCGAAGACCGGGGCGGCGTCGGGGACCCGTTCGGGCCAGCCGAGGCCGATGGCGATCGGCCCGCCCATGTCGGGGGGCGTCGCCTGGGCCAGTGTCGATCCGTCCGTGAACTCAACCATCGAGTGGACATACGACTGCGGGTGCACGACGACCTCAATGCGGTCGAAGGGAATGTCGTACAGCAGGTGCGCCTCGATGACCTCCAGGCCCTTGTTGACGAGGGTCGCGGAGTTGATCGTGATGACCGGGCCCATGGCCCAGGTGGGGTGCGCGAGGGCGTCCTCGACGGTGACGTCGGCCAGCTGCTCCCTGGTGCGGCCGCGGAAGGGGCCGCCGGAGGCGGTGACGACGAGCCTGCGGACGTCCGCGCGGGTGCCGGCGGCCAGCGCCTGGAAGAGGGCGGCGTGCTCGGAGTCGACCGGGATGATCTGACCGGGCTTGGCGAGGGCCTTGACCAGCGGGCCGCCGACGATGAGCGACTCCTTGTTGGCGAGCGCGAGGGTGCGGCCCGCCTCCAGGGCGGCGAGGGTCGGGGCGAGACCGATGGAGCCGGTGATGCCGTTGAGGACGGTGTGGCAGTCGGAGGCGGCGAGCCGAGTGGCCGCGTCCTTCCCGGCCAGGATCTCGGGCAGCGGCTCCCCCGCCCCGTACCGCTCGGACAGCGCCTCGCGCAGCGCCGGTACGACGTCCTCGCGGGCGACGCCGACGGTACGCACCCGAAGCCGGTGGGCCTGCTCGGCGAGGAGGGCGACCCGGCCGCCGTTGGCGGACAGGCCGGTGACCCGGAAGCGGTCGGGGTTGCGCAGCACGAGGTCGATGGCCTGGGTGCCGATCGACCCGGTGGAGCCGAGGATCACCACGTCCTTCGGTCCGTCTCCCGCCACGGGGTCGTAGACGAGGTGCGGGTCGGCGAGGGGGGCTGGAGCGTCGGTCATGGACCCCATTGTGTCGGGTCGCGCGCACGGCCGGGGCCCCGCCCCGGAGGGTCGGCGGATCGGGTGACGCCCTGTTGTCCGGCCTGCGGGCGAGCCGCCGCTCAGTCGGCCACCGGATCCGCGGGCAGGACGTCGAGGGCGTGTGCGGTGAGCAGCGGGTCGTCGGGATTCGCGTCCGGGTCTCCGCGCTCGATCCGCTCGGTCCTCCGGGCACTGTGCCCGGTCACCCCGCCCGGTTCCTCCCGGCTGGGTTCCCGGGACTCCCGCACCACGCGGATACGGCCGGCCACCTGGCCGGGCGGGGGGTCGGATCGCGTGGGCACCGTCCTGCCCGGTGGATACCTCCAGGGTGTCGTGCGGACCGCGGACGAGAGGAACCGTGGGCCGCTCCCGTGTCAGCGGATCGGCCGGTGCGCGTTCTCCCGCTCGGAGGGGCCCGGGGAGGCGTCCGCGATCCAGGGGCCGTCGTCCGAGGGGTCGATGATGCCCTGTTCCAGCCACTCGTACGTGCCGGAGAGAACGCCCTTGACGACCTTGCGGTCGACGTCGTCGGTGTTGGTCCACAGGCGGTCGAAGAGTTCCTCGACACGGACGCGGGCCTGGCGGCAGAAGGCGTCGGCGAGCTGGTAGGCCTCGCGGCCGTTCTCGCCGCGGCCGCGCAGGAGTTCCGCGCGGACGCAGGCGGCGCTCATGGCGAACAGTTCGGCGCCGATGTCGACGATCCGGCCCAGGAAGCCCTGCTTGGTCTCCATCCTCCCCTGCCAGCGGGACATGGCGTAGAAGGTGGAGCGGGCCAGCTTGCGGGAGGTCCGCTCGACGTAGCGCAGGTGCCCGGACAGGTCGACGCCGTGCTTGAACCCGCCGTAGGAGCCGGGGAGCTGTCCGGGGCCCGCGACGAGTTTCGGCAGCCACTTGGCGTAGAAGACGCCCGCGCCCGCGCCCGCCTTCGCCTTGTCGCCGAGGGACTTCTCGGGATCGATCAGGTCGCCGGCGACCGAGAGGTGGGCGTCGACGGCCTCGCGGGCGATCAGCAGGTGCATGATCTCCGTGGAGCCCTCGAAGATGCGGTTGATGCGCAGGTCGCGCAGCATCTGCTCGGCCGGGACCGCCCGCTCGCCGCGCGCCCGCAGGGACTCGGCGGTCTCGAAGCCGCGTCCGCCGCGGATCTGGACCAGTTCGTCGGCCATCAGCCAGGCCATCTCCGAGCCGTACAGCTTGGCGAGGGCGGCCTCGATGCGGATGTCGTTGCGGTCCTCGTCGGCCATCTGCGAGGAGAGGTCGACCACGGCCTCCAGGGCGAAGGTGGTCGCCGCGATGAACGCGATCTTGGAGCCGACGGCCTCGTGCAGCGCCACCGGCTTGCCCCACTGCTCCCGGGCCGCCGACCACTCGCGGGCGATCTTCAGGCACCACTTCCCGGAGCCGACGCACATCGCGGGCAGGGACAGCCGGCCGGTGTTGAGCGTGGTCAGGGCGATCTTCAGGCCCTGACCCTCCTCACCGATGCGGTGGGCGGCGGGGACGCGGACCCGGTGGAAGCGGGTGACGCCGTTCTCCAGTCCGCGCAGGCCCATGAAGGCGTTGCGGTTCTCCACGGTGACGCCCTCGGAGGCCGCCTCGACCACGAACGCGGTGATGCCGCCCCGGTGGCCCTCGGACTTCGGTACCCGCGCCATGACCACGAGGAGGTCGGCGACCACGCCGTTGGTGGTCCACAGCTTCACTCCGTCGAGGACGTACTCGTCGCCCTCGGGGACGGCGGTGGTGGCCAGCCGTGCCGGGTCCGAGCCGACGTCGGGCTCGGTGAGCAGGAAGGCCGAGATGTCGGTGCGGGCGCAGCGCGGCAGGAACGTCTCCTTCTGCTCCCGCGTGCCGAAGATCTTCAGCGGCTGCGGTACTCCGATCGACTGGTGCGCGGAGAGCAGCGCGCCGACCGCCGGGTTGGCGGAGCCGACCAGGGCGAGGGCCTTGTTGTAGTAGACCTGGGTGAGGCCGAGGCCGCCGTACTTGGTGTCGATCTTCATGCCGAAGGCGCCGAGCTCCTTGAGCCCGGTGATCACGTCGTCGGGGATCAGGGCGTCGCGCTCGATCCGGGCGCCGTCGATCTTCGTCTCGCAGAAGTCGCGGAGCTTGGCGAGGAACTCCTCGCCGCGCTGGACGTGCTCGTCGGCGGGCAGGGGGTGGGGGTGGATCAGGTCGAGCCGGAAGCGGCCGAGGAACAGTTCCTTGGCGAAGCTGGGCTTGCGCCAGTCCTGTTCCCTGGCGGCCTCCGCCACCTGGCGGGCCTCACGTTCGGTGACGGTGGGCCGGGACGGGGACGGGGGTGACTCGGGTGTTGCGGACATGAGGCTCACCTCGCCGCGAAAGGGACGGTGTCATTGCATTACCGACTGGTGCTACCCGATCGTATGTACCCGATCCGTAGCCGCCCCGCCACCCTTCGTGCGGCCGTACGGCCGACACGCCCGCTCTCGGAGGGCGGACGGAACTGAGGGACAATTCCTCTGGCACCCCCTCCAGTCCGACCCGGTTCCGGAGAAAGCTGTCGAAGCGCTTCGACAGCCTATGGACACCCGTCATCCTGTGAGGCTACTGTCGGATCACCCTCACCCACCCCCTGTACATCGCGCGCATTGTCGAAGCGCTTCACAAGCTTGGAGACTGGATGGTCACCCTCGCCGAGGTCGCCCAGCACGCCGGAGTCTCCGCGAGCACGGTGAGCTATGTCCTCAGCGGCAAGCGGTCCATCTCCGTGAACACCCGGCAGCGGGTCGAGCGGAGCATCCGCGAACTCGGGTACCACCCGAACGCCGGGGCCCGCGCCCTGGCCAGCAGCAGGTCCAACATCATCGCGCTGATGATCCCGCTGCGTACGGACATGTACGTGCCGGTGATGATGGAGATCGCCATCGCGGTGGCCACCACGGCCCGCACCCACGGGTACGACGTGCTGCTGCTCACCGGTGAGGAGGGCCCGGACGCGGTGCGCCGGGTCGCGGGCAGCGGACTCGCCGACGGCATGATCCTGATGGACGTCGAACTCGACGACGAGCGCCTCCCGCTGCTGCGGGAGACCGACCGGCCGGCGGTGCTGATCGGTCTCCCCGCCGACACCGCCGGCCTGACCTGCGTCGACCTCGACTTCAAGGCCACCGGTGCGCTGTGCGTGGAGCACCTCGCCAAGCGGGGGCACCACGACATCGCCGTCATCGGCGAGGCACCGGCGGTCTACGAACGGCACACCGGCTTCGCCGAGCGCACCCTGGACGGACTGCGCGGCCGGGCGCGGGAGCTGGGACTGCGGCTGCTGCACCGGCCCTGCGAGGGCGGGTACGACGCGATGGCCGTGACGCTCGCCCGGATCCTCGACGAACGCCCCGGCACCACGGGTTTCGTCGTGCAGAACGAGGCGGCGGTGGAACCGCTGCTCGCCCTGCTGCGGCAGCAGGGCCGGGCCGTGCCCGAGGACGTCTCGGTGGTCGCGATCTGCCCGGAGCAGGTCGCCGTGCAGGCCTCGGTGCGGCTGACGTCGGTCGCCGTCCCCGCGCAGGAGATGGGCCGGCTCGCCGTGGAACAGCTGGTCGCCAAGCTCGACGGGCGGGGCGGCGACGAGGTCGTGCTGATCGCGCCCGAACTGACCGTCCGCGCCAGCTCGGGCCCGGCACCCGCCCAGTAGCCCACCCGCCCGCTGTCACTCGCGGCGCCACAGCGCCGGAACGCCGGGCGGCTCCCAGCCGGTCATCGAGGTGTGGGCCTGCAGACAGCGGTACCCGGCGCCCCCGTGGGTGACCCGGTCGCCCGCCGCGTACGGGTGGCCGGGAGCCCAGCTTCCGCTCGGCGGGCCGGTGGGCGGGTCCGTCGGCGGGTCCGTCGGGCCGCCCTCGACGTCGAGCACGAAGTCGAAGGTGGCCTCCTTGCCGCCGCCGACGGCGCGGACGTTCATCAGCAGCGCCGGGTCGTAGATCGTGTCCGTGCTGTTGCGGGGCTCGCCGGGGAAGTACAGCTGGGTGGTCAGGACGGGCTCGCCCGGTGCCTGCGCCTTGACGTGGATGTGCCGGGTGCGGCCCGGATAGAGACCGGGCACGATCGTCCGCAGGCCGAAGGCGCCGGAGGCGTCGGTGAACTGGTGCCCGCGGAAGGTGTGTCCGACGTTGTCGTAAGCGCCCGCGTGGTCGGCCTGCCAGAAGTCGAGCAGGACCCCGCTCAGCGGGACACAGCCGCGGCCGAAGACGTGACCGCTGACGGTGAGCGGGGTGCCGGGGGTGCCCGGTGTCACGAGGTCGCCGCGCAGCGGGGAGTTCGGCTTGAAGTAGGGACCCTCCGTCTGGGGGATCGTGGGATCGTCGCCGTCGTCGCAGAACGGTGTCGGTGCGAGGTCCCGTCCCCGGGTGCCGGCGTCCCTGGCGAGCGCCACCGTGCCCGTCGCGAGCAACGGGACGGCGGCACCGGCGGCGACGGCCGCCCTGAGCAGGTTCTTGCGGCTGATCCGGCGGTCGGCGCCGGTACCGGGTTCATCGGGAGCGGATGGTGTCATGGCGGATTCCTCGGTCTCCTCGGTGGGGGCGGAAGGACGGGGCGTGCCTGACCTGGAGCGCGCCCGCGAACGCGGGGCGGACGAACCGTGTCTCGCGGACGCGGTCCACTGTGTTCGCCGGAAACGTAGTCGCGCCGGTCACCGCGCCGGAACTCCCGCCCCGGCCCCTGCACGGCGTTATGGCGGCCGGGCGTCACCGGGAAGCACGAGGCCGCCCGCACCGGGCAACCGGTGCGGGCGGCACGGAGGTGCGGTGACTAACCGCCCGACACCGTCAGGTTGTTGGTGCGGAAGTCCAGCCCGCCGGAGGACGAGGTGATCTCGTAGCCGAACTGCACGTCACCGATGGTCTCGTTGCCCATCCAGCCCTTGGTGTCCTTGATCCACCTGAGGATCGGGAGGATGTCGACGGTGCCGGAGTTCGAGTCCGAGGTGCGCAGGAACGAGAAGACCTCGTTGGCGCCGTTGTTCCCCTTGTAGACGTTCCAGGTGTGGCCGCCGAGGCTCACGGTGCCCTGCGAGGAGCCGAGTGGGCCGACGGCCCCGTTGTGGTTGACCCAGAGCATGATCTCGTAGTCGTAGTCCGTGTCCCAGATGTCGTACGAGGTGTTGTACGCGCCCGAGGACGGGACGGTGACGTTGTAGCTGCTGGTGAGCGAGGCGAGGGAGGTGATCGACTTGTTGATCACCTTCTTGGCGTTCGGGTAGGACTTGATGCCGCCGGTGTCGGGGTGGTTCGCCCACACGCCCCAGTTGGTGCCGGAGTTGGCCCAGACGCACTGGGCGCCGGCGCCGGAGCCCCAGATGTTGTTGTACAGCGTGTAGCCGTTGAGGCCGGTGTTGCCCCACTGGTCGCAGGAGCTCCAGACGGCGGCGTGCGCGGGGGCGGAGGCGAGGCCGACCGTCGCGCCGAGCGCGAGGGCGGGCGCCAGCAGGACCTTGGTGATCCTGCTCAAGGTGCTTGGTGCCATGGCTTTCCTTCCATGGGTGGGGGGAATTGCGGGGAGGGTCACCGCGCCTTCGGGGTGAGGACGCGGTCTTCTCCGGCGACGAGGTCGAGCGGTTCGACGCCGGCGGAAGTCCACAGGTCGATGCGGTGGCTACGGGTCGGCCGGACGACGGCGGTGACGGCGTCCGGGGACCAGGTGAGGTCGAGTTCGGCACCGAAGCGGGTGCGGATCCCGCGCAGTTCGCCGCTCGGGTACGCCGGGAGGGGCGCCGGCAGCAGGACCAGCCGGTCGGGGGTGGACTGGACGAGCGCCTCGATCAGCACGGCGGGGAGGGTGTGGGCGGCGTCGGCGTTGTAGACGTGGCGGTTCGGGTAGTGGGCGCTCATCAGGGAGGCGTGGAAGAAGTCGCCGTCGAGGACCTGGCCGAGCGCGTGGGTGACCCGCTCGCCGTCCCGGAGGCGGGCCGCGATCAGCGCGTGGTGCAGGTGGCCGTGCGCGGAGTCGTTCTCGGCGCCGCGCAGTTCCAGGGCGCGGTGGGCGGCGGCGGCCAGGTCCGGGGTGTCGTAGGGGGTGATCTCGTCCAGTGGCCAGACGCCGTAGAGGTGGCTGAGGTGGCGGTGGTCGTAGGAGTCCTCCAGTCCGGGCCACGCCCATTCGGCGAGCGCGCCGTCGGCGTTGATCCGGTGCGGGGGCAGCCGGTCGGCGAGCGCGCGCCAGCGGTCGGCGTGCTCCGGGTGGTACGCGGCGGCGGTCAGGAGGGCGTGGCGGGCGGCGGAGAGGTCCATGGCCGCGTCGACGGTGCCCCAGCTCGCGTTGGCGGGCCGGTTCTCGGGCGAGTAGGAGGGGACGACGACCAGCCGTCCCTCGCTGTCGGTGCGGGTGAGGAAGTCCTCGTAGAACAGGGCGACTTCGGCGAGCGCGGCGGCGGTGTGCGGGTCGTGTTCGCCGCGGGTGTCGTCGTGGTCGACGAGGGGCTTGAGCAGCCAGTCGGCACCGGCGGTCCACAGGTGCAGCGGGTACTCGCGGCTGAAGTGGTACGAGTGCCCCGACTCGCCGTCGCTGTGGGCGGGCGCGACGACGCCCCGGGCGCCGAAGACCGCGCGGGCGTTGTCCCGCCAGTCGGGCAACTGCCGCCGGATCAGGGCGGCCAGTGCCCCGGTGACCTCGGGGAGGGCCGCCGCGGCGGCGGAGGCGGTCTGGAGGTTGAGGTTGGCGTCGTTGGTGAAGGCGCCGGACCAGGCGGTGTCCCAGTCGCCGGTCCACAGTCCGGTGAGCCGGGGCGGGAACAGGCCGCTGGAGGACAGCAGGTGGTAGCGGCCGGCCGCGAAGAGCCGTTCGAGCAGGGCGGCGCTGCGCGGCCGGGCGAGCAACTCGGAGCCCGGCAGGGCGCGTTCGTCCGGGTCGGCGGCGAGGTCCAGGGTGACGCGTTCGTAGGCGGTGCGGTGCAGGGGGAGGTGGCGGGCGAGGAGACCGTCGTACGGGGTCCCGGGGACGTCGTCGAGCAGATCGCGCAGGGCGCGGCCCTCGGCGACCACGTCGAGTTCTCCGGTGTGCCGCCGCACCCGGGTGAGCAGCAGCACCGACCGCGCGCCCTCGATGCGCAGGCCCGGCGGGGCGAGCGCCGTCCGGCCGCCGGTGACGGCGACCAGGGTGACGCCGGTGCAGGCGAGGTCGCTGCCCGGGTAGCGGGCGCGCAGGCTGAGCAGGGCGCCCTCGGTGGTGAGGACGGCGCCGTGGCCGACGCCCAGGCCGGTGGGGGCGCCCGGGAGCCGGTGGTCCAGGGAGACGTCGAGGGTGAGTCCGGGGCCGGTGACGTGCTGGACGATCACGTCGTCGGCGCGGGAGACGAAGACCCGGCTGGTCCGGTCGGCGCGGGTCGCCTCGGCGACGCCGGTGGCGAAGTCGACCGTACGGCGGTATCCGCCAGGGTCCGGGTCGCCGTCCGGGCGGCGCACGCGGACCTGGAAGGCCGGGTGGAAGGGCTGCACCCACTGCAGCGACCGGCCGTCGGTGAAGCCCTCGGCGGCGGTCGGGTCGCCGGCGAGCAGCCGGTCCTGGAGGTCGGACAGTCCGTCGGCGAGCCGGGGCGGCAGCCGGTTCCGGTCGGCGCCCTCGCCCGGACGGACGAGGGTGTGGTGGGTGACGACGGTCCGGTCGTCGTCCGGATCGCCGAACACGAGGGCGCCGTGGTGGCCGTTGCCGCTCAGGAAGGCGTCCTCCCAGCGGGCGGCCGGCCGCGGCTCCCAGGTTCCGTGGACGGGCGTGGCGCTCATGGCTTCAGCACCGCCACGCCGTAGCGGCCGAGGGTGATCCGGTCGGTCACGGTGGCCTCCGTCAGCAGGTCGTGGTGGGTTCCCGGGACGTCCACGGTGACCGGTTCGCGGTCGTGGTTGAGCAGGAACAGCAGCTCACCGCGGCGGACCGCCTCGACTCCGTCCGGGAGCCCGTCGAGCACCGGCCGGGCGCCCGCGCCGGTGGCGACGCGGGTCAGCAGGGCGCGCAGCGCCTCCGGTTCGGGGAGCGTCGAGACGTACCAGGCGCGGCCCTTGCGCAGCACGGCGGGCAGTCCGTCGAGTTCCCCGCCCTTGTACGGGACGGTCTCGTCGGCGGTGCCGTCGGGCTCCAGTTCCTCGGACCACAGGGTGCCGCGCAGACCGCCCTCGCAGTCGGCGGTCTCCCCCGCGTCCAGCGGCCACCACTCGTGCAGGGTGCGGATGCCGAACAGCTCGCGCAGCCGGGCGTCCATGGCGCCGGGCCGGACCCGGTCGTCCTGGTCGGCGACGCCGGTCAGGAAGCCGCAGACGAGGGTGCCTCCGCCGCGTACGTAGGCGAGCAGGTTGTCGACGGCCGCGTCCGTGAGGAGGTAGAGCTGCGGGACGACGACGAGCCGGTAGCCGGTCAGGTCGTGTTCGGGGTGGGCGAAGTCGGTGGTCAGGTGGGCCTGCCAGAGGGCGCGGTGCCAGGCGCTCAGGACCTGCGGGTAGTCGACCTCGTGGGAGGGGCGGGCCTCCTGGTCGCCGGCCCACCAGGAGTGCCAGTCGTGCAGCACGGCGACGTCGGCGGTGATCCGGCCGCCGCTGGTGTGCGGGGCGATCCGGGCGAGGTCGGCGCCGAGCTGCTTGACCTCCTGGTACGTACGTCCCCGCTCGCCGGCGTGGCCGACCATCCCGGAGTGGAACTTCTCGGCGCCCTGCCGGGACTGGCGCCACTGGAAGTAGCAGACGGCGTCGGCGCCGCGGGCGACGGCCTGGAGGGACCACAGCCGGTTGAGGCCGCGCGGCCTGGGGTGGTTCACCCGGCGCCAGTTGACCGCTCCGGCCGCCTGCTCCATGAGCATCCAGGGCCCGCAGGCCTGGGAGCGGGTCATGTCCTGGACCAGGGCGCCGCTCTGCGCGCCGAGGGGGTCGCGCGGGTCGGGGTAGAGGTCGACGGAGACGACGTCCTCCTCCTCGGCCCAGCGCCAGGCGTCCTGGCCGGCCCACAGCGGCATGAAGTTGGTGGTGACCGGCAGGTGCGGGGTGTGCCGGCGGACGATGTCGCGTTCGGCGGTGTAACACTCCAGGAGCATGTCGGACGTGAAGCGCTTGAAGTCCAGCACCTGGGTGGGGTTCTTCAGGTAGTGCGCGTGGCGGGGCGGCAGCACCTCGGCCCAGTCGCCGTAGCCCTGGCTCCAGAAGGCGGTGCCCCAGGCGGTGTTGAGGGCGTCGAGGGAGCCGTAGCGGTGGCGCAGCCAGTCGCGGAAACGGGCGGCGGCCTCGTCGCCCCAGTCGTAGGTGCAGTACTCGTTGTTGATGTGCCACAGGGTGAGGGCCGGGTGGGTGGCGTAACGGGCGGCCAGGTCCTCGGTGAGGGCGGCGGCGTAGCGGCGGTAGGTGGCGCTGGAGTGCGAGAAGTGCTGGCGTCCGCCCCACCACTCGGTCCGGCCCTCCGCGTCACGGGGCAGGGTGTCCGGGTGGAGGTGCCCCATCCAGGGCGGCGGGGAGGCGGTCGGGGTGGCGAGGACGACACCGACGCCGTTCTCGTGCATCAGGTCCATCAGTCGGTCCAGCCAGCCGAAGTCCCGCTCCCCGGGGCGGGGTTCGAGTTTCGACCAGGAGAAGACGCCGAGGGTGACGGAGTTGACGCCGGCCTCCTTCATGAGGCGGACGTCCTCGTGCCAGATCTCCTCGGGCCACTGCTCGGGGTTGTAGTCGCCGCCGTAGAGGAGGCGGCCGCGGGTGGCGTCGTTCAGGTTAGGCATCAGACGGGCTCCCCGTACTGGATTCCGCGCCCGTTGGTGGCGAGGTAGACCCGGCCGTGGACGCGCGGGTCGCCGGTGATGGTCTCGCCGGTCCAGCCCCACTGGTGGTCGTCGTCGTTGATCCGCACCCAGGTCTTCGCCCCGTCGTCGGAGCGGTACACGGCGGTGCTGGTCCCGGTGGAGCCGACCTGGTAGATCGCCGGGTAGTCGGCGCCGTCGGCGGCCCTGCCGAAGCCGAGGGTGTAGGAGGCCCAGCAGCTGTCGACCTTGGCGAAGGTGACACCGCCGTCGGTGGAGCGGTACAGCCCGTTCCACTTGGTGCTCAGCCACAGGTCGCCGGTGCGGCCGGGCGCCGCGACCAGCTTGAACTGGCTGTCGCCGGCAGGAAGCCCGGTCGCACGGGCGGTGAAGGAACGGCCACTGTCGGTGCTGGCGAGCAGCGTTCCCGTGTCGGTGTCGTACGCGTAGAAGAGCGTCGGGTCGGCCGGGTCGGCGACCGGCGTGGCGCCCTTCGGGAAGGAGGCGATCTCGGACCAGGTGGTGCCGTTGTCCGCCGAGCGGTGGGCCGGGTACCTGGTGCCGTCCCAGTGCACGAAGGACCACAGGAGCGCGCTGCCGTCGGCGTTGACGGCGATCGGCCCCGGTGCGTCCTTGGCGAGGGAGGGCTGGGCCGCGAAGGGCGCCCAGGTCCGCCCGCCGTCGTGGGAGAAGGCACCGTTGCCGTTCTCGCCCCAGCCCGCCCGGACGACGTACGCCGGTCTGCGCGCGGCCTGCGCGAGTCCCGTCGCCGACCCGGACACGGGGTTCGTCGCCATGCCGTGCGCCGGGGACGAGGTGAGCCGCTCGTGGTACATCACACCGATGTCCCGCGACCCGCTGATCAGGTGCGCCCTCCCGACCGGGGGCGAGACCAGCTGGGTCACGGACGCCTCCTCCAGGCCGCGGATCCGCGGGGCCCAGTGGCGCAGGTCGCGGGTGCCGTAGAGGGTGGCGCCGGTGCCGTACACGAGGTGCTCCGAGTCGTACGGGTCGAGGGCGAGCGCCTGGATCCACCAGCCGAACTTGGGCTTGTCCTCGCCCCAGTTCAGGTACGGCGTCTCGGACACGTCGAGGACGGCGGTGTCCTTCAGCGAGCGCCAGCTGCGACCGCCGTCGGTGGACCGGTACAGGGTGTCGACCGCCGCCCAGCGGTTGTTGGTGGAGACGACGACGGTGCCGGGGCGGCGGGCGTCGACCGCGACACCGCCGTAGCCGAAGGTGTCGGCGGCCCCCTCGTCGGTGGTCCCGCCCGGCTTCACCGGCGTGACCTCGGTCCACTTGCCGCTCGTGGTGCGCAGCTTGTGCACGCTGCCGTCGGACTGGCCGTTGGGGCCGGGCGCGTCGGCGTACGTCACGTACAGCTCACGGGTGTGCCGGTCGTACGCGGCCCGGATCGGCACGCGGGCGGCGGTGGCGGACGGCTGCCCGGGAACCGCCTCCCAGGTGGTGCCGTCGGCCGTGCGGAACAGGTTCGCGTCACCGCCGTCGCCCCAGCCGGCGTAGACGGTGCGCCCGGCGGCGACGAGAAGCGTGACGCCCTGACCGGTGGCGGACGGGGCGGCCGGGAAGCCGCTCACCGGCGCCCAGGTGGCGCCCCGGTCGGTGGACCTGAGCAGTCCGTCGTGCCGGGTGCCGAGCCACAGGGTGTCGCTGTCGCGCGGGTCCACGAGGAGCCGCTCCCCCGCGCCCCGGCCGTCCTCGTTGGCGCCGAGCTTCACGGTGAGGTCGGTGCGCCGCCAGGTGACGCCGCGGTCGTCCGAGCGCAGGACGGCGCCGTTGCTCCCCCACGACTGGGCGTAGGTGCCGCAGGCGAGGTACAGCCGGTCCGGGTGGGCGGGGTCGACCGCCATCGCCTCGACACCGAGCAGGTTCCAGTCGTCCCACCCGATGTGGTCGAGGAGCGGGACCCAGCGGTCACGCCGGTCGTCCCAGCGGTAGGCGCCCCCGATGTCGGTCCGGGCATAGGCGAGCCCGCGCACACGGGGGTGGAACAGCACACCGGTGATGAACCCGGTCCCGCCGATGACGACGTTGCGCCAGCGGTAGGAGGAGGCCCCGGCGGCCTTCGCCCGGCCGGCGAGAACGGGAACACCGGCGACAGCGGCGACGGCCGCCGCTCCGGCAAGAACGGCACGCCGACTCAGAGGGGACGCGAACATGACAGGGTGACCTCGCATCAGGGGTGAGCGGAGATACTTCAGGGGCGCGGGGAACTGCGCGACCGGCCACAACGGACCCGCAGCCGAATGACCGCGCAGCTCCCCGAAAGGACATGGGCGTCAGCCCTTCACCGCACCGGTGAGCATCCCCTTCTTGAAGTGCTTCTGGACGAACGGCGACAACACGGCCACCGGCAGCAACGCCATCACCATGACGGCCATCTGCACGGCGAGACCGGACAGCTCACCGGTCTTGATCGCCTGGCCGAGTCCGACCGGCGCCTCCTGCTTCTGCACGAGCTGGATCATGACGTTCTGCAGCGGCAGCATGTCCTGGTCGTTGAGATACAGGGAGGCGTTGAACCAGGCACTCCAGTACCCGACGGCGTAGAACAGCGTGATCACCGCGACGACCGCGCGGGAGAGCGGCAGCACGATCTGCCACAGGATGCGCAGGTCCCCGGCCCCGTCGATGCGGGCGCTGTCGATCAGCTCCTGCGAGATGCCCATGAAGAAGCCGCGCAGCACCAGGATGTTGAACACGCTGATCGCGCTGGGCAGGATCAGCGCGAGGTAGCTGTCCGTCAGGCCCAGGGACTGCACCAGCAGATAGGTGGGGATGAGGCCGGCGCTGAAGAACATGGTGGCCAGCAGCACCATGAGGATCCAGCGGTGGCCGACGGAGCCGCTGCGGGACAGTCCGTAGGCGCACAGCACGGACACCGCCATCGAGAAGAGGGTGCCGACGAGGGTGACGCCGAGGCTGACGAGCGTGGCGCGGGTGACCTGGCCGCCGCTGAGCAGTTCCTGGTAGGCGATGAAGGTGACGTCCTTCGGGATCATCACCAGCCCGCCCGCCTCGTCGATGGTCTTCCGTGAGGACAGGCTGGTGACGAGGACGATCCACAGCGGGAACAGGATGGCCAGGCAGGCGAGGAGCAGGACCAGCCCCTTGCCGGCGAGGCCGGCCCGGCTGGGCGCCTCCTCCCACACCGGCCGGGGCGGAGCCGCCCACCGGCCGGGAGTCCGCGCGGGCTTGTCGATGACGGCGGTCACTTCTTGTACACCCCCTGCTCGCCCATGAGGTGGGCCACCTTGTTCGCTATCAGGACCAGGCCGAGACTGATGACGCCCTTGACGAGACCGGCGGCGGCCGCGTAGCCGAAGTCCTGGTTGCGCACACCGTTCCACCACACGAAGGTGTCCAGGACCTCCGCGGCGCCCGGTCCCACGGCGCCTCGTTGCAGGAGGATCTGTTCGAACCCGACGGTCAGGGCGTCACCGACGCGGAGCACCAGCAGCAGGGCGATCACCGGCCGCAGCGCGGGCAGGGTGACGTGCCACATGCGGCGCCAGCGGTTGGCGCCGTCCATCGCCGCCGCCTCGTACAGGTCGGGGCTGACCGAGGCCAGCGCGGCGAGGAAGACGATGATCCCCCAGCCGGCGTCCTTCCACACGCTCTGCGCGGTGACCAGGAACTTGAAGGTCTCCGGGTCGGTCATCAGGCTGAGCCCGTCGTACCCGTGGTCGCGCAGTATCTGGGAGAGCAGCCCGGCGCCGCCGAACAACTGCTGGAAGACGGCGACGACCAGCACCCACGAGAAGAAGTGCGGCAGGTAGAGGATCGCCTGCGAGATCGCCCGCACCCTCGGCCTGACCACGCTGTTGATGAGCAGCGCGAGCAGGATGGGGATCGGGAAGTACAGCACCAGCTGGAGGAAGAACAGCACCAGTGTGTTCTGGACCGAGTTCCAGAAGGCGGAGTCCTCGAAGATGCGCTGGAAGTTCTCCAGGCCCACCCAGGGGCTGTGCAGGATGGAGACGACCCCGTTGTCACTGATGTAGGGGTCGTACTCCTGGAACGCGACGACGTTGCCGAGGATCGGCACGTAGTTGAAGAGCAGTACCAGCAGGATGGCCGGCAGTGTCATCAGCACCAGGACGCGGTCGCGTCTGAACCTCAGCCGGAGGCTGAGCTTCCCGGCGGGTGGCTTCCCGGTGCCCCCGGTGGCGCCGCCGTGCGCCGCCGGGGGGTTCTCCTTCGCTTCGGCCTCGGTGTCGGTCCGAGGCACCGTGCTGTGGGACACGGCGGTTCTCCTTGCCTCGGTACCTGGTCAGCCGGCCGCCGAGCCGTTCTCGTCGAGGATCTTCTTGTACCAGTCGCGGAGTTCGTCGCCGCCCTTGCTCTTCCAGTCGGAGACGGCCTGCTGCACGTCGCTGACCTTCTTGCGGCCGCGGACGACGTCGTCCTCCAGCTGCTCGAAGTCGTTGGAGAGGTTGGTCCAGCGGGCGGGCTCGGTGATCTGCATGCCGTAGAAGGACGGCTTCCTGGTGAAGGCGCCCATCCGCTGCTGCCACTCCACCTGCCCCTTGGCGACCTCGGGGAAGTCGGGGTGGGCGATGGTGGCGGCGGGGCTCGCGACCATCACGTAGGCGTTCATCACGTCGATGTTGCCCTGGTCGGTCTTGGTGGGCACACCGTCCTTGACGGTGTAGTGGGTGCCCTCCACGCCGTAGTTGGTGGCCATGTACTCCTTGGTGCCGTACGGCGCGGCGGTGACGTTGGCGACGGCCAGCACGTCACGGATCACGGACTCGGACGCCTTCTTGTTGACGAAGGCGAAGATGCTCGCCGGGTTCTGCGCCCACAGCGTGGGGTCACCGCCGTCGTGGCCGAAGAAGTCCATGCCCCAGATCTTGAACTCGGGGTTCTGGGTGGCCTGCTCGGCGGTGCGGCTCCACCACTGCGACATGTCCTGGTTGTAGATGAGGAACTCGCCGGCGGCGAACTTGGGGCCGGGGTCGCTGGCGTTGCTCTTGCCCAGCTCGGCGTCGGGGTGCACGACGCCGGCGGCGAACAGCTTGCGCGTCCACTCCAGGGCCTCGAGGTACTCCTCGGTCTCGATGCGGTAGACCAGCTTGCCGTCGACCTCGTTCCAGCCGAGCGACTTCTCGTTGCCGGAGAGCACGCCGAAGGCGTTGAAGGCGGTCCACTTCATGTCCAGGCAGGCCCAGCGCTTGGCCTTGGCGTTGGTGGCGTCCTTGGCCAGCGCCATGAACTCGTCGCACGAGCGGGGGACCTCGTAGCCCTCCTTCTCGAAGATGTCCTGACGGTAGAGCGGCACGATGCCGGACACGTACGAGGACGGCATGGGCAGGCCGCGCAGCTTGCCGCCGAAGATGGACCGCTGCCAGGCGTCGGTGGGGATCGCCGCGAGGTTCGGGTAGTCCTTGACGGCGTCGCCGGACAGGTACGGGCCGAGGTCGGCGAACTTGCCGATGATGGCGCTGGGGATCTTGCCCGTCATGTTCCAGCCGGGCACGACCACCACGTCGGGCACCTCGCTGGAGGCGAGGACGGCGCCGAGCTTCTGGTCGTAGGTGTTGCCGTCCTGGTTCTGCCAGACCACGTCGACGCCGATGAGGTCGTTCATCGACGTGTAGTAGGCGTTGCCGTCCTTGGGCGGGGAGCCCCAGAACGGCGACATGATGGTGACCTTGCCGCCCTTGCCGAGCTTCTTCGGCACCGACGTCTTCAGGCCCGCCAGGTCGAGTTTGCTGGTGAAGCCGACCGCGGAACCGTTCTTGCTGGGGATGTCGGGCGTGACCACGTTGCTCGCCACGTACGCCGGGAGGATCTTCTTGGCGTCCTTGCCCGACGTGGTGCCGTCCCGCGAACCTCCGTCGGACCCGCCGCACGCGGCGAGCAGCGGCATTCCTCCCGCCACCGCTGCGGTGGCGACCGCCGTGGAGGCGAGGAAGCTTCTCCGGCTCGGTCCGGAGGAGCTGGGGGCGGCGTTCGGCGTCATTGCGTCAACCCTTCATGGCGCACCAGGACACCCGGCGGTGGCCGTCGGCTGCGGTGTCTTCAGTGGAACTGGCTGAGCCGAAGCGGTCGTTCGGCGGAAGGTGCGCCGGAAAGGCGGGCCTCGCAGTCGAAGCGCTTCGATGTTGCTGCGAGGTTAAGTGAACACCCAGGGGCACACAAGAGTCGTATCGAAGATTCCTCGGATGTATGCACGATTGCGATGCAGGCACCCTGCCCATGGATCATGCACGAGGCGTTCGATCCGTATCCTCGGATCACTTGACACCCACCCCCACCCCGAATGAGCATCGAAGCGCTTCGAAAGCGCCTCGTCGCTCCATCCCGAGGGGAACCCACGTGACCGCACAAACGCCGCCTACGCCGTCTTTCCGCGATACGGCTCTGCCGTTCGCGAAGCGCATCGACGACCTTCTGTCGCGGCTCACCCTCGACGAGAAGATCGGATTTCTGCACCAGTTCGCGCCGGCCGTCGAGCGCCTGGACGTCGCCGCCTTCCGCACCGGCCAGGAGGCCCTGCACGGTGTCGCCTGGATGGGCCCGGCGACCGTGTTCCCCCAGGCCGTCGGCCTCGGCGCCACCTGGAACCAGGAACTGGTGCGCCGGGTGGGCGAGGCGGTGTCCCGCGAGACCCGCGCGATGCGCACCCGCGACGAGCGCATCGGCCTCAACGTCTGGGCGCCGACCGTCAACCTGCTGCGCCACCCCCTGTGGGGCCGCAACGAGGAGGGCTACTCGGAGGACCCGAGGCTCACCTCGGCGATCGCCACCGCCTACACCCACGGCCTGCGCGGTGACCACCCGGTGTACTGGCGCACGGCCCCCGTCCTCAAGCACTGGCTGGCGCACAACAACGAGACGGAGCGCGACACCACGTCCAGCTCCGTCCGCCCGCGCGTGCTGCACGAGTACGACCTGCGCGCCTTCCGCGACGCCGTCGAGGCGGGCGCGGTGGCCGGCGTGATGCCGGCGTACAACCTGGTCAACGGCCGCCCGAACCACGTCTCCCCGTACCTGCGCGAGCAGCTGCGCGCCTGGACCGAGGAGGACCTGCTGGTCTGCTCGGACGCCGGCGCGCCGTCCAACCTGGTCGACTCCGAGCACTACTTCGACACCCACGAGGAGGCCACCGCGGCGGCCCTGCGGGCCGGGGTCGACAGCTTCACCGACCACGGCACCGACGGCTCGAAGATCATCGGACGTGTCCGGGGCGCGCTGGAGCGCGGCCTGCTGACGGAGGCCGACATCGACACGGCCGTACGCCGCCAGCTCTCGGTGCGGTTCCGGCTCGGCGAGTTCGACCCGGGCGCGGACCCGTACGCCGGGGAGCAGCCCTTCGACACCCCGGAGCACCGGGCGCTCGCCCGGGAGGCCGCCGAGCAGGCGATCGTCCTGCTGAAGAACGACGGCCCGCTGCCGCTCGCCCCGGACACCCGGATCGCGGTCGTCGGGCTGCTCGCCGACGAGTGCAAGCTCGACTGGTACAGCGGCAGCCTCATCCACCGCTCCACCCCGCTGGAGGGCCTCCACGAGCGCTTCGGTGCCGAGCGCGTGGAGTTCGCCGAGGGCGTGGACCGGGTGCTGCTGAAGACCTCCGCCGGTACGTTCCTGCACGTCCCGCCGGCCCCCGAGGCGCCCGAGACGGCGCGCGGCGCCGAGGGCGCCCTCGACCCGGCGCTGCTCGCCGGCCGCACCGACCTGCCGCCGCTCGTCGCCCAGGCGGACGGCACCGAGCTCGCCCTGGCCGACTGGGGCGAGGGCGTGCTCACCCTGCGGGCACCCGACGGCCGCTACCTCTCGGTCGCCGAGGACGGGTACGTGCGCGCCTCCGCCGACCAGCCGGGCGGCTGGGTCGTGCAGGAGACGTTCCGGCTGGAACCGCACGGGGACGGTCACCTCCTCAGGCATGTGGGGACAGGACGCCATGTGCAGGTCGCCGCCGACGGCGTGAAGGTTGCCGAGGAGGATCCCGAGGTCTTCGAGCTGGTCGTCGTCGAGCACGGGCAGGACGCGGTCACGCGCGCCGCGGCCGGCGCCGACGTGGTCGTGGTGGTCGCCGGCAACGACCCGCACATCAACGGGCGCGAGACCGAGGACCGTACGACGCTGCGGCTGCCCGCCCAGCAGGAGCGGCTGCTGCGCGCGGCCCGCGCCGCCAACCCGAACACGGTGCTGGTGCTGACCTCCGCCTACCCGTACGCGGTGGACGCGGCGGACCTCCCGGCGCTGCTGTGGACCGCGCACGGCGGTCAGGCCGCGGGCACCGCGCTGGCCCGGGTGCTCGCCGGTGACGTCTCCCCCGCCGGCCGGCTGCCGCAGACCTGGTACGCCGACGACGCCGACCTGCCGGACCTCCTCGACTACGACGTGATCGGCGGCCGGCAGACCTACCTGTACTTCGAGGGCAAGCCGCTGTTCCCCTTCGGGCACGGCCTGTCGTACGCGGGCTTCTCCTACGGGGAGCCGACGGCGGACGTCGACGGGTCGGCGGTGCGGGTCTCCTTCACCGTCACCAACACCGGTGAGGTCACCGCCGACGAGGTGCCCCAGCTCTACACGCGGGCCGTGGACCCCTCGGTGCCGCGTCCGCGCCGTGAGCTGCTGGCGCACCGGAGGGTGACGCTGGCGCCCGGGGAGACGGCCGAGCTGTCCTTCGTGCTGCCGCTGTCCGCCTTCGCGTTCTGGGACGTGGCGGTGGGCCGGTGGCGGGTGGAGCCGGGGGCGTACGAGCTGCTGGCCGGTGCGTCCAGCGAGGACGTGCGGGCACGGGCCACGGTCACCCTGGACGGCGAGCCGGCCGTCCCGCGTCCCGTCCTCGAACGCGGCCTGGACGCCGCCGACTTCGACGAGCAGAGCGGCGTCGAGATCGTCGACCGCGCGAAGGCGGCGGGCGACTCGGTCACCGCCGTGGCCGGGAAGGACGGCGAACTCCTCTTCCGGCGCTGCGACTTCGGCGGCGGGGTGACGGAGGTGACCGTGGAGGTGTCCGGCGAGGGCACGGCCGAGGTCTCGCTCGACGGCGGGCCGGTGCTCGCCGAGCTGTCGCCGGAAGCGGCCACGTCCGGCCCGTACGACTACACCACGCTCCGCGCGTCCTTCGCCGTCGTCGACGGCGTGCACGACGTGCGGCTCCGGCTGCGAGGTCCGCTGCGGGTCGCGCGGGTCGGCTTCTCCGGTTGAGGGTCCGGACGCGGCCGACACCAAGAAGGGGCCCGGCACCGAAGGCATCGGTGCCGGGCCCCGGTGCTTCGCTTCCGGGGGGGGCCGCTCCGGGAGTGCCGCCCGGGGAGCGCGGTCCCGAGCCGGGAATCCCCCCTTCGGGGAGGGGGGAAGTCAATATGATGCCGGGGTCAGTTTTAACGGAGGGGAGACCTTTTTCATGTCCGGCAGCAACCCCGCACCCGGTGGGTTCGGGCCGCCGTCACAGCCCCCGCAGCAGCCGGGCCCCGGTTACGGCTATCCGCAGTCCGGCCCGTCCTACGGCTACCCCTCGGGTCCCGCTCCGCAGGGCATGCCACCCGCGCCCTATCCGCAGGCGCCCGGCTACATGATGCCCGTGCAGCCGAGCAACGGCATGGGGACCACCGGGCTGGTGCTGGGCATCATCGGCCTGGTCTGCAGCCTCACCTTCTTCCTGTGGTTCTTCGGCGTGATCCTGGGCATCCTGGCGATCATCTTCGGCGCCGTCGGCCGGGGGAAGGCGAACCGCGGCGAGGCCACCAACAAGGGCTCGGCGACCGCCGGGCTCATCTGCGGCATCGTGGCCACGGTGATCCTGCCGCTGCTCGGCATCCTGCTGTTCGCCAGTGTCATGGGAGGCATCGGCGCCGCGTCCTGAACGCCCGCCCTGACGGAGGGCCGGTCCACATCGGACCGGCCCTCCGCCGTCCGCGAAGGCCCCCGCTCAGCCGGTACGCAACCGTCGCCGGGCCTCCATCAGCGCGAACCCCAGCAGGTTCGGGCCCCGTCAGCGCCCCGGCCCCCTCGTCGCCGGCCGCAAAGCCGATCCACCGCGCGAAGACCCCCGCTCAGCCCGTACGCAACCGTCGCCGGGCCTCCATCAGCGCGAACCCCAGCAGGTTCGGGCCCCGCCAGCGCCCCGGGTCGCTCGCTCCCTCGTCGCCGGCCGCGAGGCCGATGCCCCACACCCGGTCCACCGGGCTCGCCTCGACCAGGACCCGCTCGCCCGTGCCCAGCAGGAACGTCCGCAGGTCGTCGTGGGCCGCGAACTTGTGCACGCTGCCCTCGACGACGATGCCGAACCGCTCCCGGCGCCATGTCTCCTCGTCGAAGCCCCGCACCAGCCGTCCGGCCTCCTTCGCCTCCGAGGGATGCCCCGCGGCCAGCACCCGCCGCTCCCCCTCGGGGTCACCGAACAGCCGGGCCTTGGCCGCCATCATCCAGTGCTCGGCGGTCGCGTACTCCACTCCGTCCGCCGTGAACGGCGACGGCCACCACTGGCTGAGGCAGCTCGTCCCGATCCGGCCGTCCGGCAACGGCCGGTGCCCCCAGAAGTGCAGGTACTTGATCCTCGCCCCGGCGCGGGCCGCCTCGATCAGTTTCTCCCGTGAGTCCATCGCCGCCTCCGTGCAGTGTGATTCGCCCCCGCCGCCCCTTCCCTCCCCCACTCTCGGCTTCGCTCGAGCGGGGGACCCCCCTCGTCCCCCGGGGGGCGCTGCCCCCGGACCCCCGCTCCTCAAACGCCGGAGGGGCTGAACTTCAGCCGAGGAGCGGCGGGGGCGGCTTCCGGTCTGTCCGGCAGGAGTCTCGCAGCGACCACCGACACTCCGTCCTGCCTTTTCCGTGGCCACTCGACACCTGGTCGACAGATTCCGTCGCGTAACCAAAAGGCAACAACGGAATCACTTGTTGGAGCCCACTCGTTCTGTCAGGATCGGCACTCAAATCGAGCTGGAGCCACGCCGCCCCCCTCGGGGACACGGAGGAGAGCGACATGCACAACCCGGGCAGCACCACCCCGGAACGGTTTCCCGCCCAGGACCGGTTCGCGGACGGCGCGCAGTTCATCGCGGGCCGCCCGGCGAAGGGCACCTCGGGCCGTACCCACACGGTCGTCGACCCGGCCACCGGCGCGGAGGTGTACACGTACGAACTCGCCGGCCCCGACGACGTCGACGCGGCCGTCGCCGCCGCGCGGGAGGCGTTTCCGGCCTGGGCCGGTGCCACTCCCGGTGAGCGCTCCGACGCCCTGCACCGGTTCGCCGCCGTCGTCGCCGACCGCGCGGAGGACTTCGCCCGCGCGGAGTCGCTGCAGTGCGGCAAGCCCCTGAAGCTGAGCCGCGAGTTCGACGTACCGGGCACGATCGACAACATCGCCTTCTTCGCCGGCGCCGCCCGTCATCTCCAGGGCCAGTCGGCCGGCGAGTACTCCGGCGACCACACCTCCTACGTCCGCCGCGAGCCCATCGGCGTCGTGGGCTCCGTCGCCCCCTGGAACTACCCGCTCCAGATGGCCGCCTGGAAGATCCTCCCGGCGATCGCCGCGGGCAACACCGTCGTCCTCAAGCCCGCCGAGCTCACCCCGCTGACCTCGCTCCTCTTCGCCCGGGCCGCCACCGACGCCGGCATCCCGGACGGTGTGGTCAACATCGTCACCGGCACCGGCAAGGAGGCGGGCGAGCACCTGGTCGGCCACCCCGACGTGGCCATGACCTCCTTCACCGGCTCCACCGCCGTCGGCAAGCGGGTCGCCGAGATCGCCACCGCCACCGTCAAGCGCCTCCACCTGGAGCTGGGCGGCAAGGCCCCCTTCGTCGTCTTCGACGACGCCGACCTCGACGCCGCCGTCAACGGCGCGGTCGCGGGCGCGCTGATCAACACCGGCCAGGACTGCACGGCCGCCACGCGCGCGTACGTGCAGCGCCCGCTCTACGAGGCGTTCGTCGAGCGCACCGCCGCCCTGATGGAGACCGTCCGGCTCGGCGACCCCTTCGCCCCCGGCACCGACCTCGGCCCGATGGTCTCGCACGTCCAGCGCGACCGGGTGGCCGGTTTCGTCGACCGGGCGCGTGCCTACGCGCGCGTGGTGACCGGCGGCGAGGCACCCCTGGGCGAGCTGAGGGACGGTGCGTACTATCGCCCCACCCTCATCGCCGGCGCACCGCAGGACAGCGAGGTCGTGCAGTCCGAGATCTTCGGTCCGGTGCTGGTCGTCCTGCCCTTCGACACCGACGACGAGGGCATCGCACTGGCCAACGACACCCCGTACGGACTCGCCGCCTCCGCCTGGAGCCGGGACGTGTACCGCACGGGCCGCGCCACCCGCGAGATCAAGGCCGGGTGCGTGTGGATCAACGACCACATCCCGATCATCAGCGAGATGCCGCACGGCGGACACAGGGCGTCCGGCTTCGGCAAGGACATGTCCGCCTACTCGTTCGAGGAGTACACGCAGCTCAAGCACGTCATGTTCGACAACACCGCGGTGGTCCGCAAGGACTGGCACCGCACCGTCTTCGGGGACCGATAGCAGCCAGGCCGCCCGACCCGCGGCCACACTCTCCCGAAAGGGCACCACGCGTATGGAGCAGTACGAGCCCGACCGCCTCTCACCGGCCCAGGTGGCCGCCATGCGGCGCAGCCTCCGCACCGGCAGGACGGCCCTGTCCCGCCGTTCCCTGCTGCGCGCCTCCGCGGGCGGCGCGCTCACGGCCGGCGGACTCGGCGCGCTGAGCGGCTGCGGCATCCCCGCGGCCGGCAACACCCAGGGCGGTGTCCCGGCGGAGGACCACTCGAAGGAGGAGAAGTCCGTCAACTTCTCCAACTGGACCGAGTACATGGACGTCGACGACAGCGGGCGCGCGCACCCCACGCTGGACGCGTTCACGGAACGTACCGGCATCAAGGTCAAGTACACCGAGGACATCAACGACAACACCGAGTTCTTCGGCAAGATCAAGCCGCAGCTCGCCGCGGGCCAGGACACCGGCCGCGACATCGTCGTCCTCACCGACTGGCTGGCCGCCCGACTGATCCGCCTCGGCTGGGTGCAGAAGCTGGACCCGGCCAACCTCCCGAACGCCTTCGCCAACCTGTCGCCCCAGTTCCGCAGCCCCGACTGGGACCCGGGCCGCGCCTACTCCTACCCCTGGCAGGGCATCGCGACCGTCATCGCCTACAACAAGAAGGCGCTCGACGGCGTCGAGGTGAGGACCCTCTCCGACCTGCTGGACAACCCGAAGCTCAAGGGCCGGGTCGGGCTCCTCACCGAGATGCGCGACACCATGGGCCTGACCCTGCTCGACATGGGCAAGGAGCCGGAGAAGTTCACCGCGGACGACTACGACGCGGCGCTCGCCCGGCTCCAGAAGGCCGTCGACAAGGGCCAGATCCGCCGCTTCACCGGCAACGACTACACCGCGGACATCAGCAAGGGCGATTTCGCCGCCTGTGTGGCCTGGGCCGGGGACGTCGTCCAGCTCAAGGCGGACAACCCGGACATCGACTTCCTGATCCCCGACAGCGGCTACATGATGTCCAGCGACAACCTGCTGGTCCCCAACAAGGCCCGCCACAAGGCCAACGCCGAGCGGCTGATCGACTACTACTTCGAGCCGAGGGCGGCCGCGGAACTCGCCGCCTACATCAACTTCGTCTGCCCGGTCGAGGGAGTGAAGGACGAGCTCGCGAGGATCGACGAGGACGCGGCGAACAACCCGCTGATCCTCCCCGACCAGGCCATGCAGGCCAAGTCCCGTGCCTTCCGCTCCCTGAGCTCCAAGGAAGAAACGGAATTCGAAGAGAAGTTCGCGAAGCTCACTGGGGCGTGACGAGATGAAGACGACCAAAGACACCACCACGGCCGGCAACGCGGGCGGGGACGTCCGCCTCACCGGCATCGGCAAGACGTACGGCTCCTTCACCGCCGTACACCCCCTGGACCTGACCGTGCCGCAGGGCTCCTTCTTCGCCCTGCTCGGCGCGTCCGGCTGCGGCAAGACCACCACCCTGCGGATGATCGCCGGCCTGGAGGAGCCCACGAGCGGCACCGTCCACCTCGGCGACCAGGACGTCACCGCGCTGCCGCCCTACAAGCGGCCGGTGAACACGGTCTTCCAGTCCTACGCCCTCTTCCCGCACCTCGACATCTTCGAGAACGTCGCCTTCGGTCTGCGCCGGCGCGGCATCAAGAGCGTGAAGAAGCAGGTCGAGGAGATGCTGGAGCTGGTCCAGCTCGGCGAGCAGGCCCGCAAGAAGCCGCACCAGCTCTCCGGCGGCCAGCAGCAGCGCGTCGCGGTGGCCCGCGCCCTGATCAACCACCCCAAGGTGCTGCTCCTCGACGAGCCGCTCGGCGCCCTCGACCTGAAGCTGCGCCGCCAGATGCAGCTGGAGCTCAAGCGCATCCAGACCGAGGTCGGCATCACCTTCGTGCACGTCACGCACGACCAGGAGGAGGCCATGACCATGGCCGACACGGTCGCCGTGATGAACGCCGGCCGGGTCGAGCAGCTCGGCTCGCCCACCGACCTGTACGAGAACCCGCGCACCACGTTCGTCGCCAACTTCCTCGGCACCTCCAACTTCATCGAGGCCGAGATCGACACCGGGTCCGGCGACGAGATCGTCCTCAAGGCGGGCGGCGGCAAGCTGGTCCTGCCCGGGGCCCGCAACAGCGCGCCCACGACGGCCGGCGGAAAGGTGCTGGTCGGGGTGCGCCCGGAGAAGATCTCCCTCACCCACGCCGACGACGCCGGCGAGATACCCGCGGGCCGCAACCGGATCACCGGCCGGATCGCCGACTCCAGTTTCATCGGCGTCTCCACGCAGTTCGTCGTCGACAGCCCGGTCTGCTCCGACTTCGAGGTCTACGTCCAGAACATCGACCGCGACGCCCGGCTGGTGCCCGGCGCCGAGGTGGTCCTGCACTGGAACCCGGCGCACACCTTCGGCCTGGACGCGGCGCAGGACATCGACGCGGGCGTCGAGACCGGCGAGGAGGAGGTCGCCTGATGGCCACGGTCACCGAGGCGCCACCCCTGGCGCCCGCCCCGGAGACGAAACCACCGCGCACACCACGCAAAAGAGGCCGCTGGACGCCGTATCTGCTCCTGCTGCCCGGTCTGCTCTGGCTGTTCGTGTTCTTCGCGCTGCCGGTGATCTACCAGGCCTCCACGTCCGTGCAGACGGGCTCCCTGGAGGAGGGGTACAAGGTCACCTGGCACTTCGCCACCTACTGGGACGCGCTGTCCGACTACTGGCCGCAGTTCGTCCGCTCGGTGCTCTACGCGGCCTCCGCGACCGTGCTGTGCCTGCTGCTCGGCTACCCGCTGGCGTATCTGATCGCCTTCCGCGCGGGCCGCTGGCGGAACCTGATCATGATCCTGGTGATCGCGCCGTTCTTCACCAGCTTCCTGATCCGCACGCTCGCCTGGAAGACGATCCTCGCCGACGGCGGCCCGGTGGTCGACGCCCTGAACACCCTGCACGTCCTGGACGTCACGGCCTGGCTCGGCTGGACCGCCGGCGACCGGGTGCTCGCCACCCCGCTCGCGGTGGTCTGCGGTCTGACGTACAACTTCCTGCCGTTCATGATCCTGCCGCTCTACACCTCCCTGGAGCGCATCGATCCCCGGCTGCACGAGGCGGCGAACGACCTGTACGCCAGGCCGTCGACCACCTTCCGCAGGGTCACCTTCCCGCTGTCGATGCCGGGCGTGGTCTCCGGCACGCTGCTGACCTTCATCCCGGCGTCCGGCGACTACATCAACTCGGATCTGCTCGGCTCGACCGACACCCGCATGGTCGGCAACGTCATCCAGTCGCAGTTCCTGCGGATTCTCGACTATCCGACGGCCGCGGCACTCTCGTTCATCCTGATGGCCGCGATCCTCGTCGTCGTCACGCTCTACATCCGCAAGTCCGGCACGGAGGATCTGGTTTAAATGACCTTCGTCAATTGGTTCAAGCGCCGCCTCGTCGTCATCGCGGGACTGCTGACTCTCGCGTATCTCCTCCTGCCGAACGTCATCGTCACCGCGTTCTCCTTCAACAATCCGAAGGGGCGTTTCAATTACACGTGGCAGGAGTTCTCCACGGAGGCGTGGAAGGACCCCTGCGGCGTCTCCGGACTGTGCGCCTCGCTGTCGCTCAGCCTCCAGCTCGCCCTGTGGGCGACGCTCGGCGCCACCCTGCTCGGCACGATGATCGCCTTCGCGCTGGTCCGCTACCGCTTCCGCGCCCGCCCCGCCGTGAACTCGCTGATCTTCCTGCCGATGGCGATGCCCGAGGTGGTCATGGCGGCCTCGCTGCTCACCCTGTTCCTCAACATGGGTGCCCGGCTGGGCTTCTGGACGATCCTGATCGCCCACATCATGTTCTGCCTCAGCTTCGTCGTGGTCGCCGTGAAGGCGCGCGTGATGTCGATGGACCCGAGGCTGGAGCAGGCCGCGCAGGACCTGTACGCCGGCCCGTTCCAGACCTTCCTCCGGATCACACTGCCGATCGCCGCCCCCGGCATCGCGGCGGGCGCGCTGCTCGCCTTCGCGCTCTCCTTCGACGACTTCATCATCACCAATTTCAACGCCGGCTCGACCGTCACCTTCCCGATGTTCGTGTGGGGCTCCGCGCAGCGCGGGACTCCCGTGCAGATCAATGTGATCGGTACGGCCATGTTCGTCATCGCCGTTCTGCTGGTGCTGGTCTCCATGGTCATCGGCAGTCGCCGCAACCGGCAGAAGGCGTAAAAAGCACTGTAGGGAGTTGAAATCATGGCCCCTGGCGCCATGAGCCGTTGGACGAAATCCCTTTCCGAAGCCCGGCCGGTTTCCTACTGGCTGGACGACCCCGGCAGGCCCGACCCCGAACCCGCCCTCACCGGCGCCGAGACCTGCGACCTGCTGGTCGTCGGCGGCGGCTACAGCGGACTGTGGACCGCGCTGATCGCCAAGGAGCGCGACCCCGCACGGGACGTCGTGCTGGTGGAGGGCCGCGAGGTGGGCTGGGCCGCCTCCGGCCGCAACGGCGGCTTCTGCGCCGCCTCCCTCACCCACGGCCTGCCCAACGGGCTGACCCGCTGGCCGGACGAGATCCACACCCTTCAGCGGCTGGGCGCCCGCAACCTCGACGCCATCGAGGAGACGGTCGCCCGCCACTCCATCGACTGCGACTTCGAACGCTCCGGCGAGATCGACGTCGCCACCGAGCCCTACCAGGCGTGGGAGCTCAAGGACTGGTACGAGGAGGTGCGCGCCAAGGGCCTCGCCGACGGCATCGAGTACCTGGACGCCGACGCCGTACGGGAACAGGTGAACTCCCCGACCTTCCAGGCCGGCCTGTACGACCGCCGGGGCGTGGCCATGCTCCACCCGGCCAGACTCGCCTGGGGACTGAAGCGGGCCTGTCTCGACCTCGGCGTCCGCGTGTACGAGCACACCCCCGCCCTCACCCTGAAGCCGTACGGCACCGGCATGGCCGTACGCACCCCGTACGGACGGATCCGCGCCCGCGCGGTGGCGCTCGGCACCAACGTCTTCCCCAGCCTGGTCAGACGGGTCCGCTCCTACACCGTCCCGGTCTACGACTACGCCCTGATGACCGAGCCGCTCACCGCCGACCGGCTGGCGTCCATCGGCTGGAAGAACCGGCAGGGCCTCGGGGACAGCGCCAACCAGTTCCACTACTTCCGGCTCTCCGCCGACAACCGGATCCTGTGGGGCGGCTACGACGCGGTCTATCCGTACGGCGGCCGGGTGCGCGCCGAGTACGACGACCGGCCGGAGACGTACGCCAAGCTCGCCGGGCACTTCTTCACCTGTTTCCCGCAGCTGGAGGGCGTCCGCTTCACCCACGCCTGGGGCGGCGCGATCGACACCTGCTCCCGCTTCTCGGCGTTCTTCGGCACGGCGTACGCGGGGAAGGCGGCGTACGCGGCGGGCTACACCGGTCTCGGGGTGGGCGCCACCCGCTTCGGGGCCGAGGTGATGCTGGACCTGCTGGCGGGGGAACGGACGGAGCGCACGGAGCTGGAGATGGTGCGCAGGAAGCCGCTGCCGTTCCCGCCGGAGCCGTTCGCCTGGACCGGCATCGCCCTCACCAAGTGGTCGCTGGCCAGGGCGGACGCGCAGGCCGGGCGGCGCAATCTGTGGCTGCGGACGATGGACCGACTGGGCCTGGGCTTCGACAGCTGAGCCGACGGACCGGGGCCACCGGACCGGGGCCACCGGACCGGGGCCACCGGACCGGGACCGCCGGACCGGAACCGCCGGACCAGTCAGCCGGTACTGCCCCCGGCCCGGGGGCCGGGGGTCCCGGCGGGTCCGCGGCGGCCGCCCCGGCCGGCCAGCAGCCACAGGCCGATCAGCAGCACCGCGCCCAGGCACCAGCTGGCCGCAACGTCCAGCGGCCAGTGGTAGCCCCGGCGCACCAGCCCGAACGAGGCGCCGGCGACCAGGACGGCGCAGGCCGCGACGAGCAGGCGACGGACCGCCGCCGACCGCAGCAGCGGCAGGAGCAGCAGTGTCGCCGCGCCGTACGCCACCACGGCGGTGGCCGTGTGCCCGGAGGGGTAGTAGCCGACCGCCGGGGGCACGGCCGGGGTGCCGGGGCGGTCGGTCCACTCCTTCAGGGGCGCGACCAGCGCCGGCACCAGCACCATCGCCAGGGCCCCGGCGGCGGGCGGCAGCCACCAGCGGTCCATACCCGTGGCACGTCCGTGCCGGGCGACGTACGCCAGTGCGATCGCCAGGACGGGGAGGGCGACCTGGACGTTGCCGAGGTCGGCGAGCAGTTCGGAGGCCCGGTCCGGATGGACCAGCTCCCGGCTCAGCCGCTCGTCGAGGCCCACCAGCGGGCCGTCGGCGACGACCTGCCAGGTGATCAGCGCGAAGAGGAGAACGGGCGGTCCCAGCAGCAGCATGGTGCACAGCTTCGCAGGTGAGGGCCGGGCGTACGACGAAGGGCCGGCGCAAAGGGGGGGTATGCGCCGGCCCTTCTGGGAACGGCTCGCCGTATGAGGTGCCCGGATGGCCGTCCTGAACGGAACGTCGCGCGCCCCGGGGGGTTTGGGGCGGGCGACCGTCCGATCATGAGGAGACCCGGAGCCCTCGGGCCCCGGTTGTGTGCGCGAGGGCACGACCAGGTCGAAGCTGGGGAGGCCCCGGCCTGAAACCACCCACAGTCTCCTGTGGGCGGGGTGTATCTCTCATCCGCGGAGAAACCTACGGCAGGGGGTGGCCCCGCGACAGGGCCGACGGGCTCCTGTCATCCACCTCGCACACGTTCTTCACACGCTCTGCCGCTCGTCGGCCCCGGCGGCCCGGGGCAGGCGGCTCACCTGCCCCGATGCCGGCTCAGATGCGCGCGAACGCCTGCTCGATGATGTCGAGGCCCTCGTTGAGGAGGTCCTCGCCGATGACCAGCGGGGGCAGGAAGCGCAGCACGTTGCCGTAGGTGCCACAGGTCAGGACCAGCAGGCCCTCCTGGTGGCAGGCCTTGGCCAGCGCGGCCGTCGCCTCGGGGTTCGGCTCCTTGGTGCCGCGGTCCTTGACCAGCTCGATGGCGATCATCGCGCCCCGGCCGCGGACGTCGCCGATGACGTCGAACTTCTCGGCCATGGCGGTGAGGCGGGTCTTCATGACGGCCTCGATGTTCTTCGCCCTGGCGTTGAGGTCGAGCTCCTTCATCGTCTCGATCGCGCCGAGCGCGCCCGCGCAGGCGACCGGGTTGCCGCCGTAGGTGCCGCCCAGGCCGCCGGCGTGGGCGGCGTCCATGATCTCGGCGCGGCCGGTGACGGCGGCGAGCGGCAGACCGCCCGCGATGCCCTTGGCGGTGGTGATCAGGTCGGGGACGATGCCCTCGTCCTCGCAGGCGAACCACTGGCCGGTGCGGCAGAAGCCGGACTGGATCTCGTCGGCGACGAAGACGATGCCGTTGTCCTCGGCGAACTGGCTGATCGCGGGCAGGAAGCCCTTGGCCGGCTCGATGAAGCCGCCCTCGCCGAGCACCGGCTCGATGATGATCGCGGCCACGTTCTCGGCGCCGACCTGCTTGGAGATCTGGTCGATGGCCTGCGCGGCGGCCTCCGGGCCCGCGTTCTCCGCACCCGTCGGCCAGCGGTAGCCGTAGGCGACCGGGACGCGGTACACCTCGGGCGCGAACGGGCCGAAGCCGTGCTTGTACGGCATGTTCTTCGCGGTCAGTGCCATGGTGAGGTTGGTGCGGCCGTGGTAGCCGTGGTCGAAGACGACGACCGCCTGGCGCCTGGTGTACGCACGCGCGATCTTGACGGCGTTCTCGACGGCCTCGGCGCCGCTGTTGAACAGCGCGGACTTCTTGGCGTGGTCGCCCGGCGTCAGCTCGGCGAGCGCCTCGGCGACGGCCACGTAGCCCTCGTACGGCGTGACCATGAAGCAGGTGTGGGTGAAGTCGGCGAGCTGGGCGGAGGCGCGGCGGACGACGGCCTCGGCGGAGGCGCCGACGGAGGTCACGGCGATGCCGGAACCGAAGTCGATCAGCCGGTTGCCGTCGACGTCCTCGATGATGCCGCCGCCCGCGCGGGTGGTGAACACGGGCAGCACGGAGCCCACGCCCTGCGCGACCGCGGCGGTGCGGCGGGCCTGCAGCTCCTGCGACTTCGGGCCGGGGATGGCGGTGACGACGCGGCGCTCCTGCGGAAGTGCGGTCATGCGGGGCTCCTGGGGGGTGTTTCGGACGCTTGCGTTCTTTTCTCGCAGGCTAGGACGGGGAGAGGGGGGTGGGCATGCTCCATGTGGGCGTTGTCCGGGGGGCGGGGTTGTCCGTGGTGGACATAGCCGGGGGGAGCTGCGGGCAGTCGTGCCGCTGGGGCGGCACGGGTGGGCGGTGGGGGTACCTCCCGCTCGAGCGGAGTCGAGAGTGGGGGAGGCACCCCGCGAACGCGGGCGAGTGAAACCCCACCCCCGCCCAACGGCACGACTGCCCACAGCCACGGGCCACGTATGCGGTGGACTCCGCCTGTCAGGGCGTTAGATTGACCGCTGATGGCGGATGGAGCGGCAGCTCAGGGGGCAAGGGCGATGAACAGCGACGGTACCCAGGACGCACGGGGCACGCATGCCGACCCCGTCCCGCGCCCGGCGGGCCCACCGGACGTACCGACGGCGCCCCCACGCCCCACGAGGGCCCCGGGCATGCCCCCGCCGCCCGACGGCTCCGCGTTCCTCACCTGGCTCCGCACCCCCCGCCCCGAGGCCCTCCCCGGCGTATGGCGGTTCGGCCACCGGCCGCGCCCGGAGGAGGAGCCGGAGCGCGTCCCGGGACGCCAGCTGCTCAGCGGAGCCCTGATCGCGTTCCTCGTCGGCTGGCTCATCTGGTCGCTGCTGTGGAACGGCTACCTCGGCGGCTGGTGGCTGCTGCCGCTCTACGCGATGATCCCCGACTCCTGGGCGGAGCCCCACAGCTTCGGCGCCGTCGTGGTCGTCTACGCCTACTACGTGCTGATCGCCGGGATCATCATGGTCGGCGTGGGCCGCCTCGGCCGCTGGAGCGAGATCTGGCGCCGCTACGGCCCGCCCGCCTGGCGCCGTGGCCCCGCGCGGGAACAGCGCCCGCCCGCCCCCGAGGCCGACCCCGCCACCTGGCCCGCCCTCCGCGCCGCCGGCGCCACGGACGCCGCCGAGCGGCTGGCCGCCGACGCCCGCGCCGGGCTGATGCGGGACGTCGACCAGGCCCGTATCGCCCGCGCCTGGCAGGGCGTACGCAACGGCCGGCACAGCCTCGCCACCTTCACCGGGGCCGTACTCCAGGAAGGTGCGGCCGCCTGCGCCCACCCCTCCGGCGCGCGCGACCTGCCCGCCCGGCAGGCCCGCCACGACCTGCTCACCGGGCAGGTGCGGCTCGGCACCACCGCCGACGACCCCCGCAACCCCTACGCCTACCGCGGCACCGGTCTGGCCCTCGGCCCGGAGCTCCTCGGCACCTCGCTCCTCGCCGTCGGACCGGCCGGTTCCGGCAAGACCGGCGGTGTCGTCCGGCCGCTCGCCGAGTCGCTGTGCCTGCACGCGCTCGCCGGGAAGGCCGCCGTGGTCGTGGTCGGCGCGGCGGGCGCGGGACTCGGCGAGAGCGACGCGTACGACGTCGTCGTACGGATCGGCAATCCCGAGTCGGTCTACGACCTCGACCTGTACGGCGGCACCACGGACCCCGACGAGGCCGCGGCCGTACTCGCCGAGGCACTGGTGGGAGACCTGGCGGATCCGCACCCGGGCAGCGACAGCCGCCGCTCCACCACCGTCCTCGCCCAGCTCCTGGGCCCGTTCCGCGCGGTGCACGGCCGCTTCCCGTCCGTCCCCGAGCTGCGGCAGCTCCTCGACGGCGCCCCCGGCCCGCTGGCCGAGCTGCGCAGCGGGCTCCTGGCCGCCGGCCAGGAGTCGCTGCTGCGCGAACTCGACGCGCGCGAGCGGCAGATGGCCCACCCGGGCGATGTCGGCGGCACCCTCGCCGACCGGGTGGCGCTGCTGGACCGGCCCGCCTTCGCGGGGTTCTTCGACACCTCCGGGCAGTCCCGGCCGTTCTCGCTCAAGGCGCTGGACCACCCGGTGCGGGTGCGCGTCGACCTGCCCCGGCGCGGGCACGCGGACGCCTCGCGGATGCTGGCGCGGCTGGTCCTCGCCCAGTTCACGGCGAGCGTGACGGTGCGCGAGGACCGCTCCCTGTTCGCCTGTCTGGTGCTGGACGACGCGACCGGCGTGGTCACCCCCGAGGCCGTGCGGGGCATCCAGCGGCTGCGGTCCGCCAACGCGGGCGCGGTGCTGACGCTGCGCACCCTGGACGACGTGCCGAGGCCGCTGCGCGGGCCGCTGCTCGGGGCCACCGGGTGCAGGATGGCGCTGTCCGGTGTCACCCCGTGGGACGGCCAGGACTTCGCCGAGGTGTGGGGCAAGGAGTGGACCGAGGCCCGGGACGTCACCGACCGGCAGATCATCGCGGAGAGCCCGGCGGGCAAGGCGGTGCACGCCCTGCGGCGGGCGATCACGGGCAAGGCACCGACCGCGCGGGCGGTCACCGTGCGGCAGGTCGAGCGGGAGCGGTGGTCGGCGTCGGAGCTGGCACATGGCGTACCGGCGGGCCACGCGGTGCTGTCGCTGACCGACGTCAAGGGGGAGCACGCGCCGCCGCTGCTGGTGGACCTCCGGGAGTGAGCCGGCCGATCGGGGCGGCCGGGGACCGTACAGTGAGGCAGAATCGACACAGGCCGTTCATACGCGACGGCCAAAAGATCACCGGCTTCTCACACACCCGACGCAGACCCGAAGGCTCAAGGCACCCATGCCCCCGACGCTCGCCTCGCTCGTCCACCACTCCGCGCTCAAGCTGACCGTGCGCGCGGGCGAGGACCGCCTCGACGTGCCGGTCCGCTGGGCGCACGCCAGTGAACTCGCCGACCCCGTGCCCTACATGGAGGGCGGGGAACTCCTGCTGATCACCGCGCTGAAACTCGACGCGGAGGACCGGGAGGCGATGCGCCGCTATGTGAGGCGGCTGGCCGGGGCGGGAGTCGTGGGCCTCGGTTTCGCCGTCGGCGTGCACTACGAGGACATCCCCGACGCCCTCGTCGACGCCGCGCGGGAGGAGGGCCTGCCGCTCCTGGAGGTGCCGCGCCGCACCCCCTTCCTCGCGATCAGCAAGGCCGTGTCCGCCGCCATCGCCGCCGACCAGTACCGCGCGGTGACCGCGGGCTTCGCGGCCCAGCGGGAACTGACCAGGCAGGCCCTGACGGAAGGCCCGGAGGGGCTGCTGGCCGCGCTCGCCGCGCAGGTCGACGGGTGGGCCGCGCTGTACGACGCCTCGGGCGCCGTCGTGGCCACGGCACCGGAGTGGGCGGGGCGGCGGGCCGCGCGGCTCACCCCGGACGTGACCCGGCTCCGGGACCGGCCCGCGCCCGCCTCCTCGGTGGTGGCCGGCCCGGAGGACGAGGACCGGGTCGAACTGCACTCCCTCGGCACCGGCCGGCGCCCCCGCGCGGCGCTCGCCGTCGGCACGGCCGCCGCCCTCGGCACCGCCGAGCGGTACGCCGTCCACTCCGCCATCGCCCTGCTCACCCTGACCACGGAACGCTCCCGCTCCCTGCAGGCCGCCGAGCAGCGCATCGGCGCCGCCGTCCTGCGGATGCTGCTCGCCGGGGAGCCGGACCACGCCCGCGCGGTGGCCGGGGACCTGTACGGCGGCCTGCTCGACGCGCCCTTCCGAATCATCATGGCCGCCGGGGGCGAGGCGAACGGGGACGCCCTCGGAGCCCTCGCCGAGGTCGCGGAGTCCGCCGCCGCCCGCTCCGGGGAGGTGGTCCTGGCGGTGCCGGAGGGAAACCGGCTGGTGATAGTGGCCTGCGACGGCGGCGCCGCCGTGGCCGCCTGCTGCGACCACGCCGCCGCGCGGGAGGCGGCCCGCAAGGCCGACGACGACGAACTGGTCGTCGGACTGTCCGCACCGGCCGGCCCGATCGCCGCGTCCACCGCCTACAAGCAGGCCGAGCAGGCGCTCTCGGTGGCACGGCGGCGGGGGCGGGTGCTGGTGGAACACGAGCGCATGGCCGCGGGCTCGGTGCTGCCGCTGCTCGCCGACGACGCGGTCAGGGCGTTCGCCGACGGGCTGCTGCGCGCCCTGCGCGAACACGACGCGACGGGCCGCGGCGACCTCGTCGCCTCCCTCCGCGCCTGGCTCTCCCGCCACGGCCAGTGGGACGCGGCGGCAGCCGACCTGGGCGTCCACCGCCACACCCTCCGCTACCGCATGCGCCGGGTCGAGGAGATCCTCGGCCGCTCCCTGGACGACCCGGACACCCGCATGGAGCTGTGGCTCTCCCTGAAGGCGACGACGACGGAGTAACACCTCCCAGCCCGCCCAACACCGTCAGCCCACCCACCCCAGCCCACCCCCACTCCACCCCGCCAAACCGTAGAACCCCCACACCCCCACCACTACGACTCGGCCAAACTCCACCCCCCACCCCCCGCCCTACCGTGGACGCAGCAACCCACCCGCACACCCCCACCACGGAAGGGCCGGAACCCGCACATGACTTCCACCACCGCCTTCTGGCTCGCCGGCCGCCAGGCCACCGGCGAGACCACCTTCGACGTCACCTCCCCCTGGGACGGCCACACCGTCGGAACCGTGAGCGTCCCCACCGACGCCCAGGTCGAAGACGCCGTCTCCGCCGCCCACGCCGTCCGCGAGGACTTCGCCGCCACCCCCGCCCACACCCGCGCCGCCGCCCTCGACCACGTCAGCCGCCGCCTCGTCGAGCGCACCGAGGAGATCGCCCGCCTGATCTCCGCCGAGAACGGCAAGCCGGTCAAGTGGGCCCGCGGAGAGGTCGGCCGCGCCGTCTCCGTCTTCCGCTTCGCCGCCGAGGAGGCCCGCCGCTTCAACGGCGGCGAGGCCCAGCGCCTGGACACCGACGCCGGCGGCCAGGGCCGGCTCGCCCTCACCCGCCGCTTCCCCAAGGGCGTCGTCCTCGGCATCGCGCCGTTCAACTTCCCGCTGAACCTGTGCGCCCACAAGATCGCTCCCGCGATCGCCGCGGGCGCGCCGATCATCCTCAAGCCGGCCCCCGCCACGCCCCTCTCCGGCCTGGTCCTCGGTGAGCTGCTCGCCGAGACCGAGCTGCCCGCCGGTTCCTGGAGCATCCTCCCGGTCCCCAACGACCGTATGCCCGCCCTGGTCCAGGACGAGCGCCTCCCGGTCATCTCGTTCACCGGCTCCGAGACGGTCGGTTACGCGATCATGGATTCGGTGCCGCGCAAGCACTGCACCCTGGAGCTGGGCGGCAACGGCGCGGCCGTCGTCCTCGCCGACTTCGCGAGCGACGAGGACCTGGACCGGGCCGCGCAGCGCATCGCGACCTTCTCCAACTACCAGGGCGGCCAGTCCTGCATCTCCGTGCAGCGCGTGATCGCCGACGCGTCGGTGTACGACCGGCTGCTGCCGCGCATCGTCGCCGCCGTCGAGGCGCAGGTCACCGGCGACCCGAACGACGACGCCACGGACGTCGGCCCGCTGGTCAGCGAGGCCGCCGCGCAGCGCGTGGAGTCCTGGGTCGACGAGGCCACCGCCGCGGGCGCCACGCTGCACACCGGCGGCAAGCGCGACGGCGCCTCCTACGCGCCGACCGTGCTCACCGACGTACCGGCCGACGCGACGATCTCCTGCGAGGAGGTCTTCGGACCGGTGCTGACCGTACAGAAGGTGGACGGCGAGGAGGCGGCCTTCGCGGCCGTCAACGACTCCAAGTACGGCCTCCAGGCGGGCGTGTTCACGCACGACCTGCAGACCGCCTTCCGGGCCCACCGGGCCCTGGAGGTCGGCGGTGTGGTCATCGGTGACGTGCCGTCCTACCGCGCCGACCAGATGCCGTACGGCGGCGCCAAGCAGTCCGGTGTGGGCCGTGAGGGCGTGAGGTTCGCGATGGACGACTACACCTACGAGCGGGTGATGGTCCTGACGGGCCTCGCGCTCTGACCCACCCGCGAAGGGCCGACGGCCCGAGCCCGCTGTGCGGGGGCTCGGGCCGTCGGCCCTTGAACGACCGGTGTGGTCAGCGGAAGGCGGGAGCGGTGACGGCCGGGCGGTGGGCGCCGTAGTAGTCCTCGTCCTCCCAGCTGTCCTCCTCGCTGTTGATGGCGGCCACGACGCCGATGGCTATCAGGACGATCACGGCGATGCCGAGGACGAGACCGATGATGCCCGTGATCAGGCCGGCCTGGGCCTGCCCGTGGTTGTCGGCCAGGCCCTGCTCGGCCTTCTGCCGGCCCTTGATGCCGAAGACGATGGCGAGGACGCCGAGGACGACGGAGACCACGCCGTACAGGCAGAACAGGCAGCAGGCCAGGATGCCGAGCACCATGGCCGCGACGCCCATGCCGTTCTGCCGCTGCACCGGCATGCCGGGCCAGCCGTAGCCCGGCGGGTAGCCGGGGTATCCGTAGCCGCCGGGTGCGCCGGGGCCGGTGGGCGCGACGGGCGGCGGGGGCAGCGCGGAGCCCTGGGTGTCGAAGGGCGCGGCGCCGCCCGGGGGCATGCCCCCCGCGGGCGGGACGAAGCCGGCACCCGGCATCCCGGCGATGGTGGGCTGGTTGTGCACGGACGGCGGCTGCGGCACGGACAGCCCGTCGGCGACGGTCGGCGTGACCGGTGCCTGCGGCGGCCGGCCGGTGCCGGACGTGCGGTCCTTGTCCAGTGAGGGCCTGTCCTCCGGGGCCGCCCAGGGGTCGTCGGCGCCCGTGTCCCCGCCCGGCTGCGTCGCGTCCGTCATCTGGAGTTCCCCCTCGGCCCTCGATCGTCCGGCCATGCTACGGCTCCGCCGCCCCGCACCGCCCCGCGCCCCCTTCACGACCGCCTACGATGACCCCGAGTCACCGATCAGCCGATCATCCGCGTCCCGCCGCTCGTGCGGTCGAAGGGGCGCCGTTCCGGGGAGGAACCTTGACCGACCGTCTCGTCGAGCCGCGCGTCCCACGCGATCTGCACGCCTTCATCGCCGGGCTGCCCAAGGCCGAACTGCATGTGCACCACGTCGGGTCCGCCTCCCCCCGCATCGTCTCGGAGCTGGCCGCCCGCCACCCCGACTCCAAGGTCCCCACCGACCCCGAGGCCCTGGCCGACTACTTCACCTTCACGGACTTCGCCCACTTCATCGAGGTGTACCTGTCCGTCGTCGACCTGATCCGCACCCCCGAGGACGTACGGCTGCTGACCTACGAGGTGGCCCGTGAACTGGCCCGGCAGCAGGTGCGGTACGCCGAGCTGACCATCACGCCGTTCTCCTCCACCCGGCGCGGCATCGACGAACGTGCCTTCATGGACGCGATCGAGGACGCCCGCAAGGCGGCCGAGACCGAGTTCGGGACCGTGCTGCGCTGGTGCTTCGACATCCCCGGCGAGGCGGGTCTTGAGTCCGCCGAGGAGACCCTGCGGCTCGCCACCGACGACCGGCTGCGCCCGGAGGGCCTGGTCTCCTTCGGTCTCGGCGGGCCCGAGATCGGCGTGCCCCGGCCGCAGTTCAAGCCGTACTTCGACCGCGCGATCGCCGCCGGGCTGCACTCCGTACCGCACGCCGGCGAGACCACGGGACCGGAGACGGTGTGGGACGCGCTCAACGAACTGGGCGCGGAGCGCATCGGGCACGGCACCAGTTCCGCCCGCGACCCCGAGCTGCTCCAGCACCTGGCCGAGCGGCGCATCCCGCTGGAGGTGTGCCCCACCTCCAACATCGCCACCCGCGCGGTGACCGACCTCGACAAGCACCCCATCAAGGAGTTCACCCGGGCCGGCGTCATCGTCACCGTCAACTCCGACGACCCGCCGATGTTCGGCACCGACCTCGACAACGAGTACGCGGTCGCCGCGCGGCTGCTGGAGCTCGACGAGCGGGGACTGGCCGGCCTGGCGAAGAACGCGGTCGAGGCGTCGTTCATGGACCCGGCCGGCAAGGCGCGGCTGGCCACCGAGATCGACACCTACACCGCGTCCTGGCTCGCCTCCTGACCACCCGCGAAGGGCCGCCATGCAGAACGTGACCGCCGTGGCCCACCGCGGCGACCCCTACCGCGTCCGCGAGAACACCCTCGCCTCGCTGCGGTCCGCGCTCCACCGGGGCGCGGACGCGGTGGAGATCGACGTACGCCTCACCCGGGACGGCGTCCCGGTGCTGCTGCACGACGGCACGCTGAAGCGGCTCTGGGGACACGACCGTCCGCTGCCGTCGCTGTCGTGGGAGGAGGTGCGCGAGGTCACGGACGACGGGGTGCCCACGCTCTCCGACGCGCTGGCGGCGACGGACGGCGGCCGGGTGATGATCGACCTGCCCGGCGCGCCGGACGTCCGCGCGGTGCGCCGGATCGTGGACGCCGTACGCGAGCGGGGCGCCCAGGACCGCGTGTACTACTGCGCGGGCGCCCCCGCCATGCTCGCCGTGCGCGCGGCGGACCCGTCCGCCGAGATCGCGCTCACGCGTACGACGCTGGCACCGGCCCGCGCCGGTCTGCTGGAGGCGGTCCGTCCGCGCTGGCTGAACTACCGCTTCGGCCTGGTCGACCGCGCGCTCGCGGACCGTGTCCACCACGCCGGTCATCTGCTGTCCGTCTGGACCCCGGACACCCGCCGCTCCATGCGCCGCCTGCTGGCCCTGGGCGTCGACTCGATCACCACCAACCGCATCGACGTGCTGTGCGCGCTGCGTGCGGCCGGGAGCCGGCCGGGGCGGCAGGCACCCTAGGGGCGACCCCTGACAACTCCCCTGCGTCCTCAGGCGAGTTGGTCGGGGGCGTGCCAGGGCGGGCGCCCTCCCTGACGACGATCCGGAGGCGGCCCGCACGGCCGGAGGATGATCACGTCCTTCCGCCGAACTCCCCCGAGGAGCAACCGATGCGCACCCGCCGCCGTACCCCTCTTCTCGCCGCCTCCCTCGTCCTCGCCCTGGGCGCGGGCCCGCTCGCCGCGCCCGCGTTCGCCTCGCCCGCCCCGGCGGCGCCCGTGTGCGGTACCACCCCGTCCCACCAGGCGTTGTGCGAGGCTATCGAGGGGCTGCCCGACGGGGACGCGACCGCCGCGCTCGTCCGGCTGGGCGGCACCGAGGGTTCCTGGCAGGGCGGTTCGGGGGTGCGGGACCTGGCGAGCGGCCGGGCGGCCGACCCGGACGCGCGGTTCAGGGCCGGTTCGACGACCAAGGTGGTGACGGCCGCCGCCGTCCTCCGGCTCGCCTCCCAGGGCGAGGTCGATCTCGACGCGTCGATCGAGCGCTACTTGCCCGGCCTGCTCGGCTCCGGCTTCGAGAAGCCCGTCACCGTACGGAACCTGCTGAACCACACCAGCGGCATCCAGCCGGGCGTCAGTTGGGGGAACACCTTCGAGGAGCAGTACGCGCACCGCTACGACACGCTCACCCCGCGGCGGGTCGTGGAGTCGGCGGTCGCGAAGGGACCGGCGTTCGACGCCGGTGAGCAGCAGCGGTACCTCAACATCAACTACACGATCCTCGGCCTGCTGATCGAGAAGGTGACCGGGCACTCGTACGCCTCCGAGGCGACCAGGCTCGTGCTGCGCCCCGCCGGGATGCGGCACACGTACTTCCCCGGCACCGACCCCCGCATCCGCGGACCGCACCACCACGGTTACCAGGTGGTGTCCCAGCCGGACGGGACGACCCGGCTCGTCGACGTCACCGAGTGGAACGTGGCCGACCGCTGGGCGGCCGGGGACATGATCTCGACCACCGCCGACCTGGAACGGCTCGTCACCGCCCTCTTCAGCGGGCGGATCGTGCCCGAACCGCAGTTGCGGGAGATGTTCACGGTCCCGGCGGGCATCGAGGGCGCCGCCTACAGCGCGGGCCTGACCCGCTGGGAGCACGAGGGCACGGTCTACTGGCTCAAGACCGGCGCCCGCCCCGGCTACAGCACGGCGATCGCCGCGACCGAGGACCTGAGCCGCACCCTCGTGTACTCGCTCTCCGACACCGACGCGAAGGACACGTCGTCGAACCCGGTCGCCGACCGCATCCGCGTGGCCGCTCTCATGTAGCGAGCGCCGGGACCGTGTCCGGCGTGAGCGCCTCCAGCCGCTTGATCCTCCGGTGTACGGCGTACAGCGGGATCACGCCGAACACCCCGAACGCCATGTCGATGACGCTCCACCAGAAGGGGATGCCCCGGACCGGGCCGCAGACGAGGGCGAGCGGGATGACGCCGGCGCAGGCGATCATGCCGAACTCGATGACCCATATGTTGCGGACGGGGTCGCGGTAGGGGCCGTAGAAGGCGACCGCGATCACGAGGTGCGCGAAGGCGAGCCAGTCGGTGCCGTAGAGGAGGAAGGGGTACTCGGCGTCGGCGGTGTCGAGCCCCTGGCGTACGCGCTCGATCCAGTCCATGAGGGCGGGGAGGTGCTCCGGCGCCGACAGGGACCGGAGCAGTTCCTCGGTCCAGCGCAGTTCGTGCACCAGCGGGAAGGCCGTGGCGCCGCTGAGCACCAGGCAGACGACGAAGAAGACCAGCCAGGCGCGGATGCCCTTGAGCAGGGCGGCTCTGTCGCTCATGGCAGCAGCGTACGCCGAGAGTTGAACATGTTCAAAAACAGGTTTCACCTCTGGATACACCTCGGCCCCGGACGGTGGTTCACCGTCCGGGGCCGAGGCTTCGGCGCCTATCCGTCGAGCGACGTCATCACGTGCTTGACGCGCGTGTAGTCGTCGAAGCCGTACGCCGAGAGGTCCTTGCCGTAGCCGGACTTCTTGAAGCCGCCGTGCGGCATCTCCGCGACCAGCGGGATGTGCGTGTTGATCCACACGCAGCCGAAGTCCAGCTTCTTGGACATGCGCATCGCGCGGGAGTGGTCCTTGGTCCACACCGAGGAGGCCAGCGCGTACTCGACGCCGTTGGCGTACTCGACGGCCTGGTCCTCGTCGGTGAAGCGCTGGACGGTGATGACCGGGCCGAAGACCTCCTTCTGGACGATCTCGTCGCCCTGGTCGAGGCCGGAGACGACGGTCGGGGCGTAGAAGAAGCCCTTGTCGCCGACGCGCTTGCCGCCGGCGACCACGCGCGCGTGCGCCGGCAGCCGCTCGATGAAGCCCTCGACCTGCTTGAGCTGGTGGGGGTTGTTGAGCGGGCCGTAGAGCACGTCCTCGTCGTCCGGCATGCCGGTCTTCGTGTCGGCGGCGGCCTTGGCGAGCGCGGAGACGAACTCGTCGTGGATGGACTCGTGGACGAGCACGCGCGTGGCGGCCGTGCAGTCCTGGCCGGCGTTGAAGAAGCCCGCGACGGAGATGTCCTCGACGGCCTTGGCGATGTCGGTGTCCTCGAAGACGACGACCGGGGCCTTGCCGCCCAGCTCCAGGTGGACCCGCTTGAGGTCCTTGGACGCGGACTCGGCGACGGACATGCCCGCGCGCACCGAACCGGTGATGGACGCCATCGCCGGGGTGGGGTGCTCGACCATGAGGCGGCCGGTGTCGCGGTCGCCGCAGACGACGTTGAAGACGCCCTTGGGGAGGATCGAGCCGAGGATCCCGGCGAGCAGGACCGTGGAGGCCGGGGTGGTGTCCGAGGGCTTCAGGACGACGGTGTTGCCCGCGGCGATCGCCGGGGCGAACTTCCACACGGCCATCATCATGGGGTAGTTCCAGGGGGCGACCTGCGCGCAGACGCCGATCGGCTCACGGCGCACGAAGGAGGTCAGCCCCTCCATGTACTCGCCGGCTCCCTTGCCCTCCAGCATCCGCGCCGCGCCCGCGAAGAAGCGGATCTGGTCCACCATCGGCGGGATCTCCTCGGTGCGGGTCAGCCCGACGGGCTTGCCCGTGTTCTCCACCTCGGCGGCGATGAGTTCCTCGGCGCGCTCCTCGAAGGCGTCGGCGATCCTCAGCAGGGCCTTCTGGCGCTCGGCCGGGGTGGTGTCGCGCCAGCCGGGGAACGCCTCGGCGGCGGCCGCCATCGCGGCGTCCACATCCGCCTGCCCGGACAGCGGAGCGGTCGCGTACGCCTCGCCCGTCGCGGGGTTGACCACCTCGGTGGTCCGTCCGTCGGCGGCGTCCCGGAACTCACCGCCGATGTAGTTGCGCAGACGACGCAGCTCGGTGCTCACTGCAGGGCCTCCTGGTGTTCCTTGTGGGTGTCCGAGGTGTCTGAGGTGTCAGGAAATGCCTGGTGTCCAACCTCTGAGACACCCACCCTAAACCGACGGCCGACGTTTTCGACACCCCCACCCGCTCCACTCCTGCGAAATCCGCAAGTCGAGACGCCACAGACAACGAATTTCATCGATTGAGCCTTGCGAAACTGTCGATACGTCGTGCACAGTGGCACCGTGGCCAGTCGAAGCGCAGACCCGAGGGACTCCCGCGAGTCCAAGAACGGCGGCGGTCCCCAGTTGGACGCCGTCTCCCTCGCCATCATCGAGCAGCTCCAGGAGGACGGCCGCCGGCCGTACGCCGCCATCGGCAAGGCCGTGGGCCTGTCGGAGGCGGCCGTGCGCCAGCGGGTGCAGAAGCTGCTCGATCAGGGCGTGATGCAGATCGTCGCCGTCACGGACCCGCTCACCGTGGGCTTCCGCCGCCAGGCGATGGTCGGGGTCAACGTCGAGGGCGACGTGGAGTCCGTGGCCGACGCGCTGACCGCCATGGACGAGTGCGAGTACGTGGTGATGACCGCGGGCTCCTTCGACCTCATGGTCGAGATCGTCTGCGAGGACGACGACCACCTCCTGGAGGTCATCAACCGGCGCATCCGGGCCGTTCCCGGCGTGCGCTCCACCGAGAGTTTCGTCTACCTCAAGCTCAAGAAGCAGACCTACATGTGGGGAACCCGATAATCGTGAGCACCGGCAGCACCGAGGACCTCAGCAAGTCCGCGTACGACCACCTGTGGATGCACTTCACCCGCATGTCCTCGTACGAGAACTCCCCCGTCCCCACCATCGTCCGGGGCGAGGGCACCCACATCTACGACGACAAGGGCAGGCGCTACCTCGACGGCCTCGCCGGCCTGTTCGTCGTACAGGCGGGCCACGGCCGTCAGGAGCTCGCGGAGACCGCCTCCAAGCAGGCCCAGGAGCTGGCCTTCTTCCCCGTGTGGTCCTACGCCCACCCCAAGGCCGTGGAGCTGGCGGAGCGGCTCGCGCACGAGGCGCCGGGCGACCTCAACAAGGTCTTCTTCACCACCGGCGGCGGCGAGGCGGTGGAGACCGCCTGGAAGCTCGCCAAGCAGTACTTCAAGCTCACCGGCAAGCCGACCAAGTACAAGGTCATATCCCGCGCGGTGGCCTACCACGGCACCCCGCAGGGCGCCCTGTCCATCACCGGACTGCCGGCCCTGAAGGCCCCGTTCGAGCCGCTGGTGCCGGGCGCGCACAAGGTGCCCAACACCAACATCTACCGGGCGCCGATCCACGGTGACGACCCGGAGGCGTTCGGCCGCTGGGCCGCCGACCAGATCGAGCAGCAGATCCTCTTCGAGGGCCCGGACACGGTGGCGGCGGTCTTCCTGGAGCCGGTGCAGAACGCCGGCGGCTGCTTCCCGCCCCCGCCCGGCTACTTCCGGCGGGTGCGCGAGATCTGCGACCAGTACGACGTGCTGCTCGTCTCCGACGAGGTCATCTGCGCCTTCGGCCGGCTGGGCACCACCTTCGCCTGCGACAAGTTCGGCTACGTCCCCGACATGATCACCTGCGCCAAGGGCATGACCTCGGGCTACTCCCCCATCGGCGCGTGCATCGTCTCCGACCGGCTGGCCGAGCCGTTCTACAAGGGTGACAACACCTTCCTGCACGGCTACACCTTCGGCGGCCACCCGGTCTCCGCCGCGGTCGGCATCGCCAACCTCGACCTGTTCGAGCGCGAGGGCCTCAACCAGCACGTCCTCGACAACGAGGGCGCCTTCCGCGCGACCCTGGAGAAGCTGCACGACCTGCCGATCGTCGGCGACGTCCGCGGCAACGGCTTCTTCTACGGCATCGAGCTGGTCAAGGACAAGAACACCAAGGAGTCCTTCGACGCGGACGAGACCGAGCGCGTGCTGTACGGCTTCCTGTCGAAGAAGCTCTTCGAGAACGGCCTGTACTGCCGGGCCGACGACCGCGGCGACCCGGTCGTCCAGCTCGCCCCGCCGCTGATCTCCGATCAGGAGACCTTCGACGAGATCGAGCAGATCCTGCGCGCGACCCTCTCCGAGGCCTGGACCAAGCTGTAGGCCAAACGAGGTTCCGATCTTCCTTCTGGATGATCAACACCGGCCCCGTGCCGTCCATTCGAGTGAGAAGGGACGGCACGGGGCCGTGTTGCTGTCCGGCCACCTGCCACGGCCTGCCTAGCGTTCCATTGACTCCGCCCCTCGTTGGACGACGGGACTTCCTGGCTCACGCTGCTCCGCTGCTCAGCGAAGAGCGGAGTCTCACGCGATCGACACCAGCCGGGTTGAGCCCAGCCCGGGCGGCAACAGCGCCAAGGAGGCAGCACGTGCTTGGTTCTCGCCACGCGCTGTCCACTGCGCACGACGGTACGTGGAACCGAGAGCGTGACCGGCAGCCTGCGCTCTCGTTCCCCCATACGGGGGACACAGCACGGCATTTCCGATCCGAACCGAGGTGTACGCCATGGTGGCCCCACCGGACAACGACGTGCTCTGGGCGCGAGCCCTGCACCACCGGTACGACGACGGCTCGCCCGGACTGAGCGGGGTCTCGCTCGGCGTCCGGGAAGGCGAGATCCTCGCCGTCGGCGGCCCGCGCGGCAGCGGCAAGACGACCCTGCTGCGCTGTCTGTCCGGCCTGCTGCCCGTGAAGAGCGGCGAGGTCTGGTTCAACAGCGTGCCCGTGCACACCATGAGCCCCGTCGTCCGCGAGCGGCTGCGCCGGGACCGCTTCGGCTGGATCGACCCGGAACCGGTGCTGGTGCCCGAGCTGAACGTCTGGGAGAACGCCGCCCTGCCGCTGATGCTGCGCGGCACCGACCGGCGCCGCGCCAGGACGGCGGCCCTGGAGTGGCTGGAGCGCCTCGACATCGGCGACAGGGCCCGCAGGCACCCCGGGGAGCTGACACAGGCGGAGCGGCAGCGGGTGTGCGTCGCCCGCGCCCTCGCCCCGGCGCCCTCGGTGCTGTTCGCCGACGAGCCGACCGCCCCGCTGTACCGCGTCGACCGCGGCCACGTGCTGCGCACGCTCACCACGGCGGCCCGCTCGCACGGCATCACCGTGGTCCTCGCGACCCACGACGCACAGACCGCGGCCCTCGCCGACCGCACCGTGTCGCTGCTCGACGGACGGCGGGTGCGCACCGTACATCTGCCGCCGGTCGCCGGGGCGGCCGAGACGGAAGGCCGGGCGGCGTGCTCGCTCTCCGTCTGACCCGAAGCGCCCGCACCGCCGTCCAGCTGCGCCGGCTCCTGGTCACGGCCGCGTCCGCGGGCACGGGCTTCCTGCTGCTCAGCACCCTCGGCCACGCGCTGGGCCACCCCGACCCGGCCTCCTCGGCGCTCCGGCTGGCCTGGTGCGCGGTCCCGCTGGCGGCCACGGTGTACTTCGCGATCGCGGTCGCCCGCACCGATCCGGGCACCCGGCCCAGGCCCGGTCTGTCGGCGATCGGTCTCGGTCCCGCCCGGCTGATGGCGGTCTCCGCGGCCACCACGGCGCTGTCCTGCGCGCTGGGCTCGCTGCTGGCCCTGCTGGTCTTCCTCCAGCTGCGCGGCGACCTCACCGGCATGCCCTCCGACGGCACCGCGACGGACTTCCTCGCCACCGGCCGGCCGCTTCCGCTGCCGGCCGCCCTGACCCTGCTGGCGCTCGTGCCGCTGAGCGCGTCGGCGGCCGTGGCGGTGGCGCTGCGGCCGCGTGAGCCGGCGGCGGGCGCGGCCAGCGCGGGGCGGACGTACGGCAGGTTCGGCGCGTACCGGCGTACGGCGGTACGCGAGTCGTTCGGGGCGTACGGACGGTTCGGCAAGCACCTGGGGGCGGCGGCCCGCGGCCGGCGTACGGCCGAGGCGGCACCGGAGCGGGAGGGCACGGCGGAGGAGGCCCCCGGGACGGCCGTCGGCACCGAGCCCGCCGGCAGCGGACCCGCCGTGCCGCTCACGCCACCGTCCGGGCTGCCGTGGGGCATCGCGGTGCTGGCGGTCGGCCTGGCCGTGGAGGCCTTCGCGAGCCGTGCGGGCGGCGGGGGCGCGCCGGGTGACCGGCCCTCCGCGCTGCTCGGTCTGGCCCTGACCGCCGTCGGTCTCGCCCTGGCCGGTCCCGGCCTCGCCCATCTGTGCGGCAGGCTGCTGCAGACGGTGCGGCCCGGCGCGCTGCGGCTGCTGGCCGGGCGGGTCCTGATGACGGAGGCCACGCGCATCGGGCGCCCGCTGGGCGTGGTCTGCGCGGTGCTGTCGGCCGCGTACGCCATGGCCTCGCTGCACGACCGCGAGGACGCCTCAGCCGGCCCGCTCGTCGTGCTCGGGGTGCTGCTGGTGGCCGGCTGCACGACGGCGACGCTGCTGACGGCCGCCGTCGAGGCCAAGCAGGCCCGCGCCGGCACCACCGCCGCGCTGCGGCGCCTCGGGGCGGCCACGGGGACGCTGCGCCGGGCCGCCGTGCTCCGCGCGGGTGCGCTGCTGGCCCTGTTCGGGCCGTTGACCCTGGTCGTGGCCGAGCTGTCGGCGTGGCCGCTGGCCCGCTGAGAAGCCGTCCGGAAACCGGTTCGAAAAAAATCTCCGCGGGCCGATGAGTTCCGCGCGGACCCCCGGTCTACCCCCACGAACACCATGGAAGCGAACGGGAAAGGCCCCGCCATGTACCAGCAGATGATCTTCGTGAACCTGGCCGTCAACGACCTCGACGCCTCGAAGAAGTTCTTCACGGAGCTCGGCTACTCGATCAACCCGCAGTTCAGCGACGAGACGGCCGCGTCGGTCGTGATCAGCGACACGATCGTCGCGATGCTGCTGACCAGGGAGAAGTACGCGGGGTTCACCAAGAAGGAGATCGTGGACGCCACGAAGAGCAGCGAGGTGCTGCTGGGGCTGAGCGCGGAGAGCCGCGAGAAGGTCGACGAGCTGGTGGAGAAGGCCGTCGCGGCGGGCGGCTCGGTCACCGGCGAGACCCAGGACTACGGCTTCATGTACGGCCGCGCCTTCGACGACCTCGACGGCCACACCTGGGAGGTCATCTGGATGGACCCGGCCGCGATGCAGGGCTGACGCACACGCGGGTCCGGGGGCGCCGTTCGGCTCGGGCCGGCTTCGGGTGACGGCGCCTTGTGGCCGCCCCGAGCGGGGACGATGAGGGCCCCTCCCGCGCGTGGAGATCCCCGCTCGAGCGAAGCCGAGCGGGAGGAGCGCGCAGTTGCGAGGCGGAGGAGGGCGTCAGGGCAGAGCCCTGGCGCCCGACGAGAACGCGGCTGGGGCCCCTCCGGGCGGCGTCGTCGCCGGTGGCCGACCTGAGCCGAACGGCACCCCCTAGCATGGGCGGGTGCAGACGAGTCCCGCCCATGCCGTCCATCACGGGGACCGCGAGATAGAGACGCTCGAGGAGTTCGACGCGATCGTCTCGTCGCGCGGCACGCTCTCCGGATTCCGTGTCCAGTCCGTCGATCTGACCGACCGGACACGGGAGTTGCTCACCAACGACACCGCCGGGGCCGTCTTCCTCGGCTGCCCGATGCGTCCCGACGCGGCGGAGAAGCTCCGCGCCGACGGCGCCCTGGTGCTCCCGCCCGTCCCCGGCCTGCCCTTCGACCCGTACCGGGGGCGTCTCTACACGCCCGGCGACCTGTTCGCCTCGCTCGACAAGGGCTACGAGGCGACCCCGGACGCGCTGGCCTACACCTGGTTCCAGCGGACCAAGGCGGACGGCGACATCTTCGCCTCCATGCTGCGCGCGGTCCACGACGACTCCATGTCCGACACCCTCGACGAACTCCTGCGCGGGGCACGGGTCGTGGGCGTGATGGGCGGTCACGCGATGGCGCGCGGCACCGAGGAGTTCCGGGGTGCCGCCCGGCTCGGGCGGGCGCTGACCCACGCCGGGTTCACGGTGGCGACGGGCGGCGGTCCGGGCGCGATGGAGGCGGCGAACCTCGGCGCCTACGCGGCCCCGTACGACGACGCCATGCTGGACGATGCCTGCGAACTCCTCGCCTCCGCGCCCTCGTTCACGCCGTCGATCACCGACTGGGCGCGTGCCGCCTTCGAGGTGCGCACCCGCTGGCCGAAGGGCAACCACTCGATCGGCATCCCCACCTGGTTCTACGGCCACGAGCCGCCGAACGCCTTCGCCTCGCACATCGCGAAGTACTTCGCCAACGCCACCCGCGAGGACGGGCTGCTGGCCCGCTGCGACGCGGGCGTGGTGTTCCTGCCGGGCGCCGCCGGGACCGTACAGGAGATCTTCGACAACGCGACGCCGAACTACTACGGGTCGCGCGGTGAGCCCACGCCCATGGTGCTGGTGAACCGGGCGCACTGGACGGAGAAGCTGCCGGCCTGGCCGCTGCTGCGGTCGCTCGCCCGGGAGCGCTCGATGGAGGCCCGGATCGCCCTGGTCGACCGGATCGAGGAAGCCCCGGAGGCCTTGAAACGTCTGGGCGGTTAATAAGAAGGCAAAGCCCCGTCCCACTGTAGGCATATGCGTTGACACTACTTATGCGGCGCTTATAGACCTGAGAGCCGTACGGGAGTGCTGATGCTCCGTCAACACTCCCTCCACCCCCCGCATTTACGCTCTCCCGTAAGGACAAACGTGGCAGTTCTGTCCGTATCCCGCCGTACCGTCGCGCGCTCCGTGCGCGCCCTCGGTGTCGTCTCCGCGTCCGCCGCCCTCGCGATCGGCGTCGCCGGCAGCGCGGCGGCCTGCAACATCACCGAGTTCTCGGCCGAGGCCAAGTGCGTCGGCGACAAGGGCGTCATCACCGTCACCGACAAGGACCCGGCCGGCGTCCCCGCCACCATCACCGTGTTCCTGCAGGACAAGCAGGTCGGCGAGCAGGTGGTCAAGGGCACCGCCGAGGGCACCGTCATCACCTTCGAGGAGGACTGGAAGCCGAACGCCGAGTACCGCATCCACGTCGACGCGAAGCCCTACGTCGACGAGGACATCAAGCCGAACCTGGTCACCCCGGCGACGGCCTGCAAGACGGAGGAGGAGCCCCCGGCCGAGGAGGAGCCGGAGCCGACCCCGTCGAAGTCCTCCTCCACCCCGGCCGAGGAGCCCGAGCCGACCCCGTCGGAGCCGGAGAGCGAGAGCACCGCTCCGGCGGACACCTCGAGCAACGCGCCCTCCCCGGCCGGTGAGTCGAACCTCGCCGAGACCGGCGCCAACTCCAACACCGGTCTGATCGCCGGCATCGCGGCCGCCCTGGTCGTGGTCGGCGGTGGTGCGGTCTTCTTCGGCATGCGCCGCCGCGGGGCGAGCAACCAGCGCTGACGCCTCACGCACACATCGGCGGCCCGTCCCCTTTCCCGGGGGCGGGCCGCTTCCGTTACCGGCCGCTCAGCCGAACGTCGCCCGCTCCAGCCACAACTCCAGCAGCTTCCGGTCGCCGAGCACGTCGAGGCCGGGGGCGTCCAGCGGCAGCCGGCGGTAGAAGGCGAGGAGCACGGAGGTGAGCGGGCCGCGCAGGGCGACGGTGGCCTTCTCGTGGCCGCGCCGCCAGGAGACACCCTCCTCGCCGAGCTCGATCAGCCACTCCGAGTGGATCTCCGGCCGGGTCCCGGTGGCGTGCAGATGGATGGTGCGCCGAGGCCCCCGCAGGTCGTGCACCGTGTCGTCCGGCAGCGTCCGCTGCGCCCACTCCACGATCTCCAGCCACTCGTCGACCGCGTCCGCGGCGACCTCGGGCGCGACCTCGTAGGGCAGCCCGGCGGCCAGGGTGGCGTCCGCGCGGTGGACGGTCACCTCGTGCGTCATACGGCGGGCCCAGAACCCGGCGCTGTGAATCCCGGCCCAGCTCCACACCTTCGCGTCCGGACCGGCCTCGCGCAGCGCGCCGACGACCAGTTCGCCGGACTCCGCCAGCCAGGCGTCCAGCGCGCCGGGGTCGCCCCACGCCCCGGGCCCGGCGAACCCCGGCACCTGGTCCTCGGGGACGTCGTCCTCGGCCCCGGTCCGCACCATGACGTCCACCCAGCGCAGGGCACCGCCGGTGTGCCGTACGAGCTGCTCCAGGGACCAGTCGGGCGTGGTGGGCACGGTGCCGGACAGATCGGCGCCGGACGTCACGACCGTCCGCAACTGCCCTACCTGGTGTGCGATTTCCTCGCAGTAGCGGTCATGCGCGAGTGGTGTCATGCCGCACACCCTAGGCAGTCGCGCTCATCCCAGCACGGCGATTTCCGCCGCGTCGAACTCCACGCCGACCTCACCCCCGACCTCCGGCGCGGCCCTGAGCGCGCAGGCCGCCTCCAGGCGGGGCGCGTCCTCGGGCTGGAGGTGGACGGTGACATGGGTGCCGCGGAAGGTGCGTGCGGCCACCGTGCAGCGCAGGCCCTCGCCGACCGGGACCAGGCGGACACCGGCGGGGCGGACGAGAAGGGTCCGCGTGCCCTGCGGGGCGCCTTCCGGGACGGGGAGCTTGCCCCAGGGGGTCACCGCGGCATCGTCGCCCACCGTCGCCTCGACGACGTTCTCGAAGCCGAGGAAGCGGGCCACGAACGCGTCGGCCGGACGCTGCCACACCTCAAGCGGCGTACCGGACTGGGCGATCCGCCCGTCCCGCATCACCACCACCCGGTCGGCCAGCGCGAACGCCTCACCCTGGTCGTGCGTCACGGCGAGCACCGTGGTGCCCAACCGGCCGAACAGCTCGCGCAGTTCGACGACCAGCCGTTCCCTGAGCGACCGGTCGAGCTGTCCGAGCGGCTCGTCGAGCATCAGCAGCCGGGGGCTGGGCGCGAGGGCGCGGGCGAGCGCCACGCGCTGCTGCTCGCCGCCGGACAACGCGGCGACGGCGCGCCCGGCCGCGTCCGGCAGTCCCACCAGGTCCAGCAACTCCCTTACTCGTTCCGCCTGTTCGCTCCGCGACGCGCCGTGCATGCGCAGGCCGAAGGCGACATTGCCGCCCACGTCCCGCTGCGGGAAGAGCTGGTGGTCCTGGAACATCAGCCCGACGCCGCGCTTGTGCGCGGGCACGCCCGACTGGTCGTGTCCGTCGAGCGACACCCGCCCGGAGTCGAGAGGCTGCAGTCCGGCCACCGCCCGCAGCAGCGTGGACTTGCCGCTGCCGCTGGGGCCGAGCACACACACGATCTCGTGCTCCGCGACCCCCAGGTCGACGGCGTCCAGCACCGGCCGCCCACCGAAGCGGACGGTCGCGTCCTGAAGGCTCAGCAGCATCTAGAACTCCCCGGTCCGGTCGGTCCGCAGCCGCTCAAGGACGAGCAGCGCCACCGCGCACACGATCATCAGAATCGTCGACAGGGCCATCGCCTGGCCGTAGTTGAGGTCCCCGGGCCGCCCCAGCAGCCGCGCCACGGCCACCGGCAGCGTCGGGTTCTCCGGCCGCGCGATGAACACCGTCGCCCCGAACTCGCCCAGCGACACCGCGAACGCGAACCCGGCGGCGATCAGCAGCGCCCGCCGCACCAGCGGCAGGTCCACCTCCCGCCACGCCCGCCACGGCGACGCCCCGAGCACCGCCGCCGCCTCCCGCAGCCGTACGTCCACGGCCCGCAGCACCGGCAGCATGGTCCGTACGACGAAGGGGACGCCGACCAGCGCCTGCGCGAGCGGGACCAGGATCCAGGAGGCGCGGAGGTCCAGCGGCGGCTCGTCGAGGGCGATCAGGAAACCGAAACCGACGGTCACCGCGGACACCCCGAGCGGCAGCATCAGCAGCGCGTCGAAGCCGCGCACCAGCCGTCCCGCGTCCCGCCGGGTCAGCGCCACGGCGGCGAGACCGCCGATCACCATGGCGATGACGGTGGCGGCGACGGCGTACTGGAGCGAGTTGCCGACCGCCTCGATCGGCGCGACCAGGAACACTCCCCCGTCGTCCTGGGTCAGCTCCCGGTAGTAGCCGAGACCGGCGGCGCCGAAGGAGCGTTCCACCAGTACGGCGAGCGGCAGCAGGAGCAGTACGGCGACGGTGGCGACGACTCCGCCGAGGAGCGCCCACTGTCCGGCGCCGCGCGGACGGCGCGCGGTCACCGAGGCGTCCACCAGCCGCAGCGCGGTCTCCCGGCGCCGTACGGTCCAGGCGTGCAGGGCGAGGATCGTGCCCACGGCGACGAACTGGATCATCGTCAGGACGGCTGCCGTGGACAGGTCGAAGATCTCGGAGGTCTGCCGGTAGATCTCCACTTCGAGGGTGGAGAAGGCCGGCCCGCCCAGGATCTGCACCACGCCGAAGGAGGTGAAGGTGAACAGGAAGACCATCAGCGCCGCCGCCGCCACGGCGGGCGCGAGCGCGGGCAGGGTGACGGTCCGCCAGGCCGCGAACCGCGAGGCGCCGAGCATCCGCGCGGCCTCCTCCTGCCGCGGGTCGAGCTGCGACCAGAGCCCGCCCACGGTGCGTACGACGACGGCGTAGTTGAAGAAGACGTGCGCGAGCAGGATCGCCCACACGGTGGTGTCCAGCCGTACGCCCCACAGTTCGTCGAGGAGTCCGCCGCGGCCGACGAGCGCCATGAACGCCGTACCGACGACGACCGTCGGCAGCACGAACGGCACGGTGACCACGGCCCGCAGCACCTGCTTGCCGGGGAAGTCGAAGCGGGCGAGGACGTACGCGCCGGGCAGGGCGACCAGCAGGGTGAGGGCGGTGGAGACGAGGGCCTGCCAGGTGGTGAACCACAGGACCTGACGGACGTCGGACTGCGCCAGTACGTCCCCGATCCGCCCGAGGTGCCAGGTCCCGTCGGTCTTCAGTCCGCGCGCGACGATCGCGGTGACGGGGTAGGCGAAGAAGACGGCGAAGAACGCGACGGGCACGGCCATCAGACCGAGCCGCGCCGCGCTCCCGCGCCGCCTCGCCGCGGTCCGCGTCACTTCAGTACGAGCGAGGTCCACGACTTGACCCACTGGTCACGGTTGGCGGCGATCTTCTCCGGGTCCATGGTCTGCGGGTCCTTCGCCTGCGGCCCGAACTTCACGAACTCCTGGGGCACCCGGGCGGCCTCCCGCACCGGGTAGACGAACATGTTGAGCGGCATGTCGTCCTGGAACGTCTTGCCGATCAGGAAGTCGAGCAGGGCCTTGCCGCCCTCGGGGTTCTTCGCGTTGCTCAGCAGCCCCGCGTACTCGACCTGGCGGAAGCAGGTGCCCTCGGCGACACCGGTGGGCGCGGTCTCCGGCTTCGGGTCGGCGTAGACGACCTCGGCGGGCGGCGAGGAGGCGTACGACACCACCAGCGGCCGGTCGGCCTTGGCCTGCTTGCCGCCGGCCGAGCCGGAGAACTCCTCGTTGTAGGCCTGCTCCCAGCCGTCGACCACCTTGACGCCGTTGGCCTTGAGCTTCTTCCAGTAGTCCTGCCAGCCCTCGTCCCCGTACTTGGCCGCGGTCCCGAGCAGGAAGCCGAGGCCGGGTGAGGAGGTGGAGGCGTTCTCGACGACGAGGAGGTCCTTGTAGGCGGGCTTGACCAGGTCGTCGAGGCTCTTCGGCGGGGTCAGGTCGTGCTCGTCGAACCACGCCTTGTCGTAGTTGACGCAGACGTCACCGCTGTCGACGGGGGTGACCCGGTGCTTGTCCTGGTCCACGCGGTACTCGTCGAGGATCAGGTCGGAGCCCTTGGCCTCGTACGGCTGGAACAGCCCGTTGTCGAGGGCGCGGGACAGCAGGGTGTTGTCGACACCGAAGAAGACGTCGCCCTGGGGATTGTCCTTGGTCAGGATGGCCTTGTTCACGGCCTGCCCGGCGTCGCCGTCCTCGAGGACCTTGAGCTTGTATCCGGACTGCTCCTCGAAGGCGGCGACGACGTCCTTCGACACGGCCCACGAGTTGTGGCTGACGAGGGTCACGGTCCTGGACCCGCCGCCGCTCGAGTCGTCGCCGTCGGACGCCCCGCACGCGGACAGCGCGACCAGCCCCAGCCCGACGGCCAGGACCGTGACCTTCTTGGTGATGTCCACTTGATTCCTCCTGGGGTGACCAGGAAGAGACGCGGCCCTGCCCGGGACCCCGCTGCGGGGTCCCGGGCAGGGCGCAACAGCTCGAGTGATGACCGATCTCCCTACCCAGAATGACCTGGGCCAGGTTCGGAGGGTCTGCGGCCGGTGCCGCACTCTCAGCGCTGTGGCGCTCCCCTGTCGGAATATGTAGATGTGATTGCCCGGGTCACATTACCGTTCGCTCGCGGCGAGCTGACCACACGCCCCGTCGATCTCCTGACCACGGGTGTCCCGGATCGTCACCGGTACACCGTGCGCGGCGATCGCCTCCACGAACGCCTTCTCGTCCTCGGGACGGGAGGCGGTCCACTTGGAGCCGGGGGTGGGGTTGAGCGGGATGAGGTTGACGTGTACGGGGCGACCCTTGAGCATCCGCCCGAGGCGGTCACCGCGCCAGGCCTGGTCGTTGATGTCCCGGATGAGCGCGTACTCGATGGACAGCCGCCGGCCCGACCTGGCCGCGTACTCGAACCCGGCGTCGAGCACCTCGCGCACCTTCCACCGCGTGTTCACGGGGACGAGGGTGTCGCGCAGTTCGTCGTCGGGGGCGTGCAGCGAGATGGCGAGCCGGCACTTGAAGCCCTCGTCGGAGAACCGGTGGACGGCCGGGACGAGACCGACGGTGGACACGGTGATCCCGCGCTGCGACAGCCCGAGCCCGTCCGGCTCGGGATCGGTGAGGCGGCGAATCGCCCCCACGACCCGGTTGTAGTTGGCGAGCGGCTCACCCATGCCCATGAACACGATGTTGCTCAGCCGCGCCGGGCCGCCGGGCACCTCGCCGTCCCTGAGCGCCCGCATCCCGTCCACGATCTGGTGCACGATCTCGGCGGTGGACAGGTTCCGGTCCAGCCCGGCCTGCCCGGTGGCACAGAACGGACAGTTCATGCCGCACCCGGCCTGGGAGCTGATGCACATGGTCACCCGGTCCGGGTACCGCATCAGCACCGACTCGACGAGCGTGCCGTCGAACAGCTTCCACAGCGTCTTGCGGGTCGTCCCCTGGTCGGTCGACAGATGCCGTACGACCGTCATCAGCTCCGGAAGCAGCGCCTCCCGCAGCTTGCCGCGGGAACCGGCGGGGACGTCGGTCCACTGCTCCGGGTCGTGCGCGTACCGCGCGAAGTAGTGCTGCGAGAGCTGCTTGGCACGAAACGCCTTCTCACCGACCGCGACGACCGCCTCCTTCCGCTCGGCGGGCGTGAGATCGGCAAGGTGCCGCGGCGGCTTCTTGGCTCCGCGGGGGGCGACGAAAGTAAGTTCTCCGGGTTTAGGCATGGCGTTACCAGTGTCGCAGATCAATTCGTGTGGCCTGCAGCCGTGAGCTCTGGGGATGACAACGGTCGTCGCCGGTCGCCGTGGGCCCTCCCCGGAGGAGCAGGGCTCCACCGCTTCGGCCTCCAGGTGCTTCGCGTCCCGCCTCTTCTTCGGATACCGGGCTTCCGCCGCGCCCCCTTGGTCGCAGCGATCCCGCGGGGAGGCGCCGGTCGACGACGTGACGCTCCGCGCGCAGGTGTTCCGTGGCCCGGGAGCTGCCGGCCGGCCTTACCCGGTCCGAGTCATTCCGCTTCGGCGACCATCTTCCGGGCCGCTTCGACCTGCTGTTCCTGCTTCTCCTTCAGCGTGCGCAGAACCTTGGCACTGTCATCTATCAGCTCCTTCTGAATCGTTTTTTCGGAGCTGAACCATGTGTCCAGCAGGCCGGTTTCCTCTTTGCAGGAGAAGTCGGCGACCGCCGTCTTCTTCTCCTCCGCGGAGGGCTCATCGCCTTCGAAGGACTGCGATTCAAGTGCCTGCATGGGCGTGGCGTACGTGTACCCCTTCCCTGCCATGCACTGCGACCATTTCGATGTGGCCGTCTTGACCTTCGGATCCTGCAAGGATTTCTTGTAACTGTCGACGGATATACGACTGGCGGCCGCGACGCCCGGCTCGTAGCTGTAGGTCTTCCGGAAACTCTTGATCGCTTCTCCGAGACATCCCTCGTCGGGAATCCTCTTCCCGTTGTACTTCGCGGCCGTTTCGGTTTTCGCTCCACCTTCGGCGCTGTTCCCCACCAGAACCTTCCGTTCCTCCGGGGAGAGGCTGCTCCTTTCCGTCCCGGCCGACTGCTCCGGCGGAAATCGGTATCCGTACTGCATTGCCGTCCGCATGTCGGATATCCCGTACCGGCGGTCCGCCACCTGCCGGGTCGGCGGAATCACCGCCGGGGTGTAGTCGATACCGAAGCCCTCCATGCACTCGCGGGCCAGGAGTTCCTGCGCCGACCGGATCACGCGCTGCTCGTCCTGGGGCAGGCTGTACTCGGCGATGGGCAGCCGATACGTGTACGTCTCGCTTCCGGCCGGCGGGGAGGCGGCCGGGGCCGTCGAGGCCCGGGCGCGATCCGGAGACGCCGCGTCCTGCTGCGTGCAGCCGACCAGCGCCACCCCCGACAGCAGTGACACCAGGACGAGCGAGGGCCGTGAAGATTTCACCATGGGGAACGTCTCTCGAATGGCTGCGAAAGCGGAACGTACTCGATGCAAAAGAAAACCCTGCACGGGCCGTATGGACCGGTGCAGGGGTTTTCCTGATACCTCAGGCGGTCCAGGTGTAGCAACCGGTCGACGTGTAGCCGAATCGCAGCGAGGCGTTCTCGTTGTAGGTGTTGCGCAGTCGGGGCGCGGCGGACAGCGGCTTGAAGGAGTCGCACGGACCGCTGTAGTTGCTGTTGTAGAAGACCGTCATGTTGGCTTCGCCGCCGTTGATGAACGAGGCCGCGTTGTTCTTCACGGCCTGGCCCTGGCCCGCACCGTAGTCCAGGAAGGTGTAACCGGCAAGGTTGGGCACGCTGTCCTTCATGAAGGCCGTGCGCGAACCCTCGAAGTCGCTGTTGTAGAAGAAGACTCCGCACCATTCGGTGGTCAGGTCACAACCCTTGCCCGTGTAGGCCTGGGCCGTCGAAGCGGTTCCCAGCATCGATCCGGCCGCGATGGGCAGAACGAAGGCCAGAGGAATGAACTTCCGAGCGATCTTCACGTGCCCTCTTCTCTTGTCAATTCACCACGACTTGGCCCGCCAACCCTAAGGGCGGCACAATGCCGGCAACAATCATTTTTCAGACAAGATCCAATGCGTTGGCTTGATCTTTTCGAAAGGATGCCGGCTGGTATCCCGTTCGTCCATTGAGACCATGAATGCCGGTCCCGACGGTGGACACCGACGGAGAGGTTCCGCGGACCGGCGCACACCTCCCCGTACGCCGGGCGGGGCCGCCGAGGGACGCCCGAGCGCCATGGAGCGTGTACGGGCCACAAGCAGCGAGCCCCCGTCCGCAGGGGACGGGGGCTCGGAGGCGCTCGAACCGAAGGTGTCAGCCGCCGACGAAGAGGACGAGCAGCAGCCACACCACCGGCGCCGTCGGCAGCAGGGAGTCCAGGCGGTCCATGATGCCCCCGTGACCCGGGAGCAGGGTGCCCATGTCCTTGATGCCCAGGTCGCGCTTGATCATGGACTCGCCCAAGTCGCCCAGCGTGGCGCTGGCCGCGACCGCGAGGCCGAGCAGCAGGCCCTGCCACCAGCTGCCGCCGTCGATCAGGTACTGCATGCACAGCGCGCCGACGACCATCGCGAAGGCCACCGCGCCCAGCAGGCCCTCGCGGGTCTTGCCGGGGCTGATGCGCGGGGCGAGCTTGGTCCTGCCGAAGCGCCAGCCGACCGCGTACGCGCCGGTGTCGCTGACGACCGTCAGCAGCAGGAAGGTCAGGACGCGCCACGGACCGTCGTCGGCGGCGAGCATCATCGCGACGAAGGTCGCCAGGAAGGGTACGTAGAACACCGCGAAGACGCCCGCCGTGACGTCCTTGAGGTAGCCCTCGGGCCGCGCCGCCATGCGCCAGACCAGCACCGCCAGCGCGGTGAGCGCCGTGGCCACCCACGCGCCCTCGGCGCCCCGGGCGTACCCGGCGACGACCATGGCCGCACCGCCCAGCGCGAGCGGCACCAAGGGCGCCTTGATGCCCTTGCGCTCCCGCAGCCGCGACGTCAGCTCCCACAGGCCCACCACCACGGCGACGGCGACCACGCCGACGAAGACGGCCTTGACGACGAACAGCGACGCGACGATCACCACGCCGAGTCCGACGCCGACGCCTATCGCGGCACCGAGATCGCGCCCCGCGCTCTTCTTCTGCGGTGCGGGTGCCGGCTGCGGGGCGTCGGGCATGGGCTCCGGATTCTGCGGCACCTCCCCCGGAAGGGGTCGGGCCCGCGTCGGTTCGTCTCGGAACAAGGGGCCGCTCAGCCGAGCGGCCCCCCGGTCCACATCCTGGTCTCCGCCGTGTTCGGGTACGTCGGGCACGACGGGCATGGGGCGGGTGTGCTGCGCGTAGTGCGCATCGTACGCGGGACCCGCCGGGGCAGCTCCCTGGCCGGGCCCGTGGTCGGACGGCCCCCAGTACCCGGTCTGCGGCGTCCCCCAGGAAGAGTCGTTCATCAGACCTCGAGCAGCTCCGCTTCCTTGTGCTTCAGGAGCTCGTCCACCTGGGCGACGTACTTCGCGGTGGTGTCGTCGAGCTCCTTCTCCGCACGGCGGCCCTCGTCCTCGCCGACCTCGCCGTCCTTGACCATCTTGTCGATGGCGTCCTTGGCCTTGCGGCGGACGGAACGGATGGAGACCTTCGCGTCCTCGCCCTTGGTCTTGGCGACCTTGATGTAGTCACGGCGACGTTCCTCGGTGAGCTCGGGGAACGTCACCCGGATGATGTTGCCGTCGTTGCTCGGGTTGACGCCCAGGTCGGAGTCGCGGATCGCCTGCTCGATGTTGCGCAGGGCGCTCTTGTCGAACGGGGTCACCACGGCCATGCGCGGCTCGGGCACGGAGAACGAGGCCAGCTGGTTGATCGGCGTCAGCGCGCCGTAGTAGTCGGCCACGATCTTGTTGAACATCGCCGGGTGCGCACGGCCGGTGCGGATCGCGGCGAAGTCCTCCTTGGCGACCACGACGGCCTTCTCCATCTTCTCCTCGGCCTCGAGGAGGGTCTCTTCGATCACCACTTGCTCCTGCGTGTCTTGAGTAGGCCCGGCCGCGGTTCCCCGTCGGGGCGGCGGCCGGCTGCGTCGCGTCTTCTTCCTGCACGGTTCCCGACCGGCAGGACATTGTCCATCCCCCGGTCAGCTGCGGCCGGCTTGGTCGCCCACCAGCGTGCCGATCTTCTCACCCTTGACGGCGCGGGCGATATTGCCCTCCTTCAGGAGTTCGAAGACGACGATCGGGAGGCTGTTGTCACGGCAGAGCGTGACGGCCGTGGCGTCGGCGACCTTCAGGTCCCGGGTGATGACCTCGCCGTAGCCGAGCGCGTCGAACTTCACGGCGTCCGGGTTGGTCTTCGGGTCGGAGTCGTAGACGCCGTCCACACCGTTCTTGCCCATGAGCAGCGCCTCGGCGTCGATCTCCAGGGCGCGCTGGGCGGCGGTGGTGTCGGTGGAGAAGTACGGCATGCCCATTCCGGCGCCGAAGATGACCACGCGGCCCTTCTCCAGGTGCCGTACGGCGCGCAGCGGAATGTAGGGCTCGGCGACCTGCCCCATGGTGATGGCGGTCTGCACGCGGCAGTCGACGCCCTCCTTCTCCAGGAAGTCCTGGAGGGCGAGGCAGTTCATCACCGTGCCGAGCATGCCCATGTAGTCGGAGCGGGCGCGGTCCATGCCGCGCACCTGGAGTTCGGCGCCGCGGAAGAAGTTGCCGCCGCCGATGACGATCGCGATCTGCGCGCCGTCCCGTACGACGGCCGCGATCTCACGCGCGATGGCGTGCACCACGTCGGGGTCGACGCCCAGGCCCCCGCCACCGGAGAAGGCCTCTCCGGACAGCTTCAGCAGAAACCGGCCGCTTACTTTGCCGTCGTCGCTCTTCTCAGCCTTGGTGGTCATCGTCGGATCCCGCCTCTTTCACGTGTTGCACATACGAAGAAGGCCATTGCCGGTGGGGTGTGCTTCGCATCCCGTGCGGCAATGGCCTCCTCGTCAGATCTGCTGTCGTCCGGCACGCGCGCGTGCGTGGACGCGTGTCCGAACGACTGCTGTCGACCCTATCGGGGTCGCGCGCCCGTCGCGGTACGGACTCAGATGCCGACCTTGATGCGCGTGAAGCGCTTCAGGGTGACACCGGCCTCGTCCAGGATCTTCTGGACGGACTTCTTGTTGTCCAGCGCGTAGGGCTGGCCGAGCAGCGTGGCGTCCTTGAAGAAGCCGTTGAGGCGACCCTCGACGATCTTCGGCAGGGCGGCCTCGGGCTTGCCCTCGGCGCGGGTGGTCTCCTCGGCGACACGGCGCTCGGACTCGACGACCTCGGCCGGCACGTCCTCCTTGGAGAGGTACTTCGGCGCGAAGGCGGCGATGTGCTGGGCGACGCCCTTGGCGACCTCGGCGTTCGGCTTGTCGAACTCGACGAGCACACCGATCTGCGGGGGCAGGTCGGGCATCGTGCGGTGCATGTACGCCGTCACGTAGCCGTCGGCGAACTGGGCGAAGCGGTCCAGGACGATCTTCTCGCCCAGGTTGGCGTTGGCCTCGTCCACGAACGCCTGGACGGTCTTGCCGGCCTCGATCTCGGAGGCGAGCAGGGCCTCGAGGTCGGCCGGGGAGGTCTTGACGACGTGCTCGGCGATGGTGGTGGCCACGGCCTGGAACTTGTCGCCCTTGGCGACGAAGTCCGTCTCGCACTTCAGCTCGACGAGGACGCCGGAGGAGTTGTCGTCGGCGATGATCGAGACCACGGCGCCGTTCTCGGCGGAGCGGCCCTCGCGCTTGGCGACGCCCTTCTGGCCCTTGATGCGGAGCGCCTCGACGGCCTTCTCGACGTTGCCCTCGGCCTCGTCCAGCGCCTTCTTGCAGTCCATCATGCCGGCGCCGGTGAGCTCCCGGAGCTTCTTGACGTCGGCGGCGGTGTAGTTCGCCATGAGTCTGTGAATCTTTCTCGAAGTCTGGAGGTTCGGAGATCTGCGGGTCAGGACCTACCTGAGGGCAGGTCTCCGACTCGCCGCTGACCTACGGGTGAACGGCGGGAGCGGATCACTTGTCACCACTCCCGCCGTCATCGGCTCTGACGGGGCGGTCAGGCCTGCTCGGCCTCGGCGGCCTGCTCGGCCTCGGCGGCGGGGGCGGCCTCGGCGGCGGGGGCCTCAGCCGGCTGCTCGGCCTCGGCGGCGGCCGGGGCGGCCTCCTCGTCAGCCTTCTCGTCGGCCTTCTCGTCGGCCTTCTTCTCGCCGGCGAGCAGGTCGCGCTCCCACTCGGCCAGCGGCTCACCGGCAGCCTTCTCGCCCTTGCCGGCCTCGGCGACACCGGAGCGGGACATCAGGCCCTCGGCGACGGCGTCGGCGATCACGCGGGTGAGCAGGGTGACGGAGCGGATCGCGTCGTCGTTGCCCGGGATCTTGTAGTCGACCTCGTCGGGGTCGCAGTTGGTGTCGAGGATGGCGACGACCGGGATGTTGAGCTTCCGGGCCTCGCCGACCGCGATGTGCTCCTTCTTGGTGTCCACGATCCAGACGGCGCTGGGCACCTTCTGCATCTCGCGGATACCGCCGAGGGTCTTCTCCAGCTTGGCCTTCTCGCGGGAGAGGACCAGCAGCTCCTTCTTGGTGAGGCCGGAGGCGGCCACGTCCTCGAAGTCGATCTGCTCGAGCTCCTTGAGGCGCTGCAGACGCTTGTAGACGGTCGAGAAGTTGGTGAGCATGCCGCCCAGCCAGCGCTGGTTGACGTAGGGCATGCCGACGCGGGAGGCCTGCTCGGCGATGGCCTCCTGCGCCTGCTTCTTCGTGCCGACGAACATGACCGTGCCGCCGTGGGCGACGGTCTCCTTGACGAACTCGTAGGCGCGGTCGATGTACGACAGCGACTGGAGCAGGTCGATGATGTAGATGCCGTTGCGCTCCGTGAAGATGAAGCGCTTCATCTTCGGGTTCCAACGACGGGTCTGGTGACCGAAGTGGACGCCGCTCTCCAGCAGCTCCCGCATCGTGACGACGGCCATGGCCGTATCTCCTTGAATTTCTCGGTTGTGCCGCGGATGCCGGACGGCTTCCGCGCCTGACGCCCGCGACGCGCCGTTGCCACGAAGGACCGAGGGGCGCTGACATCCGGGTTCCGGCCGTGACCGGTCCTGATGTCGGGGCGTGCGAAGTCGACCCGGTGGCCCGGGTCGCCACCAGAAGTGTACGGGACCCGCGAGGCGCCGGGTGACGCCGTTGTCCACAAACGGCCGGTGGTCCACGGGTCCGGGCGGTGGTCACGGATGTCCGGAAGGCTCTGCGGCATGCGAAAGAGTGCATTCACGAGGGCGTGTACGCGACTGGTCCTTCTGGTGGTCCTGACCCTGGCGGCGCTGCTGGCCCCGCCTCCGCCGGGCCTGTCGGCGGCGGGGGCGGGAGCGGTGGCGCCGGCGGGTGAGGACGCCGGGACGCCGGCCGTCGGGCGGGTGTGGCCGGTGGGGGTACGGCCGCGGGTGCTGCGCGGCTGGGAGCCGCCGGCGACGGTGTACGGGCGCGGGCACCGGGGCGTGGACCTGGCGGCTCCGCCGGGGACGCCGGTACGGGCGGTGGCGGCGGGACGGGTCTCCTTCGCGGGCCGGGTGGCCGGAAGGGGCGTCGTCTCGGTGGAACTGACCGGTACGGGCGACCCCCCGTTGCGCACCACCTACGAACCGGTCCGCGCGTCGGTGACCGAGGACGACGAGGTGACGGCGGGCGAGGTGATCGGCACGGTGGAGCCCACGGGCTCCCACTGCACCGCCCCGTGCGTCCACTGGGGCCTGCTGAGGAACGACACCTACCTGGATCCGCTCACCCTGCTCCCCCCGTGGCTCCTGCGGCGAGGCCCGTCAAGACTGCTGCCGGTGCTCGGGGTACCGATGCCGGCCTGAGAAGCACACGCCCGGCCCAAGACCGGACCGAGCGCGACCCACACCGGTACAGAACCGCAGGAGCCGGGCGACACCGCCGAACGGCCCCGAAGAAGCGGCCACCGACAGGCACGGCCACACCGGACCCGTACGGTCGAACTGAACATGCCCCACACCAGTACAGGGCCATGGGAGCCGGGCACAGTGCCACGGGAGCCGGGCAACGCCGCCGAGCAGTCCCGAAGGGGTGACCGCCGACGGGTGCGCCCATGCCGGAGCACCGTGTGGCCGGACCGGGCGTGGTCCATGGCGGTCCGGGGTGGCGGGAGCCGGGGGAGGCTGCCCGGCGGGCTTCGAAGGAGCGGTCGGGGAAGACGCCGCCGTGGCGCGGCCGTCAGCCGCGTACGCCTCTGAGGGCCATCGAGACGGCCGCTTCGGTGATCGCTTCGGGGTGTTCCGCCGCGCCCAGCTCGATGCGGCGTACGGCCGCGTCGACGACGCCCTGGAGGAGCATCGCCGCGAGGCGGGGCTCGGCGTGGTCCAGGTCGGCCAGGGCCTCGACGATCATCGCGATGAGGCCGCCGTGGGCCGCGCGGATCTTCTCCCGGGCGCCGGCGTCGAGCTCGCTCGCGGAGATCGCGACCACGGCGCGGTGCCGCCGGTCCCCGACCAGTTCCAGCTGCTTGCGGACGTACGCCTCGATCTTGGCCTCGGCGCCGCCGGCGACCGCCATGGCCGCCTCGACCTCCGCCGCCCAGACCGGGAAGTCGACCTCGCACAGCTCCTCGACCACGGCGGCCCGCGAGCGGAAGTACTCGTACACGGACGAACGCGCGAGGCCGGTGCGCTCGGCGAGGGCCGGGAAGGTCAGCGCCTCCGTACCGCCCTCGGACAGCAGGGAGCGTGCCGCGTCCAGCAGGGCGGCTCGCTGCATCGACCGGTGCTCGGCCACGGAGGCCGCTCGAATCCTTGGCACGTCGACCACTTTACGGACGCCCCGTCCCCGGCGGCCAGAGGACCGGCCTGCTCCGAGCCGGAAGGGCTCAGCGGCCGAAGCCCGCCAGTTTCGCGCGCAGCTGCAGCACGGACTTGGTGTGGATCTGGCTGACCCGGCTCTCGGTCACGCCCAGCACATTGCCGATCTCGGCGAGGGTGAGCCCCTCGTAGTAGTACAGCGTGACCACGGTCTTCTCCCGCTCCGGCAGCGTGTTGATGGCCCGCGCGAGGAACCGTCGCAGCTCCCGGTCCTCGGCCACCTCCACCGGGTTGTCGGCAGCAGTGTCCTCCAGGGTGTCCATGAAGCTGAGCTGATCGCCGCCGTCGCCCCCGGCGTGCAGCAGCTCCTCCAGGGCGACGACGTTCGCAAGCCACAACTGGCTGAAAACCGCGCGCAGCTCGTCCACGGCGATACCCAGCTCGCCCGCGACCTCGCTCTCGGAGGGTGTGCGCCGCAGCTGCGCCTCCAGCGTGGCGTAGGCGCGTTCCACGTTCCGCGCCTTCTGCCGCACCGAACGCGGGATCCAGTCCAGCGCCCGCAGCTCGTCGATCATCGCGCCCCGGATGCGGGTGATCGCGTAGGTCTCGAACTTGATCTCGCGGTCGACGTCGAACTTCTCGATCGCGTCGATCAGCCCGAAGACCCCGGAGGAGACGAAGTCCGCCTGCTCGACATTGGGCGGCAGCCCCACGCTGACCCGGCCGGCGACGTACTTCACCAGCGGCGAGTAGTGCAGGATCAGCTGCTCCCGCAGTCCTTCGTCCCCCGTCGCCTTGTACGACCGCCACAGCTCGTCGAGCGTCGAGGGAGCGGGCGGCCGCACGCTGCCACCGTCGCGGGCGGCTGGGGGGATCGCCGCCCGGTCGGACCCGGAGGTGTGCTGGGGCATTCGTCGCCTTGTGCCGTTCTGCCGTGGACTGGTGCTGCCTGGGTGGGCTGTCTGTCCGATGTCTGGGTGCCTGTTCCTTGCCTGTCCGTGTCGGGATCCTCGTGAGCGTAGCGTGACTACGGCGTCGCGGTGTGCGAAGAAGCGAGGTGGAACCGTGCGCAGATTCGTTCCGGGTGCCGTTCCACCGGGGCACACCCGTCGCTCTGAGTGATCGACGGGGTAGCCCAACTGACGTAAATTCCAAGGGGTGTCGGGGTTCCCCCGGACGGCCGAACACGCTGTGTCAGCGAGGCTCGGGGCCGTCCGGGACCGGGATCATCGCCTGGCGCGTCAACTTCCAGCCGTCGCCGTGTCGTTCGACGTAACCAAGTGCTCGTAGTTCGTACAGTCTGGCGATCGCGTCGTCCGGGGTGGTCTGCGCGGCGAGCGCGATCTCCTCCGGCCGGGCCGTTCCGCGTCCTGGCAGCGCGGCGAGGACCTGCCGTCCGGCCGGGTCGAGCAGGTCCCGGGGCAGCACCGGCCCTCGGCGTTCCGGCGCGAGTTCACCCATGTCGCCGACCAGTTCGACGACCTCGGCGGCGTCGGTGACCAGCACCGCGTCCTGCCGCAGCAGTTCGTGCACCCCGGCGGAGAGCCCGCTGGTGGCCGGCCCCGGTACTCCCATCGTGTGGCGTCCCAGACGGCGGGCCGCCCGGGCGGTCACCAGGGAGCCGCTGCGGTGGGCGGCCTCGACGACGACGGTGCCCCGGGTGAGCGCGGCGATCACCCTGTTGCGGAGGATGAACCTGCTCGGTGTCGGGTGATCACCGGGCGGCAACTCGCCGACGACCAGTCCCTGTTCGGCGATCCTGCCGATCAGCCCGGTGTGGCCGCGCGGGTAGGGCCGGTCGACTCCGCAGGCGAGTACGGCGATGGTGGCGCCGCCCGAGCCGAGGGCGCCGCGGTGGGCGGCGCCGTCGACCCCGTAGGCGCCGCCGGAGACCACGATCCAGCCGCGTTCGGCGAGGCCGGCGGAGAGGGTGGCGGCCATGTGCGCGCCGTACTCGGTGCAGGCGCGGGCGCCGACGACGGCGACCGAGCGCAGCGCCCACATCCGCAGGTCCGCTCCCCCGCGCACCCACAGCCCGAGCGGCCGGGCGTCGCCCAGGTCGTCGAGCTGCCCGGGCCATCGCGGGGTGCCGGGAGCCACGAAGCGCACCCCGGCGTCCCGCGCGACGGCGAGGTCCCTGCGCGGCTCGGCCCGCTCGGCCCGGGCCAGTAACCCGGCCCACCGCTTGCCGCTCACCCCCGGCAGCGGATCCCCCCGCTCCCGCAGCCGTCGCACCACGGCGTCCACGCCGAGCTCCCGCACCCAGCGCCCGCCGGTCTCGTCACCGGGTTCGACGACCCGGGTGAGGAAGACCCGGCCGAGCAGTTCGCCGTCGGGTCCGTCCACGGCGCTCACACCCCCGCCCCGATGGCCATGGGCACCCCGCGCGGGACGCCGGTGCGCAGTTGCAGGGCGAGGGCGACGTCCGCGGCGCCGGGCCGCTCGTGGCCGGCCAGGTCGGCGACGGTCCAGGCGACCCGCAGGACCCGGTCGAGTCCCCGGGCGGTGAGCACGCCCCGTTCCAGGCTCCGTTCGGCGTCGTCCATGGCGCCGGGCGCGGCGTGCCAGCGGCTGCGCAGCTCTCGTCCGGGAACCTCGCTGTTGGTGCGCCACGGGGTGCCGGCGAGCCGCGCCGCGGCACGGTCCCGGGCCGTCCGCACCCGGTCGGCGACCGTGGCGGTGGTGTCGCCCCGGGCGCCGCCCGCCGTCAGTTCGTCACGCGTGACGTGGTCGACCTCGACCCGCAGGTCGACCCGGTCGAGCAGCGGCCCGGACAGCCTGGCCTGGTAGCGGCGGATCGCCGAGGGCGGGCACTCGCACTGCTCGTTCGTCCGGGAGAAGCGCCCGCAGGGGCACGGGTTGGCGGCGAGCACCATCAGGAAGCGCGCCGGGAAGCGCACGACACCGGCACTGCGCGCGATGATCACGTGTCCGGACTCCAGCGGCTGCCGCAGGGCGTCCAGGGCCTTGCTGCTGAACTCCGGTGTCTCGTCCAGGAAGAGGACGCCCCGGTGCGAGAGGGACACCGCTCCCGGCCGGACCGTACCGGCGCCGCCGCCGACGAGTGCCTGCATGGTGGCCGAGTGGTGCGGGGCGCAGTAGGGGGCCGTGCCGATCAGGGGTTTGCCCACGGGGAGCAGCCCCGCCACCGAGTGCACGGCCGTCACCTCGAGTGAGGCCTGCCGGTCCAGCGGCGGCAGGATCGACGGCAGCCGCTCCGCGAGCATGGTCTTGCCGGCGCCCGGCGGTCCCTCCAGGAAGAGGTGGTGTCCGCCCGCCGCGGCCACCTCCACGGCCGTCCGCGCCGCGAGCTGGCCCACGACGTCCGCGAGGTCATGGCCCTGGTCGTGCGATGCCGCGCCGACGCTGTGCATCCCGGTGTCCGCTCCGGTGCCCGGGGCGCGCAGCCCCGCCAGCAGCGGGTCGGGCCGCGTCCGGTCCTCGGCGTCCTCCTCCGGTACGGGCTCGTCGGTGAGCACCGCGATCAGCTGGCGCAGGCTGCGGACGCCCAGGACGGACACGCCCGGCACCAGCGAGGCCTCGGCGGCGGCGCACTCGGGCACCACCACCTGCTCGTATCCCGCGTCGGCCGCGGCCAGTACCGCCGGCAGGATGCCGCGCACCGGCCGCACCCGGCCGTCGAGGCCCAGCTCGCCGATCATGACGATGTCTCCGAGCACCCGCGGATCGATCCGTTCGGCGGCGCCGAGCACGGCGCAGGCGACGGCCAGGTCGAAACCGCTGCCGGCCTTCGGGACCGACGCGGGGCTGAGCCCCACGGTGAGTTTCTTCTGCGGCCACTCGCCGCCGGAGTTCACCACGGCCGCCCTGACCCGGTCCCTGCTCTCCGTCAGGCTCTTGTCCGGCAGCCCCACCAGGGTGAAGGCCGCGACCCCGGGCTCCAGGTCGGCCTGGACCTCCACGACCACGCCCTCGACGCCCACCAGCGTCACCGAGCACGTACGCGCGAACCCCATGTCAGGCCACCCCCCGCACGTGCTCGACGACGGGTGCGCCGCGGGCCGGCAGCAGCACGCCGACCAGGTCGATGCGGACCCCGCCGGGCGGCGCTCCCCCGTGTTCCTGGAGCCAGCGTTCGGCGAGGCCCCGCAGGCGGTCGGCCTTGGCCGCCGTGACCGCCTCCATGGGGTGCTGGAAGGGTCCTGCCCTTCGGGTCTTCACCTCGCAGACGACCAGGGCGTCCCCGTCGCGGGCCACGATGTCGATCTCGCCGGTCCTGCCGCAGCGCCAGTTGCGCTGCAGGACCGTCATCCCGGACTGGACCAGCCGCCGTGCGGCCAGTGTCTCGCCGTACCTGCCGAGTGCGCTGCGGGCCCGATGTGCGTTCTGCGTGTTCTGTGCGTTCATGTCGGCACCACCTCCGGCGCCAACGGTCACGCGTCCCGCCCAACGGAGTGGATCTTGGTGCGGAACTCGGCGACTGTGGACAACTCCGCCACCCGCACGAGTACGCCGGTCACCCGCCCGGCAGCTCCAGGTCGCTCTTGTTGAGCTCCTCGATGTTCACGTCCTTGAACGTCAACACGCGCACCTGCTTCACGAACCGGGCCGGCCGGTACATGTCCCAGACCCAGGCATCCGCCATCGACACCTCGAAGAACACCTCGCCCTGGACCGAGTGCACCTGCATCTCGTAGTCGTTGGTGAGATAGAAGCGCCGTTCGGTCTCGATCACGTATTTGAACAGACCGACGACATCGCGGTACTCCCGGTAGAGCTTCAGCTCCATCTCGGTCTCGTACTTCTCGAGGTCCTCGGCGCTCATGGCATGTTCCCCTTCAGCCGTGCGATCCCACCATTGTGCGCCAGTCCCGGGCGTCACTGGACGATTTCGGTGTCCAGGGTCACGGGTCCGGCCGGGGGACCTTCGTCGAGCAGTGTGCGCAGCAGCCCGGCAAGTCTGGTCGGATACACCGTCTCATGCGCCCGGGCGAGTTCCGGGCACGTCCACCAGCGTGCTCCGGCGACACTGCGCCGCTCCAGCTCGGTCAGCGCCGTGGCCGCGGTCACGGTCTGGGTGGTGCGGGCGAGGTAGTACCACTCGTCCTGGTCCCAGCGGCGGCCGGCGAACGGGAAGGAGCACCGCCGCCGCCACAGTACGGGCCCGAGGTCGACCTCGGTGATGCCGGTCTCCTCGGCGAGTTCCCGCAAGGCGGCCTGCTCACGGGTCTCGTCGCCCTCCACGCCGCCGCCGGGCGTGAACCACCAGTCGTCGGCGGGGTCGTCCGGTTCGTGGCCGTGCAGCAGCAGGATGCGGTCCCGCGGGTCGAGCAGGACGACCCGGGCGACCCTGCGCAGTCCGCCCGTGCAGGAGTCCTCGGCCGCCGGGACGGGCTCAGCGGGCACCGGCGGTCCCCGCGTCGGCCCGGGCCCCGGTCGCGCCCGCCCGCTTGGCGAAGGGACCGTACGCGGCCCCGCCGAGAATGAGCACGGCACCGGCGATCACCAGCGCGGCGACGGTCCTGAGCGGCCCCGGCGAGGAGAGCGCGCCGAGCTGTTCGAAGCCGGTGGGCGCCTCGAGCATGCCGTTCATCGGCCAGACCACGGCGTCGACCCTGGCCTGGACCGCGTCGCGGGAGACGGTGCCGCCGGCGGCGTCGGTCAGATGGGCCGTGGAGTCCAGCGACCCGGAGCGCTCGTCACCGAGCAGGAACAGGCGCCCCTTCGGCACGGTCACCTCGGGGATGGCGCCGAACTCGGCCGCCGTGCCCTCGGCGAGATACGGCTCGTCGATCTCCTCGCCGTTGACCTCCAGCTTGCCGTCCTGGCAGCAGGAGACCGTGTCACCGCCGACGGCGACCACCCGCTTCACCATGGGGAGGTCCGACCACGTCGTGTCCGTGAAGACGACCACGTCACCACGGCGGACGTCACCACCGTCGATGCGCTCGGCCAGCACCCGGTCACCGGCACCGATCGTCGGCGCCATCGACGGGGTGGGCACGGTGTACGGCCGGTACAGCACCGCTCCCCAGACGAATCCGCCGAGGAACAGCACCAGGCCCAGGGCCACGGCCAGCCCGGACAGACGCTGCCCGGTCCTGCCGCCCGGGCTCCTGTCGCCGGGGACCGTACGCGTCGTGCTCTGACCACTCATGGGCGGCACCCTACCCGGCGGTACCGGACAGGGTCAGCCCTCCCGGCGGCCCTCTCCGACGCCGTACCGCCGGCGCCGCCAGAGCACCAGCGGCACCGCGCCCGCGAGCGCGAGTCCCTGGGGCGCGGCCGTCAGGACCGCGGCGGACGACGGTCCGGCGGCCAGACCGGGCTGGTCGAAGGTGTCCGGGACGGGCAGGTTGGTCCAGCGGTTGACCGGCCAGGCGATGACGACGGCGCGGCCGACGACCTTGTCCACGGGCACCATGCCGTTGTTCTTGTCGGCCTGGTTGTAGCGCGAGTCACGGGAGTTCTGCCGGTGGTCGCCCATGACCCAGATGTGGCCCTCGGGGACCTTCACCTTGAACTGGCCGCCCTGGTCGTCCTGGCTGCACGGGGTGTTGCCGGGGTACACGTACGGCTCGTTCAGCGCCATGCCGTTGACCTCCAGCGGGCCGGTGCCCTTGCACTCGATCGTGTCACCGCCGACCCCGATGACCCGCTTGATCAGGTCCTTCTCCTCCGCGGACGGCATCAGACCGATCCAGCTGAGGACCTTCTGCAGGGGGTTCGGGTCGGGCGTCGGCTCGCCGGCCAGCCAGTTGTCGGGGTCGTGGAAGACGACGACCTCACCGCGCTCGGGCTCGGAGCCGAACCAGGGGGTGAGCTTGTCGACGAGCACCCGGTCACCCTGCTGGAGGGTGTTCTGCATCGAGTCGGAGGGGATGGAGAACGCCTGCACCAGGAACGTCTTGATCAGCAGCGCCAGCACCAGCGCGATACCGATCAGGATCGGCAACTCCTTCCAGAAGGAGCGGGGCTGCTTCGCCTGGGGGGTGTCGTCGCCCGAACCGCCCTGCGCCGTGGGTGGCTGCTCGTCCCCGGGTCCGTCGCCGTCACCCGCCGGGGAGTCGTTCCCGGAGGTCACGAAGTCGTCAGCCGCCGGACCCGCCGCTTCCACGGGACGTCCGCGGTGCTCCTCGCCCCCACGCCCGGACCGTGCGCCAACCGCCGCATCCCCCACGCCAACTCCTCACTCTCTGCCGCCGCCCGCGCCATGCCCGGCGCAGGCCCACCACTCCCATAACGAGCGGGAGTTCCGCAGGGCTCGGGAGCCGGACCATCCCATCGGGACCGTCCGGGGCAACCCTATGCGACAGCGGGGCGGCAGCGGTCGACCCCGGCACCGAGTCCGACACGGACGCGTAGGCCGTCGGTTCCTCCAGTGTGCTCCAGTGGCCGAGCGGCCAGGCGATGACCACGGCCCGGCCCACCACCTCGTCCTCGGAGACGGTGCCGCCGTAGTCGGTGTCCTGGTGGGAACGGGAGTCGGCGGAGTTCGCCCGGTGGTCGCCCATCACCCACAGCCGCCCCTCGGGGACGGTGACGTCGAACGGAGTCGTGGACGGGGCGTTGCCGGGGTACAGGTAGTCCTCGTCCAGGGGGACGCCGTTGACGGTGACCCGGCCCTGCTTGTCGCAGCACTGGACGCGGTCGCCGCCGACGCCGACGACCCGCTTGATGAGGTCCTTCTCGTTCTCGGACGGCAGCAGTCCGATGAAGGTGAGCCCGTCCTTGATCTGCTTGATCCCGACGGGGTCGTCCTTCTTCGGCGTGGTCTGCTCGTCCTGGAGCCAGCCGCCGGGGTCCTTGAACACGACGACGTCCCCGCGCTGCGGCCTGGAGCCGAACCACGGGGTGAGCTTGTCGACCAGCACCCGGTCGCCGATCCGGATCGTCTGCTCCATGGAGCCGGACGGGATGACGAAGGCCTGGACGAGGAACGTCTTCAGCACCAGCGCTATCACGACGGCGACACCCACGAGGAGGGGGATCTCCTTGACCGCGCTGCGCCTGCGGCGCCGCTTGACCTTGCGCTGGAGCTTGCGCCGCTCGGCCCGGCTGCGTCCGGGTCCCGGACCGGCCGCACGGCGGGAGCCGGTGGGCAGCAGGTTCTCCGCGGCGCTGTCCGGGACGCCGCGGGGCTTGCCGCGGTTACCCATGGGTGCCCCCCGCCGGGTCCGTCTCGGGGGCGGGCACGCGCGCGTAGGCGTCGGGCCGGTGCAGCCGGGTGGCGTGGTCGAAGGGCCATACGATCCCGTCGGCGCGGCCGATCACCATGTCGACCGGGATCATGCCGCCGCCGGGCGAGCCGAGGTGGTCGCGGGAGTCGCTGGAGTCGCTGCGGTGGTCACCGAGGACGAACAGGCGCCCGTCGGGCACGACGACGTCGAAGGGCACCGTGGAGGGGCTGTCGCCGGGGAACAGGAAGCCCGACTCGTCGACCGACCGGCCGTTCACCCGGACCCTCCCCTCCGCGTCACAGCAGACCACGTGGTCCCCGCCCACCCCGACGACCCGTTTGACGTAGTCGGCGTCACCGAAATACCCGGTGCCGTCGAACACGATCACGTCACCGCGCTGCGGCCCGGCGCCGAAGCGGTATGCCAACTTGTTTACGAGCACGCGGTCCCCGACCCTCAATCCGTGTTCCATCGATCCGCTGGGAATCTGGAACGGCCGCGCCACGAACGTGTTCACCGCCAGCAGGAACAGCAGGCAGAGCAGCAGGGTCAGGGTAATCCGTCCGCCGGGCAGCCATGGCGCGAGGCGCGACACCAACGCGGAACGCGACCGCCCCTCCGGTCCCGCCGTCCCCGAGGTGCTCTCGGGTCCGGCCGGGGGGAGGGAGCGGTCGCGCTCCGTCGGCTGTGCTTCGGTGTCCATCGGGGCCAGATGCTATCCGGCCGCGATATGACGCCGGTAAAGCGCTCAGTTCTCGCGCTTCTCCTTGATCTTCGCCGCCTTGCCGCGCAGCTCGCGCAGGTAGTACAGCTTGGCGCGGCGGACGTCACCGCGGGTGACGAGCTCGATCTTCTCCACGATCGGGGTGTGCACCGGGAAGGTGCGCTCGACGCCGACGGAGAAGGAGACCTTGCGGACCGTGAAGGTCTCGCGCACGCCGGCACCCTGACGGCGGATGACCACGCCCTTGAACTGCTGCACACGGGAGCGGTTGCCCTCGATGACGCGCACGTGGACGTTCACGGTGTCGCCGGGGCGGAAGGCGGGGACGTCGCTGCGCAGCGACGCGGAGTCGACGGAGTCGAGCAGGTGAGACATTTCGTCTGCTTTCTTCGCTGATGCCGCAGGTCATCAACGGCAACTAGAGGCTGGGATCGATGCCGTGCGGTTCGGGACGGGCGTCGTGTCCCCCTGCGGCAGGGGCGCACGCCGGACGACGCACAGCAGCGGCCTATTCTTCCACGCCGTCGGTCCTGCGCCAAAATCGGCCGTACGGCTCTCCGGCGGGGTCCGGTTCCCAGCCCAGGATGGAGAGCATCTCGCGGTCCTTCTTGTCGAACGCCCCGGGATCGCAGCGCTCGATGAGGTCGGGCCGGTTGGCGGTGGTCCGGCGCAGCGCCTCGTCGCGCCGCCAGCGGGCGATCTTCCCGTGGTGGCCGCTGAGCAGCACGTCCGGGATGCCGCGCCCGCGCCACTGCGGCGGCTTGGTGTGGACGGGGCCCTCCAGAAGGCTCGCCATGGCCCCGGGCGCGAAGGAGTCGTCGCGGTGCGACTCGGCGTTGCCGAGGACGCCGGGGAGCAGCCGTGCGACGGCCTCCGTGACGACGAGGACCGCCGCCTCGCCGCCGGCCAGCACATAGTCGCCGATGGACACCTCGTACACGGGCATCCGGGTGGCGTACTCGTCGATGACACGGCGGTCGATGCCCTCGTAGCGGGCCGGGGTGAAGACCAGCCAGGGGCGCTCGGAGAGCTGGACGGCGAGTTCCTGGGTGAAGGGACGGCCGCTGGGGGTGGGGACGATCAGGGCCGGCTCGCTGGAGCCGGTCTCGTAACCGTCCGCCAGGACCGAGTCCAGCGCGTCTCCCCACGGCTCGGTCTTCATGACCATGCCGGGGCCACCGCCGTACGGGGTGTCGTCGACGGTGTTGTGCCGGTCGTACGTCCAGTCGCGCAGGTCGTGCACGTGGACGTCGAGCTGACCGCGCGCGCGTGCCTTGCCCACGAGGGAGACGTTCAGCGGTTCGAGGTACTCGGGGAAGATCGTGACGACGTCGAGCCGCATTACGCCTCTTCTCCGGAATCCCGGGACGAGGCACTGTGTCCACCAGCGGCTTCGTCGCGGGCCGCGCGGTCGTCGATCAGACCCGGCGGCGGGTCGATGACCGCGCGCTGCTCCTCCAGGTCGATCTCGGTGACGATCTCCTCGACGAACGGCACGTACACCTCGGTGCCGTCGGGGCGCTCGACCACGAAGAGGTCCTGGGTGGGCAGGTGCGAGATCTCGGTGATCCGGCCGACCTGCTCGCCGTCCTTCGTGACGACGTCGAGGTCGATCAGCTGGTGGTCGTAGTACTCGTCCTCGTCCTCGGGCCGCTCGTCCGGGTCGACCTCGGCGATGAGGAGGGTGTTGCGCAGGGCCTCGGCGCCGTTGCGGTCGCGGACGCCCTCGAAGCGCAGCAGGAGCCGGCCGCTGTGGACGCGGCCGGTCTCGATGGTGAGCGGCCCGACGGAGGCGGGGTCGGTGGTCAGGACGGCACCGGGCCCGAGCCTCAGCTCCGGTTCGTCGGTACGGACCTCCACGGTGACCTCGCCCTTGATGCCATGGGCGCGGCCGATGCGAGCGACTACCAGCTGCACTGTGCTTGATCTCCTGTCGAACTGCGACGAGCCGTTCACGGCTCATACGACTGCGGGCCGGGGACGGCCCAGTGGCCCTCCCCGGCCCGAGCCGGTACTGCGTTCGGCGTCAGCGGACGTGGTCCACGTCGACGAGGTCGACACGGACACCGCGGCCGCCGATGGCGCCCACGACGGTACGCAGAGCGCGTGCGGTGCGGCCGTTGCGGCCGATCACCTTGCCGAGGTCGTCCGGGTGGACCCGGACCTCGAGCACGCGCCCGCGGCGCAGGTTGCGCGAGGCGACCTGCACATCGTCAGGGTTGTCGACGATGCCCTTCACGAGGTGCTCGAGAGCCTCCTCGAGCATGCTCAGGCCTCGGTCGACGCGGACTCGGCGGCGGCCTCGTCCTTCTTCTCAGCCTTCTTCTTCTGGGTGATCGCCTCACCCTTGCCCTCGTCCTCGCCACCGAGCGCCTCGAAGGACGGGCGGGCGGGCTTCTCGGCCGCCTGCAGCAGCGGAGCCGGGGCGGGCTCGCCCTTGAACTTCTGCCAGTCGCCGGTCTTCTTCAGGATGGCGAGCACGGGCTCGGTCGGCTGGGCGCCGACACCGAGCCAGTACGCCACGCGCTCGGCGTCGACCTCCATCACCGACGGGTTGTACGTCGGGTGGTACTTGCCGATCTCCTCGATGGCCCGGCCGTCACGGCGGGTACGGGAGTCGGCGACGACGATGCGGTAGTGAGGCGAACGGATCTTGCCCAGACGCTTCAGCTTGATCTTGACTGCCACGGGAGTGGACTCTCCTGATTTTGACGTGGTTGGGCACGGCGGGATGTGCCGCGTGGGGTTGCGGTACCCGAGTGCCCGATGGACGCGTCAGCCGGAGGAGAGAGGGGTCCTGTGCGGCTGTCGAGTACAGCTAGCCATTCTGCCACACCCTGTGGGGCGGGGGTGACCGAGGGGTGGGCTCGGTTGACGGGCGCCCGGCGCGGTACGGGGTCCCCCGCGTCGGTCCGGGCCGGGGGGTGTTCGCGCTACCCGGCGCTTGCAGGGCGCCTCCCCCACTCTCGGCTTCGCTCGAGCGGGAGGTACCCCCACCGACCACCCGTGCCGCCCCAGCGGCACGACTGCCCGCGGGGCGGCGGGGTGGCGGGGTGGTCCCGGCATCCACGAGATGCCGGGGCCGTCAGCTTGCTGCCGCTACCACTTCCGGGATTCGGAAGGGTTTGCCGCAGCCGCCGCAGACGATGGGGGCCTGGGCGAGGACCGAGGGGACGACGCGGACGTTGCGGCCGCAGTCGCAGACGGCCTTGACGCGGACGCCGCCCCCGGAGGAGCCGTGCCGCGCGGCCGGTCCGCGGAAGCTGCGGGCCGTGTCGCCCGCGGTCGCCGCGGAGTGGGCCTTCAGGGCCCGCTGGAGGCGCTCCGTCGTCGGGCGGTAGCGGCGCTTCGCCTCGGGAGTGAGCGTGACCAGGGAGAAGCCGCTGCTGGGATGCGGTTCCTCGGGGTGGTCCAGGCCCAGTTCCTCGGCGATCGCGAGGAACCTGCGGTTGTGGTAGCGGCCGGCGCGGGATGTGTCGCGTACACCGCGCGCGGCGGCGACGCCGTGGACTGCCTCGTGCAGCAGTCGTTCGAAGGAGAGTTCGTGACCGCACGCGGACGACGACTCCCCGATCAGGGACTCGGGCGCGGCAAGATCGGGCAGCTCGGGGTGGTACCGCTGAATATCGGCCCACGCCTGCGCCAGCTCTGCGGCGAGAACAGGTGGTGTCTGTGTCGTGCTCACGTAATGACAACGAGCCTGGGTGCCTCTGTGTTCCGATTCCGGGGCATCCCAAATAATTTGCACGTACCCGTCAGTTGCCGCTGATGCGTCCTGACGAGTACGGGTGCGCTGATCTGCGGAGAAGCCTCACAGCTCGCCTCAAGGTGGTGCGTAGGCTGACGTACGCCCCCACGTGCAAGCGGTCTCCGCAAGCGGTGCGCGTGAGGCCCGCGGGTGCGCAAGAGGCGTTTCGGTCGCTCTCGCGGGGACCTGGCGCCCGGTTCGACGGGCGCGCCGCGGGCGTGACGTTACCGGGTCCGCCCCCGCGACCGCGCACCGCCCCGCCACAAGCCGCTCCCGGTTCCGTCGACCTTGGCCGGAACCGGCGTACGGGTGCCTTCGTCATGACGGACCCGACGGCCCGGGATTACCGGAATGTGAATTCTTGCCACTGGCACAAGCCGACTGCCAACCGCCGCCGCATTCCACTGGACGACACGACGAGGGCGGAGTTTCCTGGCATACGGGGGGTGTGCGGGGCGCACCGCACGGGGGCCAGGGAATGGGGCACCGCGGCAACTCTCGGCTGATTGGGGCGCTTACCTATGACACCTACGCTCGTGCGGCAGCACCCGCCTCACACGGGGGCCGTCCCCCGTGTGGACCTACGTGCACGCGCGCGTGACTGGTCCGAGATCCAGGAGCGGATGCTCGTACCGCTCTACGAGGCCGTCTACGAGCGACTGGACGTGGGGTCCGCGACACGGCTGCTCGGCCTCGGCTGCGGCTCCGGGCTGGCCCTGCTGATGGCGGCCTCGCGCGGTGCCGCGGTCACCGGCGTCGACACCTGTGCCGACCGGCTGGCCCTCGCGCGGGAGCGGCTGCTGCCCGACGGGCAGCGGGAGCCACGCGCGCGTGCCGACAACCGGATCGTGCACGGCTCACCCGCCCGGGCCGCTCGTACGGACGCGTACACCGTCGTGACCGCCTTCGAACCGATCGGCTGCCTCGCGGGCGACGCGGAGGGGCTGGCCGATCTGCTCGCCGAGGCGGTGCCGCTCGCCGGGCGCGGAGCGGCCGTGGTGCTGGCCGGCTGGGGTCCGCCGGAGCGGTGCGCCACGGCGTCCGTGCTCCGGGTGGCCACCAAGCTGGCGGAGCCGCTGTGCGGCGCGGGCGCCTGGCGCCCCACGGACCGCGACGACCTGGAGCGGGTCGCCGCGCGGGCGGGGCTGAGGCCGGACGGCTCCGGGCGGGTGGCCTGCCCGTTCGGTTACGCCGACGCGGACAGCGCGGTACGGGGCCTGAAGTCGACCGGGCTGTTCGACCCGGCGGTCACGGCCACGGACCAGGCGCAGGTCGACAAGGAGCTGGCGGAGGCCCTGCATCCGTACCAGCGGCAGGACGGGACCGTGTGGATGCCGAACGTGTTCCGGTACCTCGTCGCGCGCACGCCCTGAGACACGCCACTGGGGCGCCCTTCGCGTGAGGGGCGCCCCAGTGGCGTACCGGCGTGGGTCTCAGCCCATGAACTTCTTGAACTCGTCGGGCAGCTCGAAGTCCTTGCCGCCCTGCTGCGGCAGCCCGAAGGCGCCCGCGCCCTCCGCGGCGGCGGCGCGGCGCGCGGCCTCCTCCTGCTCCTGCTGCTTGCGCTTCATCGGGTTGCCGGAGCGCTGCTTGCCCTTGGCCTGCTTCTGCTTCTTCTTCGTCCGGCCGGGCCCGCCGCCCATGCCCGGCATCCCGGGCATCCCCGGCATGCCGCCGCCCTGGGCCATGCGGGACATCATCTTGCGGGCCTCGAAGAACCGCTCGACCAGGCCCTTCACGGCGCTGACCTCGACACCGGAGCCCTTGGCGATACGGGCACGGCGCGAGCCGTTGATGATCGTCGGCTCCTGGCGCTCGGCCGGGGTCATCGACTTGATGATCGCGGCGGTGCGGTCGACGTCCCGCTCGTCCAGGTTGTTGATCTGGTCCTTGATCTGGCCCATGCCGGGGAGCATGCCGAGCAGCTTCGAGATGCTGCCCATCTTCCGGACCTGCTCCATCTGGGCCAGGAAGTCGTCCAGGGTGAAGTCCTGGCCCTTCTTCGACGCCAGCTTGGAGGCCATCTTCTCGGCCTCTTCCTGACTGAACGTCTTCTCCGCCTGCTCGATCAGGGTGAGCAGGTCACCCATGTCGAGGATGCGGGAGGCCATCCGGTCCGGGTGGAAGGCGTCGAACTCGTCGAGCTTCTCACCGTTGGACGCGAACATGATCGGCTTGCCGGTGACCTGCCGGATCGACAGCGCCGCACCACCGCGCGCGTCACCGTCGAGCTTGGAGAGCACCACGCCGTCGAAGCCGACGCCGTCGCGGAACGCCTCGGCGGTGTTGACGGCGTCCTGACCGATCATCGCGTCGACGACGAACAGGATCTCGTCCGGGGAGACCGCGTCCCGGATGTCCGCGGCCTGCCGCATCATCTCCTGGTCGATGCCCAGGCGGCCGGCGGTGTCCACGATCACGATGTCGTGGACCTTGGTCTTCGCGAAGTCGATGGAGTCCTTGGCGACCTTCACCGGGTCGCCCACGCCGTTGCCCGGCTCGGGCGCGTAGACGGCGACGCCCGCGCGCTCGGCGACGACGCTGAGCTGGTTGACGGCGTTGGGGCGCTGGAGGTCGGCGGCGACCAGTACCGGCGAGTGGCCCTGCTCCTTCAGCCAGCGGCCGAGCTTGCCGGCGAGGGTGGTCTTACCGGCACCCTGCAGACCGGCCAGCATGATCACGGTCGGCGGCTGCTTGGCGAAGCGCAGGCGGCGGGTCTCGCCGCCGAGGATGGTGATCAGCTCGTCGTTGACGATCTTGAGCACCTGCTGCGCCGGGTTCAGCGCCTTGGAGACCTCGGCGCCGAGCGCGCGCTCCTTGACGTTCTTGATGAACGTGCGGACGACCGGCAGGGCCACGTCCGCTTCAAGGAGTGCGATGCGGATCTCACGCGCCGTGGCGTCGATGTCCGCTTCGCTCAAGCGCCCCTTGCCGCGCAAGTTCTTGAAGGTCGCTGAAAGGCGATCGGAAAGAGTATCGAACACGGCGGCGTCGGTCCTCGGAGTCGGAGACAGGCTGGGGAATCGCCCTCCAGGGTATCCCGGCGCGGCAGAACCCTGGAGTGTCCTCACCCACGCAACGTCTCCTCCAGTTTCCGCGCCACCGCCACCGCCTCCTCGGCGGGGAGGGGCGTGCCGTCGGGGCCGGTGACGTAGAAGGCGTCCACGGCGTTCGCGCCGAGCGTGGAGACGTGGGCGCTGCGTACCCGTACCGCCGCGTCCTCCAGTGCCCGTCCGATCCGGAACAGCAGGCCCGGTGCGTCCTGCGCGCGGACCTCTATCACGGTGGCGTGCCGGGAGGCGGCCGGGGCGACCGTCACGCGCGGCGGCGGGGCGATCACGCCCCGGCGGCGCGGGTAGGCGGCGTCCCGTTCGGCGAGGCGGGCGGCGATGTCCAGGCTGCCGTCGAGGGCGCGTACGAGGTCCGCGCGGAGCCGGGCGGCCTGGGGCAGGGAGCCGTACTCGGCGGCGACCCGCCAGTCCAGCAGCAGCACGGAGCCGTCCACGCCGTCCGGGAGGTCCACCGCCCGCAGCTCCGCGGTCCGTACGGTCAGCCGGTGCATGGCGAGCACCCCGGCCACGGCGGGCAGCACGCCCGCCTGGTCGGGTACGGCGATGCGCAGTTCCACGCCCAGCGGTTCGGGGTCGCCGGAGGGCTCGGCGGGCGGTTCGGTCTGTGCCCGCAGGGACAGCACGGGCGCGCCCGTGGCGACGGCCTCGATCGCGAGGCGCTCCTGTTCCGCGGTGGGCGCGGCCTCCTCGGGCCCGTCCGGGGCGTCTCCGGAGAGCACGGCGGAGACCCGTTTGACCAGGTCGGCGACGAGCGAGGCGCGCCAGGACGACCAGGCGGCAGGACCGGTGGCGAGGGCGTCCGCCTCGGTGAGGGCGTGCAGCAGTTCGAGGGTGCCCTGGGCGCCGACGGCGTCGGCGACCGCGCGGACGGTGGCGGGGTCCTCCAGGTCGCGCCGGGTGGCGGTCTCGACGAGCAGCAGATGGTGGCGCACGAGGGTGGCGATCACGGTGACGTCGTGCTGGTCGAAGCCGATGCGGGCGGCCACGTCCCGGGCGATGACCTCGCCGGCCACCGAGTGGTCACCGGGCCAGCCCTTGCCGATGTCGTGCAGCAGCGCGGCGACCAGCAGCAGGTCGGGGCGGCTGACCCGGCGGGTGAACGCGGAGGCGCGTACGGCGGTCTCGATGAGGTGCCGGTCGACGGTCCACAGGTGCACGGCGTTGCGCTGCGGGCGGCAGCGCACCCGGTCCCAGTCCGGCAGCAGCAGGCTGACCAGGCCCTCCGCCTCCAGCGCCTCCCAGACCTCGACGGTGGGACGCCCCGAACCCAGCAGGGTGACGAGCTGTTCGCGGGCCTCGGCGGGCCAGGGCGCGGGCAGCGGGCGCGCGCCGGCCGCCATGCGCCGTACGGCGTGCAGGGAGAGCGGGAGTCCGGCCTGCGCGGCGGCGGCCGCGGCACGCAGTGGAAGCACGGGGTCGCGTTCGGGGCGCGCGGCGCGGGCGAGTACCACCTCGCCGTCCTGCTCCACGACCCCTTCGGCCAGCGGAGAGCGCTCGGGCGCCGGTTTCCCGCCGCCGAGGATGGCGCGCAGCCGGGGCCGCACCGCGCGGGAACGCAGGACGCGTCCCACTTCGCGCCAGGTGACGTCACCGGCGTAGGCGATGACCCGCGCGGCCTCGTAGACCTGCCGCAGCAGCGCGTCCGCGTCGAGCACGCCCAGTTCGGCCGCGACCTGGTCCTGCTCCTGGAGCGCGAGCCGGTCGGTGGCACGCCCGGTCGTCAGGTGCAGGGCGTCCCGTACGTCGAGGAGCCGGCGGCGGGCGTCGGCGAGGCCCTCGCGCGGGGCGTCGGCGAGCCAGGAGGCGGCCACCGCGCGCAGGGCGGTGGCGTCGCGCAGTCCGCCGCGGGCCTCCTTGAGGTCGGGTTCCAGGAGGTACTGCAGTTCGCCCTGGCGTTCGGCGCGTTCCTCGCACAGCTCCCGCAGGGCGGGGAGACGTTTCGGCGCCTGGTTGCGCCAGTCGGCGAGCACCGCCGTGCGCAGCGCGGTGGTGAGGCCGAGGTCACCGGCGATGTGCCGGGCGTCCAGCAGGCCGAGCTGCACCTTGAGGTCCTCGCCTGCCGTTCTGCGGGCCTCGGCCGGGGTGCGGACGGAGTGGTCGAGGGCGAGGCCCAGGTCCCAGACGGGGTACCAGAGGCGGTCCGCGAGGGCGGCGACCGCCTCGGGGTCGGCGCCGTCGTGCAGCAGGAGCAGATCGAGGTCGCTGCGCGGGGAGAGCTCCGCGCGCCCGTAGCCGCCCACGGCGATCAGGGACACCCCGCGCGCCCCCTGCGCACCCGCCGCGAACAGTCCGCCGAGCCAGTCGTCGGTGAGGTCCGCGAGGGCGGTACGGCGCGGCGGCCCGGACCGCGCCTCCTCGGTGAGGAGGCGCAGCCGGGCCGCCGCGTAACCGCCGGGTCCCGAGTCCTCTGCTTCTTTCGTCACGTCCGTACCCGTCACCCGGCGGCTCCCGTTCTCGTGTGTCAGAGCGCGTCCGGACCGCGTTCGCCGGTCCGTACCCGTACGGCCGTCTCGACCGGGATCGACCAGACCTTGCCGTCACCGATCTTCCCGGTGCGGGCCGCCTTGACCACGACGTCGATGAGCTGCTCGGCGTCGTCGTCCTCGACCAGCACCTCGATGCGGATCTTGGGCACCAGGTCGACGGTGTACTCGGCACCGCGGTAGACCTCGGTGTGGCCGCGCTGGCGGCCGTAGCCGCTGGCCTCGGTGACGGTCAGTCCGTGTACTCCGAAGGCCTGCAGGGCCTCCTTGATCTCGTCGAGCCGGTGCGGCTTCACGACGGCGGTGATGAGCTTCATGCGTCCACCTTCTTGCTCTCGGCCGGGGCGACGGGGGCGGTGGCCGCGGTGCGGGCCGCGCCGCCGCCGGCGCCGCTGAAGTCGTATGCGGTCTCGGCGTGCTCGGCCTGGTCGATGCCGGCCACCTCGTCGTCCTCGGAGACTCGCATACCGATGGTCTTGTCGAGGAGGAAGGCGAGGACCGCGGAGACGACCAGGGAGTAGGCGAGGACGCCGAAGACACCGGCGCACTGCTTCCAGAACTGGTCCAGGCCACCGCCGTAGAAGAGGCCCGCGACGTCGGACTGGCCCTTGCCGGTGGCGAAGAAGCCGATGAGCAGGGAGCCGAGGATGCCGCCGACGAGGTGGACGCCGACGACGTCGAGGGAGTCGTCGTAGCCGAACTTGTACTTCAGACCGACGGCCATGGCGCACAGCACACCGGCGATGACGCCGACGGCGATCGCGCCGAGCGGGGAGACCGCGCCGCCGGCCGGGGTGATGGCGACCAGACCGGCGACCGCGCCGGAGGCGGCGCCGAGCGTGGTGAACGCGCCGTGGCGGATCTTCTCGTAGGCGAGCCAGCCGAGGACGGCGGCGCCGGTGGCGACCTGGGTGTTGACGAACATCAGCGCGCCGACGCCGTCGTCGTTGCCGAGCCAGGAGCCGGCGTTGAAGCCGAACCAGCCGAACCACAGCAGACCGGCGCCGAGCATGACCAGCGGGAGGCTGTGCGGGCGCATCGGGTCCTTCTTGAAGCCGACGCGCTTGCCGATCACCAGGATCACACCGAGCGCGGCGGCACCGGCGTTGATGTGGACCGCCGTACCGCCGGCGAAGTCGATGACGCCCAGTTCGAAGGCCCAGCCGCCGGCGCCCCAGACCCAGTGCGCGACCGGGAAGTAGACGACGGTGGCCCACAGGGCGATGAACAGCGCCCACGCGGTGAACTTCACGCGGTCCGCGAGGGCGCCGCTGATCAGCGCGGGCGTGAGGACGGCGAACATCAGCTGGAAGACCAGGAAGACGAAGACGGGGATGGTGTAGCCGTCCCAGAGTTCCGTCAGGCCGATGTCGCTCAGGCCGACCCAGTCGGAGTTCCAGCCGATGACGCTTCCGGAGTCGGTGCCGAACGCCATGGAGAAGCCGTACAGCACCCACAGGACGGTGACGATCCCCAGGCTGATGAAGCTCATCATCAGCATGTTCAGCGTGCTCTTGACGCGGACCATGCCTCCGTAGAAGAAGGCGAGACCCGGGGTCATGAGCATCACCAGGGCGGAACAGATGAGCATGAACCCTGTGTTGGCGGCGGACAGCGTGGGCGCGTCTGCGGCCAGGGTGATGGCTGGTGCCATCGGCGTCTCCTCGTCGTTGGTACGGCCCCGTGCGGGCGAAGCCTTGAGCGGATTGAGGGGTGGGCCGGTTATGCGCCATGAGATTGGCGCAGCGCCGTTTCGGTGGAAGCCCCTCGTTGTTTCGCCGCCGTGACGAAGGCACCTGGCGTGTTACGGGTCGATGAACTGCCGGATCCGGGGCGCGCCGATCGTTATCGTGGCGCAACCTTGGGTGTACGGCGGTGAGCCGTGGCCGGGGAGACACACGACCGGCCGCGGCCGGCCTCCGAATGACCTGGCGTGGGGGAGCCGAGTCGGGCAGTTCGGGAGGACCGGCCGCGGCCGGGGCCCAGCGGTACCTCGGAGGTGTCAGACCGCCTCCGCGGACTCGGGCAGCTCGATCGCGAGCCGCTCGCCGAGTTCGACGACTTCGGCGAGGTCCCCGAAGTCGCGTACGGCGGTGTCGACCGTCTTTCGGATACGAGTGTTGACGCGCTCGGAACGGACCTTCTTGGCCGCCTTGATGGCTTCGGTGGCGAGAACCGCGCTCTGCTCGGGCTCGCTCTGCAGCAGGTGGACGGTGGCCATGCCGATCAGGTTGAGGGCGTAGGAGCGCTGGTGCTCGCCGCCCTCCTGGCCGAACAGCTCCACGGCCCGCCGCATCAGCGGCTCGGCGAGCGAGGCGTAGGTGGGGCTGCGGCCGGCGACGTAGGCGAGGTCGCGGTAGGAGTGGGAGTTCTCCGCGTACAGCTCGGCCTCGGAGAAGAAGCGGATCCAGTCGGGGTCGGGCTCGTCCCACTCGTCGGCCTCGGCGAAGGTGTCCTCGGCCATCCGCACCGCCCGCTTGCAGCGGCCGGGCTGGCCCATGTTGGCGTAGGCGCGGGCCTCCATCGCATACAGCATGGACTGGGTGCGCGGGCTGGCGCAGTCCCGGCTGCCGTACTGCGCGAGGTGGATCAGCTCCAGGGCGTCCTCGGGCCGGCCGAGGTGGATCATCTGCCGGCTCATGCTGGACAGCACGTACGAGCCGAGCGGCCGGTCGCCGGCCTCCTTGGCGGAGTGCAGGGCGAGCACGAAGTACTTCTGCGCGGTGGGCTGGAGCCCCACGTCGTACGACATCCAGCCGGCCAGTTCGGCGAGTTCGGCGGCGACCTTGAACAGGCGCCGGGTGGTGGACTCGGGCTGGGGTTCCTGGAGGAGGTCGGTCACCTCGTGCAGCTGTCCGACGACCGCCTTGCGGCGCAGGCCGCCGCCGCACTGGGCGTCCCACTGCCGGAACATCACGGTGGTGGTCTCCAGCAGGTCCAGCTCCGGCTTGGACAGCCGGCCGCGGGCGCGTGCGGCGGAGGACACCGGGTCGGTCTCGGGCCGGGCCGGCGTGGCGGACGGGGAGGGGACGAGCCAGCGCTGCATGGGCTCGATGAGGGACGGGCCCGCGGAGAGGGCCAGCGAGCTCCCGAGGAAGCCGCGCCGCGCCAGCATCAGGTCGCTGCGCGAGAACTCGCTGAGCAGGGCCACGGTCTGCGGGCCCGTCCAGGGGAGGTCGACGCCGGTCGCGGAGGGTGCCGGACGGGTGGTGCGCAGGCCCAGGTCCTCGACGGAGACGACGACGCCGAAGCGTTCGGAGAACAGTTCGGACAGGATTCTGGGGATCGGCTCGCGCGGGTTCTCGCCGTCCAGCCAGCGGCGTACGCGCGAGGTGTCGGTGGAGATGTGGTTGGCGCCCAACTGGCGTGCCCTGCGGTTGACCTGGCGGGCGAGCTCGCCCTTGGACCAGCCGCTGCGGACGAACCACGAGGCGAGCAGCTCGTTCGGGCGTTTCTCCGCACTCGTAGCGTCCGTCCCGCCACCGCCGTTGCCGCTCACTGGAACGCCCCCATCCCTGAAGACCACTTGTCGCCGATTGCGCCAAGCCCTATCAGAATGCCGGTTGTCGGGGCCGCCCGTCCGACGGTTGTCACCCTTCGAACGGAGAGCCGAGTTGCCTCCGGCATACCCACGAGTGCATGTGCCCCAAGAAGCCGTGCACACAAAGTAACTCTACGATCACCCGTCTCACCATGGCGGAACCGCAATCGCCACCATTCGCCACCCCTTCGAATGAACTCACCGTTGCCATACCGCGATTCACTTGACACCGGACAGCCAAGAGTGGATGCAGCGATGCAGTGAGGGGCGCGCATCACCGGACGCACCACCCCTGGCGCTTCGAAGCGCTGGTTGAGCGGAACGACGTCGGGAAGTCGGAAACAGAGAGTCACTTTCCGCGTTCGCTACGTGACCACCGGTACGTCGGACCCGTTGGAGGGGGCATGGGCTTCACGATCGGTATCAGTCGGGGCATCCGCGACATCCGGTCCGGTTCGCGTCGCCGGAGCCGCCCCTCGGACGGCACCGTCGTGGCGGAGTACACCGGACTGTGGGGCTGGGACGTGGTGCCGGGCGTCCGGGCCGCCGCGGGCGCCTGCTCCTGCGGCCGCGTCGGCTGCCGGGCACCGGGCGCGCATCCGCTGGACCACGCGCCGGTGATCCGCGCCGGGGCCCCGCTGGAAGAGGTGACCGCGGTCTGGTCGGAGTTCCCGGGGGCCTCGCTGATGCTGCCGGTCGGGCGGGCGTTCGACGTGATCGAGGTCGCGGAGGCCGCCGGACGCCACGCCCTGGCCCGGCTGGAGCGCATGGGCCTGCCGGTCGGCCCGGTCGCCGTCACCCCGGACGGCCGCGCCCACTTCTTCGTCGCCCCCGGCGCCGCCGCCGCGCTCCCCGACCTGCTCTACCGCATGGGCTGGGACGCCCCGGCCGCCCTGGACCTGCGCGGCCTCGGACCCGGTACGCACATCACGGCGCCACCGTCCGACCGGGGCGACCTGGGCCCGGTCCGCTGGCTCCGCTCCCCCGCCCCGGACTCGGCGTCCCCTCCACCGGAGGCCCGCCTGCTCCTGGGCACACTGGCATACGTGGCACACCGATCAGGAACATAACCGCCGCCCCGCCGTCCCCGCGGGCAGTCGTGCCGCCACCCCCACCGCTCCCACCGCTCCCACCGCTCCCGCGGGCAGTCGTGCCTCCCCCAGTGCCTTAAGGGCCTGGGAGGTACCCCCAGGGCGGCACGGGTGGGCGGTGGGGGCACCTCCCGCTCGAGCGGAGCCGAGAGTGGGGGAGGCACCCCGCAAGCGCCGGGCCGCGCGAACCACCCCCGGCCCACACCCACGCCGGGGCACCCCGGACATGGCGAAGCGCCCGTCCCCCGCGAGGGCGGGCGCTTCTTCGCGTCTGCCGAATCCGTCCGACGGAGTCGGAGTCAGGGCCTCACTCCCCGATAAGGGCGTCCACGAACGCATCCGGCTCGAACGGCGCCAGATCATCCGCCCCCTCACCGAGCCCGATCAACTTGACCGGCACACCCAGCTCACGCTGCACGGCGATCACGATGCCGCCCTTGGCCGTACCGTCCAGCTTGGTCAGCACGATGCCGGTGATGTCGACGACCTCGGCGAACACCCGCGCCTGGACCAGACCGTTCTGCCCGGTGGTGGCGTCGAGCACGAGCAGTACCTCGTCCAGCGGAGCCTGCTTCTCCACGACCCGCTTGACCTTGCCGAGCTCGTCCATGAGACCGGTCTTGGTGTGCAGCCGCCCCGCGGTGTCGATGAGTACGGCGTCGGCGGTCATCTCCTTGCCCTCCTTGACCGCGTCGAACGCGACGGAGGCCGGATCACCGCCCTCCGGACCGCGCACGGTGTGGGCGCCGACCCGCTCGCCCCAGGTCTGCAGCTGGTCGGCGGCGGCGGCACGGAAGGTGTCGGCGGCGCCGAGCACGACGGTGTTGCCGTCGGCGACCAGGACGCGGGCGAGCTTGCCGGTGGTGGTGGTCTTGCCGGTGCCGTTGACGCCGACGACCATCACGATGCCGGGACCGCCGGCCGCGTTCTCGGTGTGCACGGTGCGGTCCATCTCGGGACCGACCAGCGTGATCAGCTCCTCGCGGAGCAGTCCGCGCAGCTCCTCGGGGGTGCGGGTGCCGAGCACCTTCACACGCTCGCGCAGCCGCTCGACCAGCTCCTGGGTGGGCTGCACACCGACGTCGGCGGTGAGCAGGGTGTCCTCGATCTCCTCCCAGGTGTCCTCGTCGAGGTGCTCGCGGGACAGCAGGACGAGCAGGCCCTTGCCCAGGGCGTTCTGCGACCGGGAGAGACGGGCGCGCAGCCGGACCAGACGGCCGGCGGTGGGCTCCGGGATCTCGATCTCGGGAGCCTCGACGGCGGCGGGCGGTTCCTCGATGACGACGGGACCGGCGCCCGCCGGAAGATCAACCTCCTCTATGGTGCGCCGCGGTTCCTCCCGCGGCGTCTCGGCCTCTTCGCCGACGTGCGGCTCGGCCGGAGGGGCGGTGATGTCGGGCGCGGCGGGCGGCGGCGGGGGCAGCGACTTCTTGCGCCGGCTGCCGACGATGAGCCCACTGAGCGCGCCGAGCACGACCACGGCGATGACTACAGCAAGGATGACGATGTCCATAACGGCTCCAGTATCGGCCATGGGTACCCCGGTGGGGCCGATACGGACCCGTGCCGGACGGTACGTGCCGCGCGTCGCGGGATGCCCTTCTCCCGCGGTGGACACACCGCCGCCCCGGCCCGGGGGTGACCCGGGCCGGGGCGGCGGTGAAGGTACGAGGAGAGGGGCAGCGGGGACTTGAACCCTTCTCCCCGGTCTTGGGGGCTGCCGCTCAGCCCATCTCCTCCAGCGCCTTGCCCTTCGTCTCCTTCACGAACTTCAGGACGAACGGGATGGAGAGCGCGGCGAAGACCGTGTAGATCACGTAGGTGACCGACAGGTTCCAGTCGGCCAGCGAGGGGAAGCTCGCGGTGATGGCCCAGTTGGCGATCCACTGCGCGGCGGCGGCGACACCGAGGGCGGCGGCGCGGATCCGGTTGGGGAACATCTCGCCGAGCATGACCCAGACGACCACGCCCCACGACAGGGCGAAGAAGAGGACGAAGACGTGCGCGGCGATCAGGGCGACCCAGCCCTGGGTGGCGGGCAGCGATCCGTCGACGAGGTCGGCGGAGAAGGCCCAGGCCTCGAGGGCGAGGCCGATCACCATGCCGACGGAGCCGATGATCGCGAGCGGCTTGCGGCCGATGCGGTCGACGAAGATCATCGCGATGACGGTGCCGACGATGTTGATGATCGACGTGGTGAACGAGTAGAAGAACGAGTCCGTCGGGTCGACGCCGACCGACTGCCACAGCGTCGAGGAGTAGTAGAACGCGACGTTGATGCCGACGAACTGCTGGAACACCGACAGGCCGATACCGATCCAGACGATCGGCTTGAAGAAGAAGCTGCCGCCGAGCAGGTCCTTGAAGCTGGACTTCTCCTCACGGTGCATCGCCGACTCGATCTCGGTGACGCGGGCGGTCAGGTCGACGTCCTTGCCCTCGACCTCTTCGAGGATCTGCCGGGCGCGCTCGTGCTTGCCGACGGAGATCAGGTAGCGCGGGGACTCGGGGATGGCGAAGGAGAGCAGGCCGTAGAGGACGGCCGGGACCACCATGACGCCGAGCATGACCTGCCAGGCCTCCAGGCCCATCAGCTCACCGCGCTGGTCGCCGTCGGAGGCGTTGAGGATGCCCCAGTTGACCAGCTGCGAGACGGCGATGCCGACGACGATCGCGGCCTGCTGGAAGGAGCCGAGCCGGCCGCGGTAGGCGGGCGGGGCGACCTCGGCGATGTAGGCCGGGCCGATGACGGAGGCCATGCCGATGGCGAAGCCGCCGACGACCCGCCAGAAGGCGAGGTCCCACAGCGCGAAGGGCAGCGCGGAGCCGACGGCGCTGATGGTGAACAGGACCGCGGCGATCTGCATGCACCGGATGCGGCCGATGCGGTCGGCTATACGGCCGGCGGTCGCGGCGCCGATGGCACAGCCGATCAGGGCGATGGCGATGACCTGCGCGAGCGCGGCGGAGCCGATGTCGTAGCGGTCGCGGATGGCCTCGACGGCGCCGTTGATCACGGAGCTGTCGTAGCCGAAGAGGAAACCGCCCATGGCGGCCGCCGCCGCGATGAAGATGACGTGCCCGAGATGTTCGGGGTGAGCCGTCCCGGCTCCTGATTTCTGTGCCTGCGTGGTGCTGGTCACGTGTACTCCTCGGGCCACCGGCAACATCGCCGGATGGGGGTCAGCCCTTCGAGGTCCAGCTGAAGGTACCTGAAGGTAAAAACAACATTGCAGAGACTATGCCTTCAACTTTTGAAGTCAATAGGTCGTGTGCTGTGAGTTTTAAGACGCGACAGAGTGGAGATCGTTCAGAACTTGAATATTGTGTGCCGGTCTAGCGCAGACGCTGGCTGATGACCTTGGACACGCCGTCGCCCTGCATGGAGACGCCGTAGAGCGCGTCGGCGACCTCCATGGTGCGCTTCTGGTGCGTGATCACGATCAGCTGCGAGGCCTCCTGCAGCTCCTGCATGATCCGGATCAGCCGCTGGAGGTTGGTGTCGTCGAGGGCGGCCTCGACCTCGTCCATGACGTAGAACGGGCTGGGCCGCGCCTTGAAGATCGACACGAGCATCGCCACGGCGGTCAGCGACCGCTCGCCGCCCGAGAGCAGGGAGAGCCGCTTGACCTTCTTGCCGGGCGGACGCGCCTCGACCTCCACGCCCGTGGTGAGCATGTTGTCGGGGTCGGTCAGCACCAGCCGCCCCTCACCGCCCGGGAACAGCCGGGAGAAGACGCCCTCGAACTCGCGTGCGGTGTCCCGGTAGGCCTCGGTGAAGACCTGCTCGACGCGTTCGTCGACCTCCTTGACAACCTGGAGCAGATCCGCGCGGGTCTTCTTCAGGTCCTCCAGCTGCTCGCCGAGGAACTGGTGGCGTTCCTCGAGCGCCGCGAACTCCTCCAGGGCGAGCGGATTCACCTTGCCGAGCTGCTGGTAGGCACGCTCGGCGGCCTTCAGGCGCTTCTCCTGCTCGGCCCGCACGAAGGGGCGGGGCCTGTTGCGCGGGTGCTCCCCCGCGGCGGAGCCGCTGTGGGAATCAGTTTCCGGCAGCCGTTCGCCCTCGGCGGGGGGCGAGGGCGGCACCGGCTGGTGCGGGCCGTACTCCGACACCAGCCCGGCCGGTTCCACACCCAGTTCCTCCAGCGCCCTGGTCTCCAGCTGCTCCATCCGCAGCCGTTTCTCGGCGCCGAGTACCTCGCCCCGGTGAACTGAATCCGTCAACTTGTCGAGTTCCGCCTTGAGGTCGCGCCCCTCGGCGCGGGCGCGGGCGAGTTCCTGCTCGCGGCGGGCCTTGGCGGTGTCGGCGGCGGTGCGCTCCTGGTCGGCGCGGGCGAGGGAGACCTCGACGTGCGCGAGGAGCGTCCGGGCACCGGCGGCGACGGCCCGGGCGACTTCCGCCTCGTGGCGCAGCCGGGCCCGGCGCTGTTCGGCACGCGCGCGTGCCTCGCGTTCCGCGCGGGCGGCCCGGTCGAGGGAGTCGGCCCGTCCGGCGAGTCCCTTGACCCGTTCCTCGTGCGTACGGGCCTGGAGGCGGGCCTCCATCTCGGTCTGGCGGGCGTTGGCCCCGTCGGCGGCGAGCCGGTCGCGTACGGCGGTGTCGGGCTCCTCCTCGAACGGCGTCTCCTCGGCGACGGCGAGCCGCTCGGCGAGTTCCTCGACGTCGATGAGCGCCTTGTCGAGGGCTTCCTGTGCCCGGGCCGCGGCGGCGCCGGCCCGCTCGGCCTCCCCGGCGGCGCCGCGTGCCTGGCCGGCGAGCCGGCCGAGCTGCTGGGCGACGGAGGACTTCTCCCGGTCCGCGGCCCGGCGCCGCTCCCCGAGTTCCTCGACGAGGGCCGCGCACTCCCGGCGCCGGCCGGTGGCCGCCTCCTGCGCCTCGGCCAGCTCCGCGCAGCGCACGGCCAGCTCCGCCAGCTCGGCGGCGGCCTCGTCCACGGATGCCTGTACTTCCAGCAGGCTGGGGGCGCCTGCGGAACCGCCCTGCGCGAAGTGGGCGCCGAGCAGGTCGCCTTCGGCGGTGACGGCGGTGAGGTCGGGGTGGGCGCCGACGAGTTCCTCGGCGTCCTCCAGGGTGCCGACGACGACGATGCGGTGCAGTAGCCGTCGGACGGCCGGCATGAGCTCGCGGGGGCCGCTGACGAGGCGCTCTGCGGGGAGGGTGACTGCGGGTGCGTCGACGGCTACGGGTGTGCTGTGGCCGGCCGCGCGGTTCCCCGCGCCCCTTTGGGGCGGTGTTTCGGCTGCTTCTGTCAGGAGGAGGGTTGCTCGGCCCGCGTCCTGTTTGCGCAGGAGACGGATCGCTTCGGCCGCGGCGGACGGTGAGGTCATCGCGAGGGCGTCTGCCGCCGTGCCGAACGCGGCTGCGAGCGGTACCTCGTAGCCGGGTGTCACCGTCAGCAGTTCCGCGGCCGGGCCCAGCAACCCGGTGAGGCGGTCCTTCGCCCCCAGCAGGGCGCCGGTGCCGTCCTTGCGGCGCAGGCCGAGGGCGAGGGCCTCGTGGCGGGCCCGGGTCGCCGCGCGGCTGCGTTCGGCGGCGGTGGCCGCCTCGCGGGCGGCGGTGAGGGCGGCTTCCGCATCCGCGAGCCGCCGCTTGGCGGCATCGTGCAGCTCGGCGAGTTCCGCGTCGCCGGCGTCGAGGCCGTCGACCTCCGCCCTGAGCGTCTCGTACTCCTCCTGCGCGGCGACGGCCCGCTCCTGGGCCTCGTCACGGGCGACGGCCAGCCGCTCGATCTCCGCCTGGGCGGCGGCGGCGCGCGAACGGGCCGCGCCCACCTGTCCCTTGAGCCGGGCGAGCCCCTCGCGCCGGTCGGCGATGGCCCGCGCGGCGTCCTTCAGCCGCCGTTCCTCCTGGGCGAGTTCGCGTTCCAGCTCCGCGCGGTGGGCGACCGTGTCCTCCAGCGCGCGTTCGGCCGCCTCCAGGGCGGCCTCCAGTTCGGCCTCCTGCTCACGGATGCGGGCGGCCTCGCGCTCCATGTCCTCCGGGTCCCGGCCGCGCCGCTCCTCGGGGGGCGCGGAGGTCGCGCTCTGCACGCGCGCGTCGGCCAGCGAGATCGTGCCGCGCACCCGTTCGGCGAGCTGGGAGAGCTCGTACCAGGTCTGCTGGGCGCTGTGCAGCCGCGGGGCGAGCCGGCGTACCTCGTCCTCCAGGTTGGCCTCGTGCTGGAGGGCCTTCCTCAGCTCGGCCTCGGCCGCCTCCTTGCGCTCCTTGAGGGCGGCCTCGTCGGCGATCTCGGCCCGCAGCGCCTCCCGCAGCCGTACGAGGTCGTCGGCGAGGAGGCGGAGCCGCGCGTCGCGCAGGTCGGCCTGGATGACGGCGGCCCGCCGCGCGACGGCGGCCTGGCGGCCGAGCGGCTTGAGCTGGCGCCGCAGCTCGTCGGTGAGGTCCTGGACCCGTGCGAGGTTGGCCTGCATCGCGTCCAGCTTCCGCAGCGCCTTCTCCTTGCGCTTGCGGTGCTTGAGGACGCCGGCGGCCTCCTCGATGAAGGCGCGGCGGCCCATGGGATCGGCGTGCAGTACGGAGTCGAGCCGGCCCTGGCCGACGATGACGTGCATCTCCCGGCCGATGCCGGAGTCGGAGAGCAGTTCCTGGATGTCGAGGAGACGGCAGGTGTCGCCGTTGATCTGGTACTCGCTGCCGCCGTTGCGGAACATGATCCGCGTGATGGTGACCTCGGCGTACTCGATGGGGAGGGCGCCGTCGGAGTTGTCGATGGTCAGGGACACCTCGGCACGGCCCAGCGGGGGACGGCCGGTGGTGCCGGCGAAGATGACGTCCTCCATCTTGCCGCCGCGCAGCGACTTGGCGCCCTGCTCGCCCATGACCCAGCTGAGCGCGTCCACGACATTGGACTTGCCCGAGCCGTTCGGACCCACGACGCACGTGATCCCCGGTTCGAACCGGAGCGTGGTCGCGGAAGCGAACGACTTGAAGCCGCGGAGGGTCAGGGCCTTGAGGTGCACGCCGCCGGACTTTACCCGCCGGGCAGATCTCACTCCATGAACGCGCGGTTTCGCGGGTGAACGCGCAGGGCAGACCAGACGTTGAAGAGGGTGAAAGGATGCGCGGGACAACGAGCACGGAGCGCCGTGCGCGGGGGCGCGGGCGCCGGGGCGGGGCCACGGAGGCGGGAAAGAAAGAAGGGACGCCGGGGCGTCCCTTGCAGTTCTGACTGCTTGGCGGTGGTGACGGGCAGGCCCGACCACTGCTGTGCTGTTCGTACAGCGGTGAAGTGAGCAGCGGTGCAGTGATCAGGTGAGCGCAGGCTCCGCCTGGTGTGCGTCAACGCTCTCCATGATCCTGTCGTGAGAAGCGGCAGCCGAAAGCGCGTCCTTCTCCGCCTGGATCCGTACGAGCTCGGATTCCAGGTCCTGGACACGCTGCTGGAGCCGTCGCATCTCGGCGAGGAGTCGAGGGTCGGAGCCGCCGACGTAACCGAGAAGCGCCTTTGCCATGATGGATGGTCCTCCACAATGAGTGACCGACCGATGCGGTGTGGGTCGTGAGGGATTCGCACCCGCGATGCTTGACATGCCTGGAGTTGTGCTGCCGTTCAGCCATGCCAAACAGCTAAGGTGCGCGGGGCTTTCAGCGTCTCACCAAAAAGTTTGAGGGTCAACACGATCACGCCCCGTATCGGCGGACAACCGGGCGCGCACGGCCGACGGACGGCGGCGGCGCGAGTCTCACAGGTCCTCGGGGCGTGGCGATCATCTTGACGGCCGGCGCCGCCCACGGCAAGCCCTTCTCGGCAATCACCAGGACTTTTTCGTCGGACAGTGCTCGTCGCGCGGACCGCCCGTGGTACCAGGGGGCTGCCGGAGCGGGCGGGGTCAGCGGATGGCGAAGCCCTCGTAGCCGCCGCGCGGTGTGTCCCAGATCTCGGTGACTCCGTCCACCTGTCCGGGCGTGTCGCCGGCCTGGAGCCAGTCGAGCAGTCCCTCGCAGTGTTCGCGGGCGCCCTCGGCGACCACTTGGACCCTGCCGTCGCCCAGATTGAGAGCAAAACCACTCAGGCCGCCGATCTCCAGCGCCTTGGCCCGGGTGAACCAGCGGAAACCCACACCTTGGACACGCCCGCGCACCCAGGCGACCATTCGCACATCCTCGCTCATGGCTGCAACCTAACCGGACAAAGCCACTTGGGGCACACCTGGCCCTTGCGCCATGCGGTAGCGTCCCCAGCCATGAATCTCATATGAAACTCACTCGTTCGTGTGAGTTTCGTGATCATCGGGTTTCGGGTTGGTCGCCAGCATGAGTCGACCGCAAGGACGAGGAAGGCCAGGACATGGGACGCCACCGACGCTCCGCCGCCGGCCGCGCCGCCACGGGCCGCGCCACCGGGGTCACTCACGACGGCCCCTACGACGGCGGCCCGCTTCCGAGGGATGACCGGGGGGACGGCCCGCCCACGATGGGCACCGCGCCGTATCTGAACCCGCAGGCGTACGCCGAGACGTACGCCAGGAGCGAGGCCTATCTCTACGCGACGGACGGCGCCGGAACCCCCGCCGGGGGCGGCGACTTCACCCGCGGCGATTTCACCCGCGGCGGCTTCCCGGGCACCGACTTCTCGACGGGCCCGGACCGGACCGGCTCCACCCAGGACCGGATCGGCCACGTCTTCGCCGGTGACGGCCTCGCGCCCGACGACGACGCGCCCCGCCCCGACGGACACCGGCGCCGGAAGAAGAAGGCCGCGACCCCGGTCCGTACCGGCCTGCTCGGTGTCTCCGCCGCGGTGGCCCTCGGCACGGTGGCGGTGGCCACGGGCGCGGTGCCCGGTCTGGAGAACTACAGGCTCGGCGGCGACAGCACCTCCGGTGACAGCGTGCAGGCCGGGAACGCGCCGACCAACTCGCCCAGCGAGCAGGGCGGCACGTCCGGGAGCCTGGAGAACCGGAGCCGCGACGCCGGCACCCCGGCGAGCCGTGACGCCGAGCGCTCCGCCTCGCCCGAGCCGTCCGCGTCGGCCTCGACGTCGGCGGCGCCGACGAAGACCCCGGAGAAGAAGACTCCGGAGAAGAAGGAGTCCGCGGCGGCCCCCGAGAAGACCGCGGAGAAGACGCCGTCCCGCGAGGCGACGCCGGAGCCGGAGAAGAAGACGAGCGACCCGGCGCCCTCGTCCGCGGAGGCCGTCGCCGGTGCCGAGGTGCTCCGACTGGTCAACGTGGAGCGGGCCAAGGTGGGTTGCAGCCCGGTCACCGCGAGCAGCGCGCTGACCGATCTGGCCACGGCGTTCAGCGACGACATGGCCGAGCGCGGCTTCTTCGACCACACCGACCCCGACGGCGGCACCCCGTGGGACAGGGCCAAGACGGCCGGCATAAGCAACCTGGGCGGCGAGAACATCGCCCGGGGCCAGGCCGACGCCGAGGCCGTGATGCAGGCCTGGATGGACAGCCCCGGCCACAAGGCGAACATACTGAACTGCGACTTCAAGACGCTGGGCGTGGGCGTCCACATGGGGTCGGGCGGCCCGTGGTGGACCCAGAACTTCGGATACTGACTCCTGGTTAGCGCTATCTGATGGTCAGCGCTGCTCTGACGTAGGCTTGCATGCATGACGACCGTGCGGCGCCCGGAGGAGCAGGAGCTCCCCTTCAACGTGTTCGCCAAGGCGTGTCCGTCCCGCGGCACGCTGGAGCATGTGACCGGGCGCTGGGGCGCGCTGACCCTCGGCGCGCTCCACGAGGGCTCGCTGCGGTTCAACGAGCTGCGCCGCCGGGTCGACGGGGTGAGCGAGAAGATGCTCTCCCAGACGCTGCACGCGCTGGAGCGCGACGGGCTGGTGCACCGCGAGGCCCAGCCCACCAACCCGCCCCGTGTGGACTACGAACTGACCCCGCTCGGCCACGAGGTCGCCCGGCGTCTGCTCTCCCTCATCCAGTGCGTCGAGGGCAGCATGGACGCGGTGCTCCGGGCGCGTGAGCGCTACGACGGAACGCGCGGCGCCCGCTGACACCTCGGGCAGAAGTAGCTGGAGCGGTTCATCCACGCCCGTCGGCGCATCGGCGTACCGCAGCGGCGGCAGGGCAGGCCCTCACGGCCGTACGCGTCCAGGGACCGGTCGAAGTAGCCGGACTCCCCGTTGACGTTGACGTAGAGGCTGTCGAAGCTGGTGCCGCCCACCGCGAGCGCCGCGTTCATGACGTCCCGGACGTGGCCCAGCAGGAGCAGGGTGCGCGGGCGGGTGAAGCCTGCCGTGGGGCGCTCGTAGTGGATGCGGGCCCGCCACAGCGCCTCGTCGGCGTAGATGTTGCCGACGCCGCTGATCAGTGACTGGTCGAGCAGGGCCCGCTTGATGGTGGTCCGCTTGCGGCGCAGCGCCTGGTGGAACGCCTCCTCGTCGAAGAGCGGGTCGAGGGGGTCCCGGGCGATGTGCGCGATGACGTCGGGCAGTCCGTCGGGGGTGGTGTCGTGCAGCGACAGGCCGCCGAAGGTGCGCTGGTCGACGAAGCGGAGTTCGGTGTCCAGGGCGTCGGTGAAGCGGACACGGATGCGCAGGTGCTTCTCGTCCGGCGCCGTGTGCGGCTGCACCAGCAGCTGGCCGCTCATGCCGAGGTGGGCCAGGACCGACTGGCCGGTGTCCTCCAGGGGCAGCCACAGGTACTTGCCGCGGCGGCTGGGGACGCCGACGCGGTGTCCCTTGAGCCGGTGCGCGAAGTCGTCGGCGCCGGCGAGGTGACGGCGTACCGCGCGCGGGTGCAGCACTTCGGCGTCGGCGACGGTCCGGTGGGCGACCCACCGCTCGAGTCCGCGCCGTACGACCTCGACCTCGGGCAGCTCGGGCATGGTGTCCCCTCCAAGGACCGGTGTACTGAGAGCTGTCCGGAGGGCGTCGGCGGTCGGTGGTCCGCCGCGCTCGGCCTCTCCCCCGTGCGTGGGAGATCCGCCGTGCGCGAGGGGCCCCGTCGCGTCGAGGCCGTCCGTCCGGCTCCGGCCCGGACGGCCGGACAGGCTCTGGCGCCGCGAGCGCCCACCCCCGGTCCGGGGGCGGGCGCTCGGGTCGCGCTGTTCTTTCAGGCGGAGGCCGACGGGGCGTCGGCGCTCTTCCCGGAGGCATCGGCTTCGGCGGTCCGGACGGCCTCCTCGGCCTCCGCCGCCGCCTTGGCGCGCTCGTCCGCCGCGGCCCGGATGGACCGCCACGCGGACTCGGCGGCCTGCTGCTCCGCCTCCTTCTTGCTGCGGCCGGTGCCGGTGCCGTACGAGACGCCTCCGACGCGGGCGGCAGCAGTGAAGGTCTTCTCGTGGTCGGGGCCGGTCTCCGTGACCAGGTACTCGGGCACGCCGAGTCCTTCGGTCGCGGTGAGCTCCTGGAGACTGGTCTTCCAGTCCAGGCCGGCTCCGAGGTTCGAGGACTTCTCGATCAGCGGGTCGAACAGGCGGTGCACCAGTTCGGAGGCCGCGTCGAGGCCCTGGTCGAGATAGACGGCGCCGATCACCGCTTCCAGGGTGTCGGCGAGGATGGACGCCTTGTCCCGGCCGCCCGTGCCCTCTTCACCGCGGCCGAGCCGGATGAAGGAGCCCAGTTCGAGCCCACGGCCCACCTCCGCCAGCGCACGCGAGTTGACCACCGCGGCCCGCAGCTTGGCCAGCTGGCCTTCGGGCAGGTCGGGGTGGGTGTTGTACAGCGTGTCCGTGACGACGAGGCCGAGCACGGAGTCCCCGAGGAACTCCAGCCGCTCGTTCGTCGGCAGACCGCCGTTCTCGTACGCGTAGGAACGGTGGGTCAGCGCACGCACCAGAAGGGCGGACTCGAGCCGGTAGCCGAGCCGCCCTTCCAGAAGCGTGTGGGACGAGGCCTGGTGGTCCGCTGAGTTCTTCTTCGGCGTCGACACAGTGCCTCTCACCAGCCGCTCAGACCTCGAGGACCTGGCGCTTGTTGTAAGTGCCGCAAGACGGGCACGCGATGTGCTGCTGCTTGGGCTCGTGGCAGCGCTCGCACGCAACCAGGGTGGGGACCGCAGCCTTCCACTGCGACCGGCGGTGGCGCGTGTTGCTGCGCGACATCTTCCGCTTCGGAACAGCCACGGCTACTTCTCCTGCTTCTCGTCGACGCCAGGTTCGGCGCCGCTCATCTCGTCCTTCTCGCCGTCTCCGAGTGAACCGGCGAGTCCCTGCAAAGCCGCCCAACGGATGTCGACGGCATCGTGGTGGTGGTCCGGGTCGTCAGCGAGCCGTGCTCCGCACTCGGAGCACAGACCCGGGCAGTCTTCCCGGCACACCGGCTGCATCGGCAGTGCGAGCACCACCGCATCGCGCAGCACAGGCTCGAGGTCGAACAGGCCGTCCTCGAGAAAGAGCCTGTCCTCGTCATCCTCGGCGTCGTCGCCCGGCTCCGCGATCACGCGGCCCCGGTCGTCGGCGTCAGGGTACGAGAACATCTCCTGGAAGTCCGCTTCGAGCTCCTGCTCCAGCGGCTCCAGACACCTTACGCACTCCCCCTCGGCCTTGGCACGGGCGGTGCCTGTGACGAGCACACCTTCCATGACCGACTCGAGCCGGAGTTCCAGCTCCACCGGGGCGCCTTCCGGCACTCCGATGACGTCCTTGATCCCGAAGTCCTGGGGAGCGTCGACCGTGCGGGTCAGGCGCTGCAGCGCACCGGGCCGCCGCCCCAGCTCGTGCGTGTCGAACACGAGGGGGTTGCGGTGGTCGAGGCGGGCGTTCAGAGCCATTCCTGCTTTCGGTCTTCGAGCTCAGAGATATCACTGCCGTGCGATGTTCCCGGGCAGCGTGGATCGCGGACGTAAGCGCGACCGAAGAGCCAGGATACTGGACCTTTCGCTCTCGGCCCAATCCGCCCCTACAGACCCCGCTCGCGCTCGTAGGCGCGCAACTGCTCGGGCGTGATCATGCTGGTGTCGAAGAGGCTGGTCTCGTCCAGGGCGTAGCCCTGCTGGGCCTGCTGGGCCTGCTGGTCGTGCCCGGCCTGCTGTCCCTGGTTCGGGTCGTACGCCTGCCCCTGCGCGTCGTAGCCCTGGTACGCGGCGGCGTACGGGTCGGCCTGCTGGATGGGGGCACCTCCCGCCGGAGCGTAGCCGGAGGTGGGGGAGTAGGCGTCCTGCTGTCCGCCGTACTGCTGCTGGTAGCCGGCGTACGGGTCCGGCTGCTGCTGATAGCCGTACGCGGGCTCCGGCTGGGCGTAGGTCTGCTGCTGCGGCTCGGGCTGCTTGGCCGTGGCGGCGTCCTGCTCGGCGAGGGACGCGAGGCCGGCGAGGTAGTCGGCGTCGCTGGAGTGCTGGACGGTCGTCGGGTCGTCGGCGAGGGCGCCGAGGTCGTCGCTGGCGATCCGGCCGTGCAGCTTCTGCCGGCCCTTCCCGACCGCCTCCAGGGTCTTGGCGAGGACCGCCTCGAAGGCGCCGAGCTTGACGTCGACGTACTCGTCGGCGCTGCGGCGCAGGGTCTCCGGGTCGTGGCTGCGCTCGGGGGCGTCCTCGTCCTCGTAGCCCTGCTCGTCGAGGCCGGGACCGGTGCCGAGCAGCTTCTCGCGGCCGCGGCCGACCGAGCCGAGCGTCTTGGTGAGGACGACCTCGAAGTTGGCCAGCTTGGAGTCGACGTAGTCGTCGGCCTCCGCGCGGACCTCCTCGGCCTCCTTGCGGGCCTCCTCGAGGATCCGGTCGGCCTCGGACTGGGAGCGGCGGGCGATCTCCGTGTCGGAGATCAGGGAACCGCGCTGGGCGTGCGCGCCCTCGATGATCCGCTCGGCCTCCTGGCGGGCCTGCTCGACCATCTGCTCCCGGCCGCCGATCAGTTCCTCGGCCTGCGCGAGGGAGTCGGGCAGCGCCGCGCGCACCTCTTCGAGCATCGAGAGCAGTTCGGCGCGGTTGACCACGCACGAGGCCGACATGGGCATCGACCGGGCACTGGAGACCGCGGCGACGATCTCATCGAGCTTCTTCTGCACGTCCACCGTGTGCTCGCCACTCTCTACAGCTGTGTTGGAGACGGACGGGACGACTGTACGGCCATGGGGCGCCCGGTGGACACCGGGCGGCCGGTGCGGACGGTCAGTCCTGGCCCAGGCGTTCGGTGAGGGCCGTCAGGACCTCCGGCGGCACCAGGTGGGCGACGTCGCCGCCCCAGGCCGCGACCTCCTTGACGAGCGAGGAGGACAGGAAGCTGTAGGTGGGGTTGGTGGGGACGAAGAGGGTCTCCACGCCCGAGAGGCCGTTGTTCATCTGGGCCATCTGCAGCTCGTAGTCGAAGTCGCTGACCGCGCGCAGGCCCTTGACGATGGCGGGGATGTCGCGCTGCTTGCAGAAGTCGACGAGCAGGCCGTGGAAGGCCTCGACGCGGACGTTGCCGTACTCGGCGGTGACCCGGCGGATCAGGTCGATCCGCTCCTCGATCTCGAACAGGCCCTTCTTGGACTGGTTGATCATCACCGCGACGTAGACCTCGTCGTACAGCCGGGAGGCCCGGGCGATGATGTCGAGGTGTCCGTTGGTGATCGGGTCGAACGACCCGGGGCATACGGCGCGGCGCACTTGTGATCCCTCGCTCTCCGGTCCGGTCATCGTGCGTCTTCGCACGTAGAGGCGGCGCGACCGTACCAAAACGTTCCCTCGCCGTAGCGACGGGCCCGGATCGCCTCGAAGCCGGGCGGCCAGGCGAATTCCCCGCCTCGGGTGCTGCGCTCCACGGTGACGAGGGCTTCTTCGGCGAGCCAGCCCCCCGAGCGGAGTGTGAGCAGGATCTCGCGGAGATCGTCGTCCGAGACGGCGTAGGGCGGGTCGAGGAAGACGATGTCGTACGGCTCTTTCGGGGGCGCGGTGCGGATGATCTGTTCCGCTTTGCCGGATGCGACCTCGGCGCCGGGGAGCCCGAGCGACTTCACGTTCTCCCGGACCGTGCGGACGGCGCGGGCGTCGGCCTCCACGAGCAGGACGTGTCCGGCGCCGCGGGACAGGGCCTCCAGGCCGACGGCGCCGGAGCCGGCGTACAGGTCGAGGACGCGTTCGCCGTCCAACGGGCCGCCGAGCAGGGACTGCCAGGTGGAGAAGAGGCCTTCGCGTGCGCGGTCGGAGGTGGGGCGGGTTCGGTTTCCCTGCGGGACGGCTAGGAGGCGTCCGCCGGCCTTGCCGGCGATCACGCGGGTCATCTGGGGTCCTTGGTCGTGGGGTGTGTCTTGTCCAGTCTGGCAGGCGGGGGTGGGGGACGCCTCGCGTTGTGAGCGGCTGCGGGTTCGTCGTGGTCACTCGCGCCCACGCGGCGGAGCCGCATGTCGATACGGCCCCGCGCCCCTGGAGGGCGCTGCCGCTCAGCCTTTCTCCAAGTACTGTTCCCTCTCCTCGTCCAAGAGGGCGTCCAGGGCCGTTCGCAGGGCGGGGAGCCCGGCCAGTTCCGGGTCGGCGGCGACCACCGCTGCCGCTTCCTCCCTCGCCTCGGCGATGATCTCCTCGTCGTCGATGACGGCGAGCATGCGCAGGCTGGAGCGGGTGCCGGACTGGGCCTGGCCCAGGACGTCGCCCTCGCGGCGCTGCTCCAGGTCGATGCGGGAGAGTTCGAAGCCGTCGAGGGTGGCGGCGACGGCGTTCAGCCGCTGCCGGGCCGCGCTCGCCTCGGGCATCTCGGTGACCAGCAGACACAGGCCCGGGGCCGAGCCGCGGCCGACCCGGCCGCGCAGCTGGTGGAGCTGGGAGACGCCGAAGCGGTCGGCGTCCATGATCACCATCGCGGTGGCGTTGGGGACGTTGACCCCGACCTCGATGACGGTGGTGGCGACCAGGACGTCGGCCTCGCCCGCGGCGAAGCGGCGCATGACGGCGTCCTTGTCGTCGGGCTGCATACGCCCGTGCAGGACCTCGACCCTGAGCCCCCGCAGCGGCCCTCCCGCGAGCTGCTCCGCGATGTCGAGGACGGCGAGCGGGGGCCGCTTCTCCGCCTCGTCCTCGGGGGACTTCTTCCTGCCGGCCTTCTTCGGGTCGTCCTCCTCGTCACCGATGCGCGGGCAGACCACGTACGCCTGGTGGCCGTTCGCGACCTCCTCGCGGACCCGTTCCCAGGCGCGGGCGAGGAAGTGCGGCTTGTCGGCGGCCGGCACGACATGGCTGGCGATGGGCGAGCGGCCGGCCGGGAGCTGGTCCAGGACGGAGGTCTCCAGGTCGCCGAAGACCGTCATCGCGACCGTGCGCGGGATGGGGGTGGCGGTCATGACGAGCAGGTGCGGGGGCTGTTTGCCCTTGCCGCGCAGGGCGTCGCGCTGCTCCACGCCGAAGCGGTGCTGTTCGTCGACCACGACCAGGCCCAGGTCGTGGAACTTCACCTTGTCCTCGATCAGCGCGTGCGTGCCGATGACGACGCCGGCCTCGCCGGTGGCCAGGTCGAGCAGCGCGTGGCGCCGCGCCGCCGCTCCCATGGACCCGGTGAGCAGCACCACCTTGGTGGCGGCCTCCGCTCCCCCGAGCATCCCTCCCTCGGCGAGCTCCCCCATCATCTCGGTGACCGACCGGTGGTGCTGCTGGGCGAGCACTTCGGTGGGCGCGAGCATCGCCGCCTGCCCGCCCGCGTCGACGACGGCGAGCATCGCGCGCAGGGCGACCATCGTGTTGTGGGTCACTGTGAAGTTGTCGGTGACATAGGCACGGCTCGGATGAGCGACGCTGATGCACTGGGCCGGCTTGCGACCGACGTATTCGACCGCCCGGATGCCACGCCGAAAGGTGTTGTATTCCGGCCTGGACCGCACCCGGTCCGCCTTGCGGGAAAGCCTGAATGGGGCGTATTCGTCAGGCAGGGCCACCGACACGTTGAAGGCCGCCCCTTTCGGGAGAACCCGCGCACGACCTCCCAGGGAGCGGACAAGCCAGGCGACGTCATCCGCCAGTCGGTATGAGGCCGAACAGAGCGAGACGCTCAAGCCGTCCTTGTGAACCGTTCCGTCAGTGTCCAGAAGGCCCTGCAGCAAGGCAAGACGGTTCTTGATCGAGGTGTTCTTGAAGGCGTCGGGGACGAATTTCCCGTGCGACGTCAGGCCCCAGAGGTTCAGGTCGCGCAGAGCTTGGATGACAGGATTACGCACGCCGCCCGCACGACGTGTCAGCTGAATCGTGTAGTCACAGCGAGAACCTGTCACCGGGACGAGTCGGCAGTCGGGCGCCACTGCGGTCGCCACGGCATCACGGATCTCGTCGTCAACGGTGGACAGACGCAGGTTGTGCCGGAATGACCCATCTCCCAAAAGGAGGCCGAACAGGTACGGATCGAGCGGCAATCCGGAGTCGCCTCCCAGGTCAACAGGCACAGCAGCCGGGAGATACCACTTCGAGGACCCATTGGCCTTGTAGGTATCGAGACGGATCTCCCTGGTGGTCATGACCTTGGGAGCCTGGCCTCGGTGCCATGCACAACTCGTCCCGACGATCCACAGGTGCTCGTCGTCGCACTCGACCGCACTACCGTCCGAAAGGACCAGGCGCCAGACATCCCGCTCCCCTTGCGGAAAGACACCGTCGATCAGCGCCCGCTCCCCGGTCGGGACGACGATCTCGTCCCCCGTCCTCATGTCTCCCATGCGGCGGAAGCCGTCAGGTGTGAGAACCAGTGAGTCGAGGGGCTGTGCCTTGCCCGACCCCACTTCGCCCTGGAGCAGGCGGTGCATGGGGTGTTCGGTGGCGAGGTCGGTGAAGATCTCGGCGGAGACCTTCTGCTGGCCCTCGGTGAGGGTGAAGGGGAGACGGTCGTCGAAGGCGGTGAGGAGGCCGTCCGGCCTGGGGCGGCGGGCCACGGCGGGGAGTTGCGCGTCGGCGTGGCGGCGGCGGGCGAGGGCGACCTGGAGGACGAAGGCCTCGTCCCATTTGAGGCGGGCGCGGGCGTCCTCGATGTCCGCCTTGGTGTGCGGGCGGTGGATCTTCAGCAGGGCCTCGGGGAGCGCGGCCAGTCCGCGGCCCGCGCGGAGGGACTCCGGGAGCGGGTCGACGGCCTCCTGGGCGCTGGGCAGGACCGTCTGGAGCGCCTTGCCGATCTTCCAGGACTCCAGTTTGGCGGTGGCGGGGTAGATCGGGATGAGGGCGCCGGCCCAGGTATCGACCGTCTCCTCGGCGTCACCGCGCAGCAACTCGTACGCGGGATGGGCGAGTTGGAGGCGGCGGTTGAAGACGGAGACCTTGCCGGCGAACATCGCGCGGGTGCCCGGCAGGAGTTCCTTGTGCGGTTTGTGGACTCCGGCGCCGAAGAAGACCAGTTGCAGCCGGCCGCTGCCGTCCGTGACGGTCACCTCCAGGCGCTGGCCCTTGCCGCGCGGGGCCTTGGCGGAGGCGAAGGTGTGCAGGCGGGCGTCGGCGACCTGGGCGACCACCGTGACGTGCTCGTCCATGGGGAGGTCGGCGAGGTGGGTGAGCTGGCCGCGCTCCTCGTATCTGCGCGGGTAGTGGTGCAGGAGGTCGCCTACGGTGTGCAGGCCGAGGTGCTCGGCCATCACCTTCGCGGTGGCGGGGCCGAGCACCTTCTTCAGTGGTTCTTCCAGTGCGGGCACGGCATCCATTGGACACCACCTCACTGACAACGGGTGTCACTCCACCCCGATGAGCAGCAGGGCGCCCTGTCTGCCGCCGTGGTACACCACCGTGTCGACGGCGAGGTAGCCCTCGCGGACGCGGGTCTCCAGGTGGGCGGCGACGGATCCGGGTGCGTCGTCGCCGAGGACCAGGGTGACCAGTTCGCCGCCGGCCGCGAGCATGCGGTCGAGGACGGCCTCGGCGGTGGCCGTGAGGTCCTGCCCGATCACGGCCACGTCCCCGTCGACCAGACCGAGGACGTCCCCGGCCTGGCAGATGCCCGCCATGGTCCAGGACTGGCGCTCGGCGACGGTGACCTCGGCGTAGCGGGTCGCACCCGCCGCCGACGTCATCGACACCACGTCCTCGTCGAAGCGGCGCTCCGGCTCGTGCACCGCGAGCGCCGCGATGCCCTGGACCGCGGAGCGGGTCGGGATGAGGGCCACCCGGACGCCCTCCGCCCGGACCTGCTCGGCCGCCGCGGCGGCGGTGTGGCGCAGGTCGGCGTCGTTGGGCAGCAGCACCACCTCCCGTGCGTGCGCGCGCCGTACGGCCTGGACGAGTTCGCCGCTCGCGGGCGGCTCCCCGGGGCAGGCGAGCACGGTGGTCGCGCCCGCCCCGGCGTACAGATCCGCCAGGCCCTCGCCGGACACCACGGCCACGACGGCCCGCTGAACGCGTTCCCCGGGCGCCGTCGCCGTCGGCTCGGCCCCGGTCGTGTGGACGTCCCCCGCGCCGAAGTGGGTGATCCGGATCCGGTACGGCCGTCCGGCCTCGACCCCGGCCTCCACGGCGGCGCCCGCGTCGTCGACGTGCACATGGACGTTCCACAGTCCGTCCCCGCCGACCACCACGAGCGAGTCGCCCAGCGCGTCGAGCCGGTCGCGCAGCCGCGCGACGGCCGCGTCCCCGGCCTCCAGGAGGTAGATCACCTCGAAGGCCGGACCGCCGGCCCCCGGCGCTGCTCCGGCGTCGGCGCACTCACCGGGTTCGGCGGCGCCCTCGGGGAGATCTCCACGTGCCGCCACGCGCGCGTGGCACCGCTCCCCGTCCCCCGGGTCCGCCGCGCCTCCGGCGGGCGGCTCGGCCACATGCTCCACGCGCGCGTGCAGCCCGGTACCGGTGGTGCGTACGGAGCCGCTCCACGGTCCCCCCACCGCGGGCATCGCTCGCGGTGCCTCCCCCGTGAACGTCTCCACCAGTGCCGCGAGCACCGCCACCAGACCCCTGCCGCCCGCGTCGACCACTCCGGCGCGCTGGAGGACGGCCAGCCGGGCCGGGGTCTCGGCGAGTGCCGCGCGGGCTCCCTCGTGGGCCGCCCGCGCCACCGCCCCGCAGTCGCCCTCCGCCCGGCCGGCCGCGTCGGCGGCGGCCGAGGCGACGGTGAGGACCGTGCCCTCGACGGGATGCGCGACCGCCCGGCGCGCGGAGTCGGCCGCGTGCCGCAGCGCGGTCCGCAGCCCCTGCCCGTCGGCGTGGGCCGGGGCCTCGTCACCGGCCAGCACCTGGGCCATGCCGCGCAGCAGCTGCGCCAGGATCGTCCCGGAGTTGCCGCGGGCGCCGATCAGCGCCCCGTGCGCCATCGCCCGTACGGCGTCGGCCAGTGCCGGCCGCCGGTCCCCGCCGGCCTCGTGCCCCTCGAACACCGCTTCCACCGCCGCGGTCGCCGACTCGACGGTCAGGTAGAGATTCGTCCCGGTGTCCCCGTCCGCCACCGGGTAGACGTTGATCGCGTCGATCTCCTCACGGGCCCGTCCCAGCGCCTCGAGCGCGAGACCGCACCAGGAGCGCACCGCGAGAGCATCGAAGAATGTCTGCGGCACCTGCGCCACCTGCGCCTCCTTGAGCTGCCGACCGTGGCAGGCAGCGTAGACCGTGGGACGACGCCCGCCGGAAGAGGGCCGGAGGCGGGCCTCTGAGCTGCCGTGGTAGTTTCGTTCTACGGGAGCAGCCGTTGTATGCTGCTCCGGTTGCCCGATCCGATCGGGCCTCTCACCTGGCAACGCCACTCAGATTCCACAGGGCTCCTGGAGCTCGGAATCTCGATCCCGGCATGCCGGGATCAACCGTAAGTGCATCTGAAGTCTTTGGAGTGACCGGTGGCTGCCAACTGCGACGTCTGCGGCAAGGGGCCGGGCTTCGGCAACAACATCTCGCACTCGCACCGCCGTACGCCTCGTCGCTGGAACCCGAACATCCAGCGTGTGCGTACCGTGGTCGGCGGGACGCCGAAGCGCGTGAATGCCTGCACCTCGTGCATCAAGGCCGGCAAGGTCTCGCGCTGACGCTTTCGCTGAGCGCGCGGCCGTAGTCGGTTTCGCCGCAACAGCCGGTCCACCTTGGGGTGGGCCGGCTTCTTGCTGTGGGCCGACGCGTTTGCGGGGGCCCCGGTGTGGGTGTGGGCCGGGGGTGAGGTTGCGCGGCCCGGCGCTTGCGGGGTGCCGTCGCGCCCACCCGTGCCGCCCTGCGGCACGACTGCCCGCGGAAACGGCGGGGCTGCCGCCTGCGGGAACGGCGGGGGTGACTGCCCGCGGGAACGGCAGGGGCGACTGCCCGCGGAAACGGCAGGGGCGACTGCCCGCGGGAACGGCAGGGGTGGCTGGTCGCGTCAGTGGGGTGGGGCCAGGTTCCAGGCGTGGTTCACCGGGCCTATGCCTGCGCCCAGGGCGAAGCCGGAGGATATCGCTCCGGTGACGTAGGACTTGGCTGTCTTCACCGCCTCCGGCACCGGGTGGCCCTTCGCCAGTTCCGATGCGATCGCCGAGGCGAGGGTGCAGCCCGTGCCGTGGGTGTGGCGGTTGTCGTGTCTCGGGGCGCGCAGCCAGTGTTCCCCGGACCCGTCGGTGAGCAGGTCCACGGCGTCGCCGGACAGGTGGCCGCCCTTGATCACCACCCAGCGCGGCCCGAACTCCAGCACCGCCCGAGCCGCCCGGCGCAGATCGCCCTCCGTCTCGACCCGTACGCCGGTGAGCTGCGCCACCTCGTCCAGGTTCGGGGTGGCGACCGTCGCCACCGGCAGCAGTCTCGTCCGTACGGAGTCCAGCGCGGAGGCCGCGAGCAGCGGGTCCCCGTGCTTGGAGACCCCCACCGGGTCGACGACCGCCGGCGCGTCCGTGCCGGCGATCAAGTCGGCCACCGCCTCGACGAGTTCGGCGGAGGACAGCATGCCGGTCTTGACCGCCTGCACCCCGATGTCGTCGACGACGCTGCGGTACTGGGCCCGCACCGCCTCCACGGGCAGCTCCCAGGCGCCCTGCACGCCCAGGGAGTTCTGCGCGGTCACCGCGGTGAGCACGCTCATGCCGTGCACGCCGAGCGCGAGCATCGTCTTCAGGTCCGCCTGGATGCCGGCGCCGCCGCCCGAGTCGGAGCCGGCCACGGTGAGGACCCTGGGCGGCGCGCTCATGACTCGATGTCCCCGAAGTGGTCCCAGCCGCCCTGGGTCGTCCAGGGCGCCCCGTCGACCGTCACCTGGGGCAGCGCCGACGGGTTGAGCACCTCGCCGATCACCTTCCAGCGGGCGGGCAGCTTCACGTCCGGCGGGAAGGTCGCCACGATCGCGTGGTCCTCTCCCCCGGTCAGCACCCACTGCATGGGGTCGACGCCGACGGCCTGGCCGATGTCGTTCATCTGCGAGGGGATGTCGATCGCGCCGGAGCGGATGTCGATGCGGACCTTACTGGCCTCGGCGATGTGCCCGAGGTCGGCGATCAGCCCGTCGCTCACGTCGCACATCGCGGTCGCGCCGAGACCGGCGGCGGCCGGTCCCGCGTGGTACGGCGGTTCGGGACGCCGGTGGGCCTCGACGAAGGCGCGCGGCGAGCGGAACCCGCGGGAGAGCACCGCGTGCCCGGCCGCGGACCAGCCCAGCCAGCCGGTCACCGCGACGAGGTCGCCGGGCTGCGCTCCGCCCCGGGTGACGGGCTCCTGGTTGCGCAGATCGCCGAGCGCGGTGATCGACACCATGATCGTGTCGCCGCGTACGACATCGCCGCCGACGACCGCGGCGCCGGCCACCTGGCACTCGTCGCGCAGGCCGTCCATCAGCTCGCTGGGCCAGGTCACCGGCAGTTCCGCGGGGACGACGAGGCCGAGCAGCAGCGCGGTCGGCACGGCGCCCATGGCGGCGATGTCGGCGAGGTTCTGCGCGGCGGCCTTACGGCCGACGTCGTAGGCCGTGGACCAGTCGCGGCGGAAGTGCCGGCCCTCCAGCAGGATGTCGGTGCTGGCCACGACCCTGCGGTCGGGCGCGGAGACCACCGCGGCGTCGTCGCCGGGGCCGACCCGGACCGCCGGGGTGGTGGTGAGACGGGAGGTGAGCTCCCTGATGAGCCCGAACTCGCCGAGCTCACCAACAGTGCCCTTCATTTCCCTTTCGACCCTTCTATCCCTGTCCGTGCCCGGTCGCGAGGCGTTCGAGTCCTCGCTACGGTCGAAGTGACCGTCAACTTCTCTCGTGTCTGTACCCCGGCGCGCAAGGCCCGGTTCCCGCAGGTCTCCCCGCGAGGAGCGGCGACGCGATACCGTGGCGTTCCTTTTCCCCACATGATCCTCGTGGCCGCCCTGGAGGTTCCGTGGTACAGGCGTACATCCTGATCCAGACGGAGGTCGGCAAGGCGTCGACCGTCGCCGAGCTGATCGGCAAGATCCCTGGAGTCATCCAGGCCGAGGACGTGACCGGACCGTACGACGTGATCGTGCGCGCCCAAGCCGACACCGTCGACGACCTGGGCCGCATGGTGGTCGCCAAAGTCCAGCAAGTGGACGGCATCACCCGTACCCTGACCTGCCCGGTCGTCCATCTGTAGCCCCCGTCTACCCTGTGCCGGTGAACTCCTTCCGTCACCGGCACACCGTCCTGTCCGCGCTCGCGGTGCTGATCACCGCCGCCGCGGGCTGCTCCTCGGCAGACGACAGCGCGTCCGCGGCGGTTCCCAGCCCGGACGCGAAGGTCACCAAGCTGTGCCAGAACCTGGACGAGGCCCTGCCGGCGAAGGTGGACGGTGAGAGTCGCGACGATCCCGAACCCGCGTCCGAACTGACCGCGGGCTGGGGCGGCGTGGCGATCATACTGCGGTGCGGTGTCGAGCGACCGCCGAAGATGGCCGACCCCAAGGTGGCCAACGGGAACGACGCCGACGCGGTGCCGGGCGGAGTGAACGGCGTCGACTGGCTCATGGAGACGCAGGACGACGGCGTGCGGCGCTTCACCACCGCCAACCGCGAGGCGTATGTCGAGGTGAAGGTGGTCGACGGACGGGACAGCACGGGCGTACTGATCGATCTCGCCCCGGCCCTGAAGAAGGCGATCCCCGAGGGGATCGCCTTCTGAAGCGCGCGTGCGCGGTGGCTCAGCGCAGACCGGTCGACCGGCGCAGCGCCGCCCGCACCAGCAGGTCGACCAGCTCCGGGTAGCTCACCCCGGTGGCCTGCCACATCTGCGGGTACATCGAGATGGGCGTGAAGCCGGGCATGGTGTTGATCTCATTGATCACGAACTCGCCGTCCTCGGTGAGGAAGAAGTCCGCGCGGACCAGCCCCTCGCAGGAGGCCGCGTCGAACGCCTCCACCGCGAGCCGCCGTACCTCGGCCGTCTCCTCGTCGGTCAGCGGCGCGGGCACGATGCCGGGCGTGGAGTCGATGTACTTGGCCTCGAAGTCGTAGTACGCGTGCGCGTCGGGCGGCGGGATCTCGGCCGGCAGCGAGGCGCGCGGGCCGTCCTCGAACTCCAGCACACCGCACTCGATCTCACGGCCGCGCAGCGCCGCCTCGACGAGGATCTTCGGGTCGTGGCGCTGGGCCTCGGCGATCGCCTCGTCCAGGCCGGAGATGTCGTCGACCTTGGTGATGCCGATCGACGAGCCCGCGCGGGCGGGCTTCACGAACAGCGGCCAGCCGTGCTCGCCGGCGAAGTCGACGATCTTCTTCCGGGCGGCGGACTCGTCCCGCCGCCACTCGCGCGGCCGGATCACCACGTACGGGCCGACCTTCAGCCCGAAGGAGGTGAACACCCGCTTCATGTACTCCTTGTCCTGGCCGACGGCCGAGGCGAGCACGCCCGAGCCGACGTAGGGGACGCCGGAGAGCTCCAGCAGGCCCTGGAGGGTGCCGTCCTCGCCGTAGGGGCCGTGCAGCACCGGGAAGACCACGTCGACCTCGCCGAGCGCCTTGGGCACCGAACCCGGCTCGCTGTAGACGACTTCGCGGTTGGCGGGGTCGACGGGGAGCACCACGCCACCCTCCGTCGACTCGGCGAGCTGGTCGACGCTGGGCGTGCGGCGGTCGGTGATCGCCATGCGTTCCGGCTCGTCGGCGGTGAGCGCCCAGCGGCCGTCCGTGGTGATGCCGATCGGCAGGACGTCGTACGTGGTCCGGTCGATGGCCTTGAGGACGGCGCCGGCGGTGACCACGGAGATCCCGTGTTCGGAGCTGCGCCCGCCGAACACGACGGCCACACGCGGTTTGCGGGACGGCTGCTCGGGGCTCTGGGGGAGGTTCTCGGTGCTCATATCGCGATGAGCGTACCCGCCCGTAGGGCCGGGACACAGCGCCCGCAACGCCGTGCGTGAGCCGAACGGAGGGGGCCGTCGCTCAGCGTCGTTCGGGCTTCGCGCTGCGCGACATCAGCTCCTTGACGGCGACCACCGGGGGCTTGCCCTCGTGCACGATGGAGACGACCGTCTCGGTGAGCGGCATGTCGACGCCGTGCCGACGGGCCAGGTCCAGCACCGACTCGCAGGACTTCACGCCCTCCGCGGTCTGCTTGGTGACCGCGATGGTCTCCTCGAGGGTCAGGCCCTTGCCGAGGTTGGTGCCGAAGGTGTGGTTGCGCGACAGCGGCGAGGAGCAGGTGGCCACCAGGTCGCCCAGGCCCGCCAGTCCGGAGAAGGTCAGCGGGTCGGCGCCGAGGGCGACGCCGAGCCGGGTGGTCTCGGCGAGGCCGCGGGTGATGAGCGAGCCCTTGGCGTTGTCGCCGAGCCCCATGCCGTCCGCGATGCCGACGGCGAGACCGATGACGTTCTTCACGGCGCCGCCCAGCTCGCAGCCGATGACGTCGGTGTTGGTGTACGGCCGGAAGTACGGCGTGTGGCAGGCGGTCTGGAGCCGCCGGGCGACGCCTTCGTCGGTGCAGGCGACCACGGCGGCGGCCGGCATCCGGGCGGCGATCTCCCGGGCCAGGTTGGGCCCGGTGACCACGGCGATGCGGTCGGCGCCGACCTTGGCGACGTCGTCGACCACCTCGCTCATCCGCATCGCGGAGCCGAGTTCGACGCCCTTCATCAGCGACACCAGGACCGTGCCGGGCGCGAGCAGCGGCGCCCACTCGGCGAGGTTGCCGCGCAGGGTCTGGGAGGGGACGGCGAGGACGGTGAAGTCGGCTCCGCGCGCGGCCTCGGCGGCGTCCGCGGTGGCCCGCAGGTTCTCCGGGAGTTCGATCCCGGGCAGGTAGTCGGGATTGGTGCGGGTGGAGTTGACCGCCTCGGCGAGTTCGGGGCGCCGCCCCCACAGCACGACGTCGCAGCCCGCGTCGGCGAGGACCATGCCGAAGGCCGTCCCCCACGATCCGGTACCGAAGACGGCCGCCTTGACCGGCTCGCTCACGTGCCCAGCCCCTCTTCCCGCGCGGTGGGCCTGCTGCCCCGCGCCCGCTCCTCCCGCTTCTGCGTGTGCGTCCTGCGGCGCTGCTCGATCCGCTCACGGCGCGGGTCGTACGGCGTCTCGGGGGCCCGCTCCCCGCGGATCTGCTCCAGCTGACGCGTCACGGCCGCCATGATGGCCTCCGTCGCCTCCTTGAGCAGCTCCGGGGTCATCTCCCGCTCGTAGAAGCGGTCGAGGTCCACCGGCGGCCCGGCCAGCACACGGTGCGTCTTGCGCGGCAGCAGGCTGAGCTTCTTGGCGTACGGCGGCAGCAGTTCGTTGGCGCCCCACTGGGCGACCGGGATCACGGGGCACTTGGTCTGCAGGGCGACGCGCGCGGCACCGGTCTTGCCGGTCATGGGCCAGCCGTCGGGGTCGCGGGTGAGGGTGCCCTCGGGGTAGAAGGCGACGCATTCACCGCGCTCCACGGCGTCGATCGCCGCGCGGAAGGCGCTGAGCGCGTCCGTGCTCTCGCGGTAGACGGGGATCTGCCCGGTGCCGCGCATCGCGGCACCGATGAATCCCTTGTTGAAAAGCCCGCTCTTCGCCAGGAATCGCGGAACGCGTCCGGTGTTGTACTGAAAGTGCGCGTAGGCGAAGGGATCGATGTGCGAATTGTGGTTCACCGCGGTGATAAATCCACCCTCAACCGGAATGTTCTCCATTCCGCGCCAGTCCCGCTTGAGCAGAACCACCAGCGGCGGTTTGCAGAGAACCGCGGCGAAGCGGTACCAGAAGCCGATTCTGCGGCGCGGCACGAGTACACCTTCCTCTTCCGAATGTCAGGCCCGGGGCCCGGACCCGGAGGCCAGGCGGGCCGCACAAGTGTCGCCCCGGGCCGCCGGTCTGTCGAGAACACCGTACGCCCCGACCCCCCGGCCGCCCGGTGTGCCGGGTGACAATGACCGCGACAAGAGAGGGACACAACACTCGTGCAGTGGACCCTGGTGGTACCCCTGAAGCCGCTGGACCGGGCCAAGAGCAGGCTCTCGGACACCGCGGACGACGCCCTGCGCCCGGGTCTCGCGCTCGCCTTCGCCCAGGACACGGTGGCCGCCGCGCTGGAATGCCCGGCGGTACGGGATGTGGTGGTCGTCACGGACGACGTCCTCGCCTCCCGGGAGCTGGCCGCACTGGGTGCCGGAATCGTCCCGGACGAGCCGCGCGACGGCCTGAACGCGGCTCTCGCCCACGGCGCGGCGGTGGCGGGCGCCGCTCGCCGCGCGGCTTGTGTCGCGGCCCTCAACGCCGATCTACCGGCGCTCCGCCCGCCGGAACTGGCCCGTGTTCTCGATACGGCCGCCGAATTCCCGCGCGCGTTCCTCGCCGATTCCGCCGGGGTCGGCACGACATTGCTGGCCGCGAGCCGGGGCCGGGAATTGCGTCCGTTCTTCGGCCCGGGTTCCCGGGCCCGGCACCGGGAGTCCGGAGCCGTGGAGCTGGGGCTCGACGGTGTGGACTCGGTACGGCAGGACGTGGACACCGGCGACGATCTGCGGGCGGCGCTGGCGCTGGGCGTGGGCCCCCGCACGGCCGCGGTCGCCGCGCGGTCGCTCATCACCGAGCAGTAGGCTGCCGGCATGCAGGCCACCGCGTACACCTACGACCCGGACAGCCGCAGCGGCCAGGTGCTCCTGGACGACGGCACGCCGGTGCCCTTCGACGCCCCGGCGTTCGACGCGGGGGGTCTGCTGCTGCTGCGTCCCGGGCAGCGGGTACGCATCGAGACCGAGGGCGAGGGCGGGGCCCGGCGGATCACACTGGTGACGCTCCAGACGTTCTGATCACCCGGTCACCGGTCCCGGAACACACCGCGGGCCGGGCTCCCGAGGGAGTCCGGCCCGGCGCGTGAGTGCCGCTTGCCCGAAGGGACGGGACCCGGCCCGCTACTTCTTGCGGGTGGTGGTCTTCTTGGCGGTGGTCTTGCGCGCGGTGGACTTCTTGGCGGGCGCCTTCGTGGCCGTCGCCTTCTTCGCCGGGGCCTTCTTGGCGGTCGTCTTCTTCGCGGCGGTGGTCTTCGCCGTCGCCGCGGTCTTGGCGGGCGCCTTCGTGGCCGTGGTCTTCTTGGCCGCCGCCGTCTTGGTGGTGGCCTTCTTCGCGGTGGCGGCCTTCTTGGCCGCCGTCTTCTTCGCGGTGGCGGCCTTCTTCGCCGTCGTCTTCTTCGCGGCGGCCTTCTTGACCGTGGCCGAAGCACCCCCGGTCAGGCTGCCCTTGGGCGCCTTCTTGACCGAGACCTCACCACCGCGCGGCAGCTTCTTCGAGCCGCTCACCAGGTCCTTGAAGCCCTGGCCCGCGCGGAAGCGCGGAACGGAGGTCTTCTTGACCCGAACCCGCTCGCCCGTCTGGGGGTTACGGGCGTAGCGGGCCGGACGGTCGACCTTCTCGAACGAACCGAAGCCGGTGACCGAGACCCGCTCACCCGAGACGACCGCGCGGACGATGGCGTCCAGTACGTGGTCGACGGCGTCGGCGGCCTGCTGGCGGCCGCCCACCTTGTCGGCAATCGCTTCTACGAGCTGCGCCTTGTTCACGTCTTCCCCTTCGGAGACATCGCCAGAACGAAAGTGTTCAAGCTTTTTCGCACGTTAGGCAGATATATACCGCAAATCAAACACGAAACGGGCTAATCACCCTTGTGCCGCAACGAACTCGGTTGTCCCGACCGGTTCAGCGTTCCCCTTCGGGGAATCGACCCTCGTCGAGGTCTTCGGTGAACCGCTCCAGACGCCTTGCCGCACCGGCGAGATCATGTTTGGCCGCGGCCGTAATGACCAGCAGCTTCCGGGTCAGCGCCATCCGTACGCCCTCCGGGACTTGCAGTGCGCGCACCTTTGCGTGCGCTTCCTTGAGCCGGACCGCGACCGCCGCATAGAGCTGGAGTTGGCCGTCGTGTTCCATGCACAGATTGTGCCATCTGGGGCGAGTTGTCGCCTGCGCAGGGGGTAACTGCCGCCTCGGACGGCGGTCCGGACACACGCGAAGATCACGGGCACATGACACGTGTACCCCGGCAACCACCTTCGTAACGTGGCAAGTTGAGGACCGTCGAGGTGGCACGCGGGGCCGAACGGGTGCAGACATGCCCGTACCCCCGATCGGGGCGATCAGGGGTACGGGAGGGGTGGTCCGGTGGCCGAAAGTCGACCTCTGGCGAGGACTTCGGCCGTGGCGCGGGTCAGGCCGTGAGCGTCCTCGGCTTGAACGACGGGCGCTTCGCCTCGTACGCGGCGATGTCCGCCTCGTTCTTCAGCGTGATGGAGATGTCGTCGAGCCCGTTCAGCAGCCGCCAGCGGGAGTTCTCGTCCAGCTCGAAGGAGGCGGTGATGCCCTCGGCGCGCACCTCGCGGGCCTGGAGGTCCACGGTGATCTCGATGGTGGGGTCGGCTTCGGTGAGCTCCCACAGCGCGTCGACGATCTTCTGGTCGAGGACCACCGTCAGCAGGCCGTTCTTCAGCGAGTTGCCGCGGAAGATGTCGGCGAAGCGGGAGGAGATCACGGCCTTGAAGCCGTAGTTCTGCAGCGCCCAGACGGCGTGCTCACGGGAGGAGCCGGTGCCGAAGTCGGGGCCGGCGACCAGCACGGTCGCGCCCTCGCGCTCGGGCTGGTTGAGGATGAAGGACGCGTCCTTGCGCCAGGCCTCGAACAGCCCGTCCTCGAACCCGTCCCGGGTCACCTTCTTGAGCCAGTGGGCGGGGATGATCTGGTCGGTGTCGACGTTGCTGCGGCGCAGCGGGACGGCCCGGCCGGTGTGCGTGGTGAATGCTTCCATGACTGATCAGACTCCAGCGGGCGTACGGGCGTCGGCGGCGAGGTCGGCCGGGGAGGCCAGGTGACCGAGGACCGCGGTGGCGGCGGCGACCTGCGGGGACACCAGGTGGGTGCGACCGCCCTTGCCCTGCCGGCCCTCGAAGTTGCGGTTGGAGGTGGAGGCGGAGCGCTCACCGGGGGCGAGCTGGTCGGGGTTCATGCCCAGGCACATGGAACAGCCCGCGTGCCGCCATTCGGCGCCGGCCTCCTTGAAGACCACGTCCAGGCCCTCGGAGACGGCCTGCAGGCCCACCCGCGCGGAGCCCGGGACGACCAGCATCCGCACGCCGTCGGCGACCTTGCGGCCCTTGATGATGTCCGCGGCGGCGCGCAGGTCCTCGATGCGGCCGTTGGTGCAGGAACCTACGAAGACGGTGTCCACGTTGATGGAGCGCAGCGTCTGGCCGGCCTCCAACCCCATGTACTCCAGGGCCTTTTCGGCGGCGAGCCGCTCCGAGGCGTCTTCGTACGAAGCCGGGTCGGGGACGGACGTCGAAAGCGGGGCGCCCTGGCCCGGGTTGGTGCCCCAGGTGACGAACGGCGACAGCTCGGCGGCCTCGATCACCACCTCGGCGTCGAACTCGGCGTCCTCGTCGGACTTCAGCGTCTTCCAGTAGGCGACGGCCGCGTCCCAGTCCTCGCCCTTCGGGGCGTGCGGACGGCCCTCCAGGTAGGCGAACGTCGTCTCGTCGGGGGCGATCATGCCCGCGCGGGCGCCGGCCTCGATCGACATGTTGCAGATGGTCATCCGGGCCTCCATCGAGAGCTTCTCGATGGCCTCGCCGCGGTACTCCAGGACGTAGCCCTGGCCGCCGCCGGTGCCGATCCTCGCGATGATCGCCAGGATCAGGTCCTTGGCCGTGACACCGTCGGGCAGTTCGCCGTTGACGGTGATCGCCATGGTCTTCGGGCGGGCCATCGGCAGCGTCTGGGTGGCCAGCACGTGCTCGACCTGGGAGGTGCCGATGCCGAACGCGAGTCCGCCGAAGGCGCCGTGCGTGGACGTGTGCGAGTCGCCGCAGACGACGGTCATTCCGGGCTGGGTCAGACCGAGCTGCGGGCCGACGACGTGCACGACGCCCTGCTCGACGTCGCCCAGCGAGTGCAGCCGGACGCCGAACTCGGCGCAGTTCTTGCGCAGCGTCTCCAGCTGGACCCGGGAGACCGGGTCGGCGATCGGCTTGTCGATGTCCAGGGTCGGGGTGTTGTGGTCCTCGGTGGCGATGGTGAGGTCGAGACGGCGCACCGGGCGGCCGTTCTTGCGCAGGCCGTCGAAGGCCTGCGGGCTGGTCACCTCGTGCAGCAGGTGCAGATCGATGAAGAGGAGGTCGGGCTCGCCCTCGGCGCGCCGGACGACGTGGTCGTCCCAGACCTTCTCCGCGAGTGTCCTACCCATCGCTGTCCCTCCGGCCGGCCGTGGTGCGCCGGTCCAACTAGATCTGTGGGGAGACGGCGCCCGCACCCCTGCTTCCGGGCGTCCGCCGCCAGGCCCGGTGGTCCACGGGCCGCGTTGCTTCCGTGCTTCCAGAGTGGCGGGTTCCACGGAAAATTGAACTTGCGTTTCACAGAGTGAGACGCAAGTATCGTTGCATGGACAACAGTAGCGGCGTCGGCGTTCTGGACAAGGCGGCCCTCGTCCTGAGCGCTCTGGAGTCCGGTCCGGCCACCCTCGCGGGGTTGGTCGGGGCCACCGGACTGGCACGACCCACGGCCCACCGCCTGGCCGTGGCGCTGGAGCACCACCGCATGGTGGCACGTGACATGCAGGGCCGTTTCATCCTCGGTCCGCGCCTGGCCGAACTGGCCGCGGCGGCGGGCGAGGACCGGCTGCTCGCCACGGCGGGCCCGGTGCTCACGCATCTGCGCGACATGACCGGCGAGAGCGCCCAGCTCTACCGCCGCCAGGGCGACATGCGCATCTGCGTCGCCGCGGCGGAGCGCCTCTCGGGCCTGCGGGACACGGTGCCGGTGGGCTCCACGCTCACGATGAAGGCCGGTTCCTCGGCGCAGATCCTGATGGCCTGGGAGGAGCCGGAACGGCTGCACCGGGGCCTGCAGGGCGCCCGGTTCACGGCGACGGCCCTCTCGGGCGTACGACGCCGGGGCTGGGCCCAGTCGATCGGCGAGCGCGAGCCGGGCGTGGCGTCCGTCTCCGCGCCGGTGCGCGGGCCGTCGAACCGGGTGGTGGCCGCCGTCTCGGTCTCCGGCCCCATCGAGCGCCTGTCCCGCCACCCGGGCCGGATGCACGCCCAGGCCGTCATCGACGCCGCCGGCCGCCTCTCCGAGGCGCTGCGCCGCTCCTGAACCCCTGTCCGTACCGTCCCGTGGGAACGGGCCCGCCCCAACGCCGCGGCGGGCCCGTTCCCCGGTTCCCGGGCGCGCGTCCCGGAACGCCGAAAGCCCTCCACCGAGGTGGAGGGCTTTCTTCGTGTACCCCCGACCGGATTCGAACCGGCGCTACCGCCTTGAGAGGGCGGCGTGCTAGGCCGCTACACAACGGGGGCGTGGATCATACGTTGCCGCAGATCCTGCTGGTCTACCTGGACTCGAACCAAGACTAACTGAACCAGAATCAGTCGTGCTGCCAATTACACCATAGACCAATGATGGTTTAGACCAGTCAGTACCCCCGACCGGATTCGAACCGGCGCTACCGCCTTGAGAGGGCGGCGTGCTAGGCCGCTACACAACGGGGGCCCTAGCGATCCTGCGTCGATGACGGCGGGAGCTACCCTGACCATCCTCGCGGGAAGGATCTGTACCCCCGACCGGATTCGAACCGGCGCTACTGCCTTGAGAGGGCAGCGTGCTAGGCCGCTACACAACGGGGGCTTTGCGGATGAGATCCGCGGTGCAGATGAGCTCTGCGAGCTGGCCTACCTGGACTCGAACCAAGACTAACTGAACCAGAATCAGTCGTGCTGCCAATTACACCATAGGCCACTGGAACGCAAGCCCCGGAGGGGTTCTTGTTCTAGTTCGACGCTTCGAGGTTCCGGCCTTCCGGCCCGCTCCCCTCGGCGCAGGAAGAACATTACCCGAAGGTGGACGGGGCTCCAAAACGGGTATCGGCGGCGAGTATCGCCGGGAGTTCGGAGAGGGAGGCGATACGGCGCGGCCCCACGGGCGGCTCGACGGCCACCCACGCCTTCCCGCGGTCGATCCACACCGACAGCAGTCCCGCCTCCGCGGCGCCCCGGCCGTCGATCTCCGGGTGGTCACCGACGTACGCCACCTGGTCCGGGGGCAGCGCCAGCGCGTCGCAGGCGGCGAGGAACGCGCCGGCCTCGGGCTTGGAGACGCCCAGTTCGGCGGCGCACAGGATGACCTCGAAGCGGTCGTGGACGCCGAGGACGCGCAGCTTGCGGTCCTGGACGTGGAGGCTGGAGTTGGAGAGCACCGCGTGCCGGTGACTGGCGGCGAGGGCGTCGAGGACGGGCAGCACGTCCGGGAAGAGGCTCCAGGCGGACTCGTAGTGCGTGACGTACCGCCGGAACCAGTCGTCGGCCTCGGCGTCCGTCAGCTCCGGCCGTCCCAGGAAGATCCGGGTGCGGTCGCGCCGCTGCGTCTCGAAGTCCACCTCCCGCGCGGCGAACCGCGCCCACTGCTGCCGTGTCACCTCCCGCCACCGCTCCAGCGCCTCCCCCGCGGAGGCGTACCCGTCCATCAGCCCTTCGGCCAGCAGGTGCGCCCGCATGCCCTCGCGGTCGGCGGTGGTGTAGTCGAAGAGGGTGTCGTCCACGTCCCAGACAACTGCTCGGATCGCCATGCCACCGACGGTACAGCCGGACCGGCTGGGGCCCCGGGGGACATCCCCCGACGGACGCGGCGTCGGGAAGCGTGTGGTCCACGTCCCGGACGACCGCTCGGACCACCATGCCGCCGGCGGCACCCGGCAACGTGCAGGGGCGGCGCCCGGATGGTTCCGGGCGCCGCCCCTGCACGGCCTGTGGGCTACGCGGCGAGCTTCGTCAGGGCCGCGTCGATCCTGGCCAGGGTCTTCTCCTTGCCCAGGACCTCCAGGGACTCGAAGAGCGGCAGGCCGACCGTGCGGCCGGTGACGGCGACGCGGACCGGGGCCTGGGCCTTGCCGAGCTTGAGGCCGTGGGCCTCGCCGGCGGCCAGGACGGCCTCCTTGAGGGAGTCCGGGGACGTCCAGTCGGCGGACTCCAGCTTCTCCCTGGCCGTGCGGAGCAGGGCGTCGGAGCCCTCCTTCATCGCCTTGTTCCAGGACGCCTCGTCGAAGACCGGCTCCGGCAGGAACAGGAAGTCGACGTTGTCCGTGATCTCCGACAGCACCTTCAGGCGGGTCTGCGCGTGCGGGGCGACGGCCGCCCACTTGGCCTCGTCGAAGGCCTCCGGGGCCCAGGGGGCGAAGGGGGCCCTGAGCCAGGGCGCGCAGCGCTCGGTGAAGTCCTTCACGTCGAGCATGCGGATGTGGTCGCCGTTGATCGCCTCGCACTTCTTGAGGTCGAAGCGGGCCGGGTTCGGCTGCACGTCCGCGACGTCGAAGGCCGCGACCATCTCGTCGATCGAGAAGACGTCCTGGTCGGCGGAGAGCGACCAGCCGAGCAGGGAGAGGTAGTTGAGCAGGCCCTCGGGGAGGAAGCCGCGCTCGCGGTAGAGGTTGAGCGACGACTGCGGGTCGCGCTTGGAGAGCTTCTTGTTGCCCTCGCCCATCACGTACGGCAGGTGGCCGAAGGCGGGGGTCCGCTTGGCGATGCCCAGCTCGGTCAGCGCCTTGTAGAGGGCGATCTGGCGGGGGGTGGAGGAGAGCAGGTCCTCGCCGCGCAGGACGTGGGTGATCTCCATCAGAGCGTCGTCGACCGGGTTGACCAGCGTGTAGAGCGGGGCCCCGTTGGCGCGGACGATGCCGTAGTCCGGGACGTTCTCCGGGGTGAAGGTCAGTTCGCCGCGGACCAGGTCGGTGAAGGTGATCGTCTCGTCGGGCATCCGGAAGCGGACGATCGGCTCGCGGCCCTGGGACTTGTACTCCTCGACCTGGGCGTCGGTGAGCTCGCGGCAGTGGCCGTCGTAGCCGGAGGGCCTGCCGGCGGCGCGGGCGGCCTCGCGGCGGCTGTCCAGCTCCTCCTGGGAGCAGTAGCAGCGGTAGGCGTGGCCGGCGTCGAGGAGCTTCTGAGCGACGTCCTTGTAGAGGTCCATGCGCTGCGACTGGCGGTACGGCGCGTGCGGGCCGCCGACCTCGGGCCCCTCGTCCCAGTCGAAGCCCAGCCAGCGCATGGAGTCGAGCAGCTGGTCGTAGGACTCCTCGGAGTCGCGGGCCGCGTCGGTGTCCTCGATGCGGAAGACCAGGGTGCCCTGGTGGTGCTTGGCGAACGCCCAGTTGAACAGGGCGGTGCGGACCAGGCCCACATGGGGGTTACCGGTGGGCGAGGGGCAGAAACGGACGCGAACTGGAGTGCCGGATGCGCTAGCCACGCTTGACAACCTTGTTGGTGAGAGTGCCGATGCCTTCGATGGTGACGGCGACCTCGTCGCCGACGTTGAGGGGGCCGACCCCGGCCGGGGTGCCCGTGAGGACGACGTCGCCCGGGAGCAGCGTCATGGCCTCGGAGATGTTGACGATCAGGTCCTCGATGGAGTGGATCATCTCGCTGGTGCGGCCGAGCTGACGCTGGGCGCCGTTGACCGTGAGCTGGACGGTCAGGTCGCCCGCGGCGGCGATGTCGATGTCCGTCTCCACCCAGGGGCCGAGCGGGCAGGAGGTGTCGAAGCCCTTGGCCCGGGCCCACTGCTTCTCGCGCTTCTGGACGTCGCGCGCGGTGATGTCGTTGGCGCAGGTGTAGCCGAGGATCACGTCCTTGACGCGCTCGCGCGGGACCTCGCGGCACATCCGGCCGATGACCACGGCCAGCTCGGCCTCGTGGTGCACGTCCTGGGAGAAGGAGGGGTACTGGATCTCGTCGCCGGGGCCGATCACCGAGGTGGAGGGCTTGAAGAAGGCGAACGGGGCGTCGGGCACCTCGTTGCCGAGTTCCCTGGCGTGTTCGGCGTAGTTGCGGCCGAAGGCCACCACCTTGTTGGGGAGCACCGGGGGCAGCAGCCTGACCTTGCTCACCGGGACCTTGGTGCCGGAGAGCTCGAAGTCCGCGAACGGGATGCCCTTGATGATGTCCAGGACGAGTTCGTCCTGCTTCTCGCCCTCGACCGCGCCGAAGGCGACGTTCCCGTCGATGGAGAATCTGGCGATGCGCACGGGATGCTTGTCCCCTTGACCGATCGGCTGAAGTCTGACGTCCCAGGCTAACGCGGCAGGGGTCCGCGCCCCGCGCAATAACAACGAGGGGCGTCCCCGTCGCCGTGGGGACGCCCCTTGAGTGTTTCGCGGCCGGTGCGCGTATGGACCGGTGTCACTTCGCGGCGGTGGCCGCGACCGGGATCTCCATGAGGACGGTGCGCTTGGGGTTGGCGGTCTGGGCCGGGAGGTCGACGGTGTGCTCCTGCTGGACCGGCGTCTGCAGTTCATCGGCGCCGTCGAGGTGCGCCAGCGTGGTGCGCCGCGGGTTGGCGATCTTGTGGAACATCATCGTCGTCTTCACTGTTTATTTGGCCCTGTCCTGTTCACGGGCGCCCGGAGGGGGTAGGAGACCCCGGTGAGGGCGCGGGTTGTCGGTTTTGCCATCCCTGTAAAGCGTCAGGCTAAACATGCGATTCCCCGCCGACCTCGGCCGGAGCCCTTGATCAGGGTGTGAGTTTGCTCACGGATCGCTGGACAAACCACCCATTCCGACCCGTCTCCCGACGAGGTGGAATCGGACATTCACCACCTGAAGCCACCATTCCGCTCCTGATCATGGCGACTGGGACACCCGGAGCGACCTGTCGACTCGTGGGCATACGCCCCTTATGGACGAGATCACTTTCTACCCCCGGTGACCCGTCACTCACGTGGTGTCACGTATCTCACCTGTAAGGCGATGGGCCTTGTTGGAGATCCTGCACTGTGCTGGAATTCCACGGAACCGCCGCAGGATCGAGCCGGTGCACAGGGGGCGCACAGACGCGCCGAGTGGCGGGCGAGAAGGGGGAACCAGCGCCGGTCACTCACGACCACCACGGGGCGTATTCAGGGCGCCCCTATGACGCCGACACCGTGCCTCGCCGTTCACGCGGAGGGGTGCCTGGTTCAGAGGTTGCGACGCTAGTGCAGGGACGTTTCAAGAGGGATGGCAGCGCTTCGGCAGAGCCGGAGCCGCAGGGCGGGACCGGCCCCAAGGCCGTCGGCTCCACGCCCCAGCACGCCCGGAACCAGGGCCCGGACGCGGCCGGGAACGGCGGCGAAGGCACCGGCGCCGCCGCGTCGAGCCCGGCGCCGGCCACCCCGAAGGGTCCGACCGGCCCGGGGCCGCGAATAGCCCTGCGGAACTGGCGGATCTCGACCCGTCTGGTGTCGCTGCTCGCCCTCCCGGTGGTCGCGGCCACCTCGCTGGGCGCGCTGCGTATCAACCAGTCGTTGGACGACATCCAGCAGCTCGACAACATGAAGCTGCTGACGGACATGACCAAGCAGGCCACCGAACTGGCCCACGCGCTCCAGGAGGAGCGCGACCAGTCGGCCGGCCCGCTGGCGCACGGCGGCAAGGCCACCGACTTCTCGGTCAAGGGTTACCGCGAGAAGACCGACCGGGCGCGCAACCTCTTCATCGACAGCTCCGAGGAGATCGACGACGCCAGCAAGGACGGCAACCTCAAGGGCGTCCGCGACAACCTGGTGCAGCTCGCCGGTGAACTGGGCGAACTCGAGAAGATCCGCAACACGGCGTACCAGTCGGAGCGGAACTCCACGCAGACCGTCGAGGGTTACCACCGTCTGATCGAGAAGCTGGTCGAGCTCTCGCAGGACATGGCGGAGGCGACCAGCAACCCCGAGATGATCCAGCGCACCCGTGCCCTGGCGTCCTTCTCCTCCGCCAAGGAGTACGCGTCGATCCAGCGCGCGGTCCTCGCCGCGGCGCTGCCCGCCAGCAACACCACCAAGGGCGAGCTCTCCGACAACGACCGGCTCTACGCCGAGTCCGCGCTGGCGAGCCAGAAGTCCGAGCTCCGCAGCTTCAAGAGCATCTACGGCGATGTCGCCGCCACCGAGCTGCTGCTGCCGATCGAGGAGGGCAACAGCACGATCAAGGCCACCGACGAGTACGCCGGGCGTGCCCTGGCCTCGGAGTTCGGCCTCACGTCGGTGGGCGAGCGGTCCTACCGCGACTGGCTGGACGACAGCTCCACCAAGATCCAGCAGATGAAGAACATCGAGCTCACGCTGCTCGAGGACATGGAACAGCAGGCCCGTGAGCTGCGCAGCGCCACCGAGCGCGACGCGATCGTCTCCGGTGTGCTGATCCTGCTCGTGCTCGGTGTGTCGCTGGTCGGCGCCTTCGTCGTGGCCCGCTCCATGATCCGCTCGCTGCGCCGGCTGGAGGACACCGCCACCAAGGTCGCCCAGGAACGCCTGCCCGAGCTGGTCAAGCAGCTCTCCGAGTCCGACCCGCAGGACGTCGACACCTCCGTGGAGTCGGTCGGTGTGCACTCCCGGGACGAGATCGGCAAGGTGGCCGCGGCCTTCGACGACGTGCACCGCGAGGCGGTCCGCCTCGCCGCCGAGCAGGCCCTGCTGCGGGGCAACGTCAACGCGATGTTCACCAACCTCTCGCGCCGTTCCCAGGGTCTGATCCAGCGCCAGCTGTCGCTGATCTCCGAGCTGGAGTCCCGCGAGGCCGACCCGGACCAGCTCTCCTCGCTGTTCAAGCTGGACCACCTCGCCACGCGTATGCGCCGTAACGGTGAGAACCTCCTCGTCCTCGCGGGTGAGGAGCCCGGCCGCCGGTGGACCCGTCCGGTCCCGCTGGTCGACGTGCTCCGTGCCGCCGCGTCCGAGGTGGAGCAGTACGAGCGCATCGAGCTGGCCTCCGTGCCGAGCACCGAAGTGGCCGGCCGCGTGGTCAACGACCTCGTGCACCTGCTCGCCGAGCTGCTGGAGAACGCGACCTCGTTCTCCTCGCCGCAGACCAAGGTCAAGGTCACCGGTCACGCGCTGCCCGACGGCCGGGTGCTGATCGAGATCCACGACACCGGTATCGGTCTGTCGCCGGAGGACCTGGCGGCGATCAACGAGCGGCTCGCCGCGCCGCCCACCGTGGACGTCTCCGTCTCCCGCCGCATGGGTCTGTTCGTGGTCGGCCGGCTGTCGCAGCGCCACGGCATCCGCATCCAGCTCCGTCCGTCCGACTCCGGTGGTACGACCGCGCTGGTCATGCTGCCCGTGGACGTCGCCCAGGGCGGCAAGAAGCCGCAGGGCAAGCCGGGTCAGCCGGGCGCGGGCGGCGGTGGCCCCGCCGCCGCGCAGGCCGCCGCGGGTGCCGCGGCCGCACGGCGTGCCGCCGGTGCCGGTCAGTCCGCGGGCGGTGCTCTCGGTGCCGGCGCGTCCGGCGGTGGCCGGCTCGGTGCCGGTCAGGGCCCGCGGGCCGCGCTGCCCGGACGGGACGGCGCGGGCCGGCCCGACGGAGCGCGGGGGCCGCAGGGCCAGCCGGCCAACTCCACGCCGTCGCTGTTCGACCGGGGCGCCCCCGGTGCGGCTCCGCAGAGCCGTCCGGCTCCGGCCGGTTTCGGCGGCCAGGCGCCCGGTGCCCCGCAGGGCATGCAGGCCGCGGGCCCGAACGGACAGCAGGACCAGGACGCCTTCGGTGGCGGCCGCGGCCAGGTGCCGCCGCAGCGCGGCAACGGAAAGCCCGAGCGCTCCCGTCGTCCGCAGCTGCCGCCGCGCGGCGGTGCGCGCCCGGAGCTGCCCGGCGGTGACCAGCAGCCGCGCGTGCCCAGCTGGAGCGACGAGAACGCCCAGCCGCCGGTGCCGCGCGCCTCGCTGGACGCCCCGCGCGGTCACGAGGAGCCGGACGCCGCCCGGACCTCGGCCATGCCCCGGTTCGACGACCGGCAGGGCCCGGGTGCGACGGCGGAGATGCCCCGGTTCGACGAGCGTCAGAACCCCGGCGCGCCCGCCTACGGCACCCCCGGTGCCGACGCCCCGCAGAACACGGGCCAGTACGCCCAGCCCGGCGCGAACGGCGGCCAGTACGCCCAGCCCGACGCGAACGGTGGCCAGAGCACCGGCCAGTACGCCCAGCCCGACGCGAACGGTGCCCAGAACACGGGTCCGTTCCTCCGCGGTGACATCTTCGGCGCCCCGCAGGGCGGTCCGGGCGGGCAGAACCCGGCCGCGACGGGCCAGTTCCCCGTCCCGCAGGGCTACGACAACGGCTCCACCGGCCAGTTCCAGATGCCGGGCCAGGACAACGGTGCCACGGGCCGTCACTCCCTCCCGGAGCGTCCGAACGCCGCCGACCCGGCCGTCACCGGCCAGTACGAGCGTCCGCAGCCGAACGGCGCGCACGGAGCCGGCCCGGTCGCCCCGCGTCCGCCGGCCCCGCAGCAGCGTCCGGAGCAGCAGGGCAACGGCGGTGCCGCGCAGCGGCCCGACGGGCGCGCGGTGTCCGACGCGTGGGCGCTGCCGCCCGCGTCCGGTCCTGGCGACGGCCGTACGCCGCTGTACGACACGCTGGAGACCAACTGGTTCCACGGTGGCGGCGGGCAGGAGCAGGGCAACGGCTCGGCTCCGGCACCCCAGCAGCCGCAACAGCACCAGCAGTCCCAGCAGCCGCAGGCCCCCACCGGTCCGCAGCGGTCCGCTTCCACCGCCTGGCGCAGCTCGCCCAACGACGAGCTGGTCCGGCAGGCCGAACGCGTCCGGCAGCCGGCCGCGGGCGGCGTCACCACCTCCGGCCTGCCGCGCCGGGTACCCAAGGCGAACCTCGTCCCGGGTACGGCTCAGCAGCAACAGCACCAGAGCGGTCCTCAGGTCTCGCGCGCCCCCGATGACGTGCGCGGCCGGCTGACCAATCTCCGTCGGGGTATCGCACAGGGTCGTCAGGCCGGTACCACCCAGACCGGCAGCTTCCCGAACCCCACTCACCAGCAGGAGCGTTAGTTGAGCCCGATGAGCCAGGCGGCACAGAACCTCAACTGGTTGATCACCAACTTCGTGGACAACACCCCCGGGGTGTCCCACACCGTCGTCGTGTCCGCCGACGGTCTTCTGCTGGCGATGTCCGAGGGGTTCCCGCGCGACCGCGCGGACCAGCTCGCGGCCGTCGCTTCGGGACTGACCTCCCTGACGGCCGGCGCCTCCCGGATCTTCGAAGGCGGCAACGTGGCCCAGACGGTCGTCGAGATGGAGCGGGGATTCCTCTTCCTCATGTCTGTCTCGGACGGCTCGTCCCTGGCCGTTCTCGCGCACCCCGAGTGCGACATCGGCCTCGTCGGCTACGAGATGGCGCTCCTGGTCGACCGTGCGGGAGCGGTCCTCACCCCGGACCTCCGCGCCGAGCTACAAGGAAGTCTGCTCCACTGATCGGCCCCGGCACCACCCGTCTCACCAAATCACCGTCCGGCCGCCACATTCCCCCCACCGGCCCCGTCAGACGGCTTGACTGACCGACTTGCTGTCCCGCCCGGAGGACCCATGACCCCGCCCACCGCCTCTCATGATCCGTACGCGGAGCCGTACGAGGACGAGGGCGACCAGCCGCTGGTGCGTCCGTATGCGATGACAGGCGGCCGGACCAGGCCGCGTTATCAGCTGGCCATCGAGGCACTGATCAGTACGACGGCCGATCCGGCAGCGCTCATGGGACTCCTTCCGGAGCACCAGCGCATCTGCCATCTGTGCCGTGAGGTGAAGTCGGTCGCCGAGGTCTCGGCGCTGCTCAACATGCCACTGGGTGTTGCCCGGATCCTGGTGGCCGACTTGGCGGAGGCGGGTCTCGTCGCCGTGCACCAGCCGGGCGGCGACGAGACGACCGGCGCCCCCGATGTGACACTGCTCGAAAGGGTGCTCAGTGGACTTCGCAAGCTCTAACGGCGGGGCGGTCTCCGACAACCGTGCCACCACGTCCGCGAAGATCGTGGTGGCGGGCGGCTTCGGCGTGGGCAAGACCACGTTCGTCGGCGCCGTCTCGGAGATCAACCCGCTGCGTACGGAGGCCGTCATGACGTCCGCCTCGGCGGGCATCGACGACCTCACCCACACCGGGGGCAAGACCACCACCACGGTGGCCATGGACTTCGGCCGCATCACCCTGGACCAGGACCTGATCCTGTACCTCTTCGGTACGCCCGGTCAGGACCGCTTCTGGTTCATGTGGGACGACCTGGTGCGCGGCGCCATCGGCGCGGTGGTCCTGGTGGACACCCGCCGGCTGGCGGACTGCTTCCCCGCGGTGGACTACTTCGAGAACAGCGGACTGCCCTTCGTGGTCGCCCTCAACGGGTTCGACGGACAGCAGCCCTACCAGCCGGAAGAGGTGCGCGAGGCGCTCCAGATCGGGCCCGACACCCCGATCATCACCACCGACGCCCGCCACCGCGCGGATGCGAAGAGTGCGCTGATCACATTGGTCGAGCACGCTCTCATGGCGCGTCTCAGGTAGAGCCAGAAAAGAAGCGACATACGGCAGTTGTCGTAGACGCCCCGGAGCCGGCTGTGTCCTTTGACACGGCCGGCCTCGGTGTTCATAACGTTTCGGCAGAGGAATCGAGGGAGGCCGACACGCGACGCGGTCGCGCGGTACCGCTGCGCGCACGAACGAACCGCCTTTTGCAGGCGCTCGCTCTGTTTGACCGTTTTATCTGGGACTTACATCACTCGGATTCCTCGCCTTCCAGTGTTTGGAAGAGCCCTGGTCGGCATGCTGGAATGCCTGAACTGCCCAATAGTCAAAGACGTACTCCACAGTCGATGGCACACCGGGCTCTGAGACACAGCGGCACAACGATGGTGCCGACCGCCGAGAGGTTGTTGGTCGAGTGAGGCGAAGCAAGAACAGTCCCGAGCCGTCGGCCCGGGGCAACTTCACGCCGCCGCCGCGCACAGCGGCGCCCGCCCCCGTGCCCGGTCCCGAACCGACGGTCGCGCCCGCCAAGAGCGGAGGCCGCCTTTCCCCGCGCAACTGGCGCGTGACGACCCGACTGAACGCGATCCTGCTCATACCCGTGCTGGTCGGTCTGGTCATGGGCGGCTTCCAGGTGAAGGGCTCGATCGACACCTGGAACGACGCCGAGGACGCGGAGAACACCGCGCGTCTGGTGCAGGCCTCCCTCACCTACGCCAACGCCCTCTACAACGAGCGGGACGTCACCGCGGTCCCCCTGCTGCAGGGCAAGGGCGAGGACGACCCGGACGTCACCAAGGCACGCGCCGCGACCGACAAGGCCGCCGACGCCTTCGACGAGGCCGCGCTGAGCATGCCGGACAAGCCCGGCCTGAAGCGCCGGATGGAACTGTTCCGCGAGGCCGAGCCCCAGCTGACCGCGCTGCGCGCCGCGGCGTACACCTCCAAGCTCAAGGGTGTCGCGACCGAGGAGGGCTACGTCGCCGTCGCCCACCCCCTGATGGAGTTCGCCAACGACCTCGGTCTCGGCACCGGCAACATCACCAGCTACGGACGTACGGTCTACGCGATCTCGCTGACCAAGTCGGCCCTGTCGCTGGAGCGTTCCATCGGCATGCACATGCTGGTGAAGCCCGGCCCGACCGACAGCCAGCTCGCCAGCCAGCGCGTGGCCCTCTCCTCGTACGCCTACCTCGAGCGCATCGCCATCGAGGAGTACCGGGGCGGTGGCACCGAGGCCGATGTGGAGAAGCTGGAGCAGACGGCGCAGCGGATCCAGGCCGAGGGCACGACCATGGCCCGGGAGGCCAAGCAGAGCGACCCGGACTACGTGGCGCCGCCCGCGAAGACGGAGACGATGATCTCCGAGCTGGGCCGGCTCCCCTCCACGGACGCCTCCGACCGTGCCGAACTCGCCGCCCAGGGCATCACCCCCGCCAACTGGTGGGCCGTGAACACCCTCAAGTTCGACGGTTACCGCGAGATCGAGTCCGACCTCACCGACAGCGCGGTGAGCGAGGCCTCCCAGATCGCCGACGACGCCCAGCGCGACGCCCTCATCACCGGTGCCGCCGTCGTCATCGCCCTGCTCGCCGCGTTCATCCTGGCCGGCATGGTGGCCCGCCAGATGAGCCGCTCCATGCGCCAGCTGCGCAACGCCGCCTTCGGCATCGCCGAGCAGCGCCTGCCGATGCTGGTCGACCAGCTCTCCCGTACCGATCCCGGCCGGGTCGACACCAAGGTCGCGCCGATCCCGATCTCCACCACCGACGAGATCGGCGAGGTCGCCCGCGCCTTCGACCAGGTCCACCGCGAGGCCGTCCGGCTCGCCGCCGAGCAGGCCCTGCTGCGGGGCAACATCAACGCGATCTTCACCAACCTGTCGCGCCGCAACCAGTCGCTGATCGAGGGCCAGCTGACCCTGATCACCGACCTGGAGAACAACGAGGCCGACCCGGACCAGCTGGAGAACCTCTTCCGCCTGGACCACCTCGCGACCCGTATGCGCCGCAACGGCGAGAACCTCCTGGTCCTCGCCGGCGAGGAGCCCGGCCGCCGCTGGGACCAGCCGGTGCCGCTGGTCGACGTGTTGCGCGCCGCCTCCTCCGAGGTGGAGCAGTACGAGCGCATCGAGCTGTCCGGTGTCCCCGAGGCCGAGATCCACGGCCGCGCGGTGACCGACCTCGTGCACCTGCTCGCCGAGCTCCTTGAGAACGCCACCACGTTCTCCTCACCCCAGACCAAGGTCCGCGTCACCGCGACCCGTCTCCCCGACGGCCGCGTGATGGTCGAGATCCACGACAAGGGCATCGGCCTCACCGCCGAGGACTTCGCCGACATCAACCACAAGCTGGCCAACCCGCCGACCGTGGACGCCGCGATCTCGCAGCGCATGGGCCTGTTCGTGGTCGGCCGGCTGTCCGACCGGCACGGCATCCGGGTCCAGCTGCGCCCCTCGGGCGAGCAGGCCGGCACCACCTCGCTGGTCATGCTGCCGGACGCGATCACCCACGGTGGTGGCGGCGATCAGCAGCCGAACCGCGACGAGTTCACGGTCTCGCAGATCATCCCGGAGCAGAACTTCCCGGGTGAGGACTTCGGCCGGCAGCCGCTGCGCACCGCCGCGGAACTGGGCTTCGACGACAGCCGCTACGAGGTCCCGGACGACATCCGCGACCTGGACCCGGTCGGCCGTTCCCTGATGCGCGAGGAGCGCCGGGCGGCCCTGGAGTCCCAGGCGCAGCCCGAGTCGGCCGCCGCGAACGCCCAGGTGGGCCCCGAGGCGCCCGCCCACCCGGACGGATTCGCCGCCCCGCAGGGCTACGACAACGGCCAGGGCTACCAGGACAACGGCCAGGGCTTCGACGGCGGCTACCAGGAGCAGCAGACCGCCGGGTACGACCAGCAGGCGTACGACAACGGGCAGCGGACGGCGTACGAGGAGCCGCAGCAGCAGGCGTACGGCGAGGGGTTCTACGCGCCGAACGGCGGGCCGGCGCAGAACGACGCCTTCTCGTCCAACGGCGGCTACCCGGACGCCTCCTACGCGGAGCCGGCCCAGGACGACTGGCCGCAGCAGGGCGGTTACCACAACGGCTACCCGGACCAGTACCCTGCTCAGGCCCCGGAACCGGAAAATACGCAGGCCGCTGACGCACGTGAGCAGGACAGCGTAGGCTTCGACCGTCCGGGACCGGCTGTCTCCGACGTCCACCCGTTGACCGACGCCGGGCTTCCCCGCCGCGGATCCACCGCGGGCGGCGCGAACGGCTCGGGCGGCGCGCGGCGTGCGGACCAGGAGCCGCCGGCTTCCACTCCGGAGAGTGACGGCGACAACGGCTGGCGTTCGGCGAACGACGAGCGCTGGCAGCAGGCATCGTCGCTCCGGAAGCCCAAGGCCGGCGGAGTGACCTCCTCCGGTCTGCCGCGGCGAGTCCCCAAGGCCAACCTGGTCCAGGGAGCCGCCGAAACCACCCCCCAGGGAGGCCCCCAGGTCTCCCGCGCCCCGGAAGACGTCCGGGGCAGGCTGAGCAACCTGCGTCGCGGTGTCCAAAAGGGCCGCAGCGCGGGCAGTGAAACGAACGGTCAGGGCTTCGGTTCTGACAGCACCTACAACCAGGAGCGTTAGTGTGAGCCCGATGAGCCAGGCGGCACAGAACCTGAACTGGTTGATCACCAACTTCGTGGACAACACCCCGGGGGTGTCCCACACGGTGGTGGTCTCCGCCGACGGACTCCTTCTGGCGATGTCCGAAGGCTTTCCGCGCGACCGCGCCGACCAGCTCGCGGCCGTCGCCTCCGGTCTGACGTCTCTGACGGCAGGCGCCTCCCGGATCTTCGAGGGCGGCAGCGTGAACCAGACGGTTGTGGAGATGGAGCGGGGATTCCTGTTCATCATGTCCATTTCCGATGGTTCGTCGCTCGCGGTTCTCGCACATCCCGAGGCGGACATCGGCCTCATTGGGTACGAGATGGCCCTTCTGGTCGACCGAGCCGGTACGGTCCTGACGCCGGATCTTCGAGCGGAGCTCCAGGGGAGCCTTCTCAACTAGAGGACAGACGGTGCGTTTTGGCGTCCCGGGGCCTTAAGGTTTCGGGACGCGGCTCCACAGTGATGGGTGCCAGGCACAGTCGGAGGAGGAGAAAGTGGCAACACCCCCAGACGGTTCATCCGCGGGCAACTGGTCGTACGGTCCTGCCCAGGGCCAGAACGACGGTTCCCAGAACCGGTACGGATACCCCTCCGCGCCACACCACGGCCAGCCGTACGCGCCGCAGGGCCCCGGCCCTTCGCCGTACGACCAGCCGCACACCCCGCACATCCAGCCGGTGCAGCCGCAACGCCGGGCACCCGAGCCGGCGCCCGCCGGGGCGTCGAACAATCCCCTGGTGCGCCCGTACGCGATGACGGGCGGCCGCACCAGGCCGCGGTACCAGCTCGCCATCGAGGCGCTGGTGCACACCACCGCGCAGCCGCACCAGATGCAGGGCCAGCTGCCCGAGCATCAGCGGATCTGCACCCTCTGCCGGGAGATCAAGTCGGTGGCCGAGATCTCGGCCCTGCTGACCATCCCTCTCGGTGTGGCCAGGATCCTCGTCGCCGACTTGGCGGAGGCGGGACTGGTCGCCATCCATCAGCCCGGCGGCGACGAGAGCGCCGGCGGCCAGCCAGACGTGACACTGCTCGAAAGGGTGCTCAGTGGACTTCGCAAGCTCTAGCGGCGGTCCTTCCCGCTCCACCACCTCGGCGAAGATCGTGGTGGCGGGTGGCTTCGGCGTGGGCAAGACCACGTTCGTCGGGGCCGTTTCGGAGATCAACCCGCTGCGCACGGAGGCCGTCATGACGTCTGCTTCGGCAGGCATCGACGACCTCACCCACACCGGGGACAAGACCACCACCACGGTCGCCATGGACTTCGGCCGCATCACCCTGGACCAGGACCTGATCCTGTACCTCTTCGGTACGCCCGGCCAGGACCGCTTCTGGTTCATGTGGGACGACCTGGTGCGCGGCGCCATCGGCGCGATCGTCCTCGTTGACACGAGGAGGCTCGCCGACTGCTTCCCCGCGGTGGACTACTTCGAGAACAGCGGACTGCCTTTCGTGATCGCCCTCAACGGCTTCGACGGCCAGCAGCCGTACCAGCCGGAAGAGGTGCGGGAGGCGCTCCAGATCGGGCCCGACACCCCGATCATCACCACCGACGCCCGCCACCGCGCCGACGCGAAGTCGGCCCTGATCACCCTGGTGGAACACGCCCTGATGGCCCGCCTCCGCTAGAAGAACGCCGCAGCCTGCGGGCAGTCGTGCCTCCCCCAGTGCCTAAAGGGCCTGGGAGGTACCCCCAGGGCGGCACGGGTGGGCGCAGGCTGCACCTCGTCAGCGCCGAGCAGCGCAACGCCCCCTGCGGCCACTGGGCTGCCGGGGGCTGTTGCATGCCGGGTGCGGGTGGGTGGGGGCTTGTCGCGCCCGCGCGGCGGAGCCGAATGTCGGTACAGCCCCGCGCCCCTGGGGGCTGCTGGCGTATGCCGAGTGCGAGTAGCCCGTGGCTTGTCGCGCCCGCGCGGCGGAGCCGCATATCGGTACAGCCCCACCCCCTGGGGGCATCGCCCCGAACGGAGTGCGAGAAGGGCCCCTCCTTTTGTGGAGGGGCCCTTCTCGGTGTCAGCGCCAGCTGTGGGGGGCTCGGAAGCCCGGTTCGCGTTCCAGGCGGCGCCAGCCGGCCCTCGCCCGGCCCAGGTGGGCCGGAGCCGCCGGCTGGGCGGCAGCCCTGGCGAGCAGGATCGCCGTGATCGCGGCGACCTCCTCCGGCCCGGCATGCCCCTTCTCGACGCGGATGTCAGGTGTGCTCATGGCGTGCGTCTCCCTTACTGCGGCGGGTTGCCGTGCTTGCGGGACGGCAGATCGGCGTGCTTGGTCTGCAGCATCGCCAGCGAACGGATCAGCACCTCACGGGTTTCGGCCGGGTCGATCACGTCGTCGACCAGACCGCGCTCGGCGGCGTAGTACGGGTGCATCAGCTCGGACTTGTACTCCTTGACCATGCGCGCCCGCATGGCGTCGGGGTCCTCGGCCTCGGCGATCTGACGCCGGAAGATGACGTTGGCCGCCCCCTCCGCGCCCATCACGGCGATCTCGTTCGTCGGCCAGGCGTACGTGAGGTCGGCGCCGATGGACTGGCTGTCCATGACGATGTACGCACCGCCGTACGCCTTGCGCAGGATCAGCGAGATCCGCGGCACGGTGGCGTTGCAGTACGCGTACAGCAGCTTCGCGCCGTGGCGGATGATGCCGCCGTGTTCCTGGTCGACGCCCGGGAGGAAGCCGGGGACGTCCAGGAAGGTGAGGATCGGGATGTTGAAGGCGTCGCACATCTGGACGAAGCGGGCGGCCTTCTCGGACGCCTCGATGTCCAGCACGCCCGCCAGCGACTGCGGCTGGTTGGCGACGATGCCGACGACCTGACCGTCCATCCGGGCCAGGGCGCAGATGATGTTGCGCGCCCAGCGCTCGTGGACCTCCAGGTACTCACCGTCGTCGACGATCTCCTCGATGACCTTGGCCATGTCGTACGGCCGGTTGCCGTCGGCGGGGACCAGGTCGAGGAGGACGTCGCTGCGGCGGTCCGCGTCGTCGGCGCACTCCACGCGCGGCGGGTTCTCCCGGTTGTTCTGCGGGAGCAGGGAGAGGAGGTAGCGCACCTCGTGGATGCACGTCTCCTCGTCGTCGTAGGCGAAGTGGCAGACACCGGAGGTCTCGGCGTGCACGTCCGCGCCGCCCAGGCCGTTCTGGGTGATCTCCTCGCCGGTGACCGCCTTGACGACGTCCGGCCCGGTGATGAACATCTGCGAGGTGTCGCGGACCATGAAGACGAAGTCGGTGAGGGCGGGGCTGTAGGCCGCGCCGCCCGCGCAGGGGCCGAGCATCACGCTGATCTGCGGGATGACGCCGGACGCCTTGGTGTTGCGCTGGAAGATGCCGCCGTACCCGGCGAGGGCGGAGACACCTTCCTGGATGCGGGCGCCGGCGCCGTCGTTCAGGGAGACCAGCGGCGCACCGGCCGCGATGGCCATGTCCATGATCTTGTGGATCTTGGTGGCGTGGGCCTCGCCCAGCGCGCCGCCGAAGATCCGGAAGTCATGGGCGTAGACGAAGACCGTACGGCCTTCCACCGTGCCCCAGCCGGTGATCACACCGTCCGTGTACGGCTTCTTCTCCTCCAGACCGAAGCCGGTGGCCCGGTGCCGGCGCAACTGCTCGACCTCGCGGAAGGACCCCGGGTCCAGCAGCAGTTCGATGCGCTCCCGCGCGGTCAGCTTGCCCTTGGCGTGCTGCGCCGCGGTCGCCTTCTCGCTCGGGCCGGCCAGTGCCTGGGCACGGATCCCGTGCAGTTCGGCCACGCGTCCGCGCGCGTCGGTCGGCTCACCCGGCGCCTCATCCAAAACGGTCATGTAGTGACCTTACGAAGCCGACCCGGAAATGCGAGCCGTCGACTCCTCACAGTCTCCGGGGTGTTTTCCTGGTACCCCTGAACAGAACCCCGGCGGCATGCAGCCGTTCCGACTGCTCAGAGGGCGTTCCCCTTGTAGGGGTCGCACAAAGAACTCCTCTGAGAGTCACCTCACATTCATGTGAGGCGCATGCACCCGTTCGGGTCGGTCCGCTCATCCGGAGCGTAACGGTGGCGGTTTTCCGCTCCCCGCCGGGGTCTCAGCCGAAGCGGTCGAGGAGCCTGCGGTAGAGGCCGGGGGTGAGGGCGCGCACCCGGGAGGGGAGGGCGAGCCAGGCGGGGACGTAGGTGTCGTCGCGGCCTTGGGAGACGGCGTTCCAGACGGCGGCCGCGACCCGGCCGGCCGAGGTGGGGCGCGGGTGGGAGCGGTGGTACGGCGTGCCGCGGCGGGCGAAGAAGCCCGTCTCCACGGGGCCGGGCACGATGAGGGTCACCCCCACACCCGTACCGCGCAGTTCCTGGCGGAGCGCCTCGGCGAACGTGGCGAGCCCGGCCTTGGCGGCGGAGTACACCGCCTCCTCCCGTACGCCGACCGAGCCGGCCACCGAGCCGACGAGCACCACCCGGCCGCCGCCGGCCGCCACCATCGCGGGCAGCACCTCCCGTACGAGGTGCAGCGTCGCGTTGAGGTCCAGGAACAGCACCCGGTCGATGTCGGTGTGCGGCATGGTCAGGAAGGGCCCGGCCCAGCCGATGCCGGCCCCGGCGACCAGCACGTCGATGCGTCCGGTCTCCCGCAGCGCGGCCTGTGCCAGCATCTTCGCCCCGTCCGGCGCGGCGAGGTCGGCGGGCAGCAGGACCGCCGAGGTGCCGGACGCCGTCTCCTCCAGCCGCCGCCGGTCCCGGCCGCTGAGCAGCAGCTGCCAGCCCCCGGCGGCGAAGCGCCGCGCGGTGGCCGCGCCGATGCCCGAGGAGGCGCCGGTGACGAGGGCGACGCGCCGGCCGGTGCGCGGCGGCGGCCCGTGGCCGCGCACCGCCGCCGGGGCGGAGGCCGCGGCACGGGCGGCACCGTGTGCGGGGTCCGCCGGGGGGTCGTAGGTGGAACCGGAGCCGGTGGTGGTCACGAGTCGGTCTCCCATGCGCTGTCGCTGCGGGTCCTCGGCATCCAGGACACCCCCACTCCGGTGCACCCCGCCAGCGCTGGATCCCGTCCGCCCGGCCCGCTCCCGCCTCTGCCTGCGGGCGGCGTCCGGGCCTCACGGGGGCCGGCGCGCCGCGCCGCAGGACCACTCCTGCGGGCCGCGGGGTGCGGCCAGGCGGGCGTATGGCGGGTACGCGGCCTCGTGTGCCGGGATACGAAGGGGACACCCTTCCGTACCCGGTCCGTCCCACCCCGTGGCGAGGTCCCCATGCGTCTGCTGCTCGTCCACCCCAGCGCCCTGATGTACTCCGAGATCTTCCTCCGGCTCGAACCGCTGGGCCTGGAGCGGGTGGCCGGCGCCGCCCGCGAGGCCGGTCACGAGGTCCGGGTCGTCGACCTCCAGGTGCTGGGCGTGAACCGGCTGCGCGACGAGGTGCGGTCCTTCCGTCCGGAGGCGCTCGGCATCTCGCTCAACTACCTGGCGAACATCCCGGAGGCGATCGCGCTGGCCGCGCGGGTGAAGCGGGAGGTGCCGGGCTGCTTCGTGTTCCTCGGCGGGCACAGTGTCTCGTTCGTCGCCGAGGAGGTCGTCGAACAGGCGGAGGGCGCGGTCGACGCGGTGGTCCGCGGGGAGGGGGAACCGGCGGTCGCGCCGCTGCTGGAGGCGGTGCGCGACGGCGGGGTGGAGGGCGTGCCGGGTGTCGTCACGGCGGCCGGACGCGGCCCCGCGCCGCTGATGCTGCACAGCATCGACGGACCGCTCCCGGCCCGCGATCTGATGCGCAACCGGCGCCGCTACTTCATCGGTGAGCTCGACCCGTGCGCGTCCATCGAGTTCACCCGCGGCTGCCCCTGGGACTGCTCGTTCTGCTCGGCGTGGACGTTCTACGGCCGCAGCTACCGCAAGGCCTCGCCCGAGGCGGCGGCGGAGGACCTGGCGAGGATCCGCGAGCCGAACGTGTTCATCGTGGACGACGTGGCCTTCATCCGGCCCGAGCACGGGAACGCCATCGCCGCCGAGGTGGAGCGGCGCGGCATCCGCAAGAAGTACTACCTGGAGACGCGCGCGGACGTCCTGCTGCGCCATCCCGAGGTGTTCGAGCGGTGGGCGCGGCTGGGGCTGCGCTACATGTTCCTCGGCATGGAGGCGATCGACGCCGAGGGGCTCGACCTGTACCGCAAGCGGGTCAGCCCGGACGAGAACCTGAAGGCGCTGGAGACGGCCCGGCGGCTCGGCATCAAGGTCGCTGTCAACCTGATCGTGGATCCGGCCTGGGACGAGGAACGCTTCCGCGTGGTGCGCGAGTTCGCGCTGGCGGTTCCGGAGATCGTGCACTTCACGGTGATGACGCCGTATCCGGGTACGGAGATCTGGCACACCGAGTCGCGCCGGCTCACCACCCGCGACTACCGCCTCTTCGACATCCAGCACGCGGTGGTGCCGACCACGCTGCCGCTGGAGCGCTTCTACGAGGAACTGGTGCGCACCCAGGCGGTCATCAACCGCAAACACCTGGGGGTGCGCACGGCGTTCGGCGCGGCGCGCGTGCTCGGCCGCAACCTGCTGCACGGGCAGACCAACTTCGCCCGCATGCTGTGGAAGTTCAACCAGGTCTACAACCCGCGCCGGCAACTCGCCGACCACGCGCGGCCGGTGCGCCACGAGCTGCCGCTCCCCCAGCGCCTCGACATCGGCGACCGGCGCAAGCTGTACGTCCACACGCGGGGGGCGACGCGGGGCGCGCAGACCGGCCGGACCCCGGACTAGTCCGCCGCCGGGGGCTGTTCCGTCATGGCGATCGCCGTCCTCGCCTCGCTCGCCGCCGGTGTGTGTTTCGCCGTCGCGGGGGTCCTGCAGCAGCGGGCGGCGGCCACCCGGCCGGACACGGAGGCGCTCACCGCGCGGCTGCTGGGGCGGCTGGCGCGGGATCCCCTGTGGCTGTGCGGGATCGGGCTGGCCGTGGTGGCGTACGGATTCCAGTCGCTGGCGCTGGCGTTCGGGCCGCTGAGTCTGGTGCAGCCGCTGATCGTCGCCGAGCTGGTCTTCGCGGTCCCGCTGTCGGCGCGGCTGTACCGGCTGCGACTGGGCCGGCGGGAGTGGTCCGGCACTCTCGCGGTGGCGGCGGGACTGGCGCTGGCGCTGCTCTCCGCCCGCCCGCACGGCGGCGACCCCCGGGCGGCCGGCCCGCTGTCCTGGCTGCTGGCCGTCGGCGCGGTCGCGGCCGTGGTGTGCGGTGCGCTCGCGACCGCGCGGATGCTGTCCGGCCCCTGGCGGGCCTCGGCGACGGCGCTCGCCGCGGGAGCGGTGATGGGCACCCAGTCCGTCCTGCTGGCCGCGACGGTGGACCGGCTCCGGCACGGACTGCTCACGGCCCTGGCCACCTGGCAGACCTACGCCCTCGTCGCGGCCAGCGTGGGCGGCCTGCTGCTCATCCAGAGCGCCTTCCAGCAGGGCCCGCTGGCCGCGAGCATGACGGTCCTGGACGCGACGGAACCGGTGGTCGCGGTGACCATGGGCATGCTCCTCTTCGACGAGACGATCCACACGGGCTGGCCGGCCTCGGCGGCGACGCTGACGGGTCTGGCCCTGGTGGCGACGGGCATCACGGCCTTGGACACGTCACCGGTCATCGCGGCGGCACACGGCCGGCACCGAGCCGCTGACGAGTGACCGGGCCCCGGCCGCCCACGGCGTGTGCCCGGGTGTCCCCGGGCCGGGTGGCTCAAGCGGTACGGGAGCCGGCCCGGCGGGGCGTACGGGCCGGCCGGGTCCAGACCGGGAGGAGGTCCTCCTCGAGTACGCGGTCCCAGGTGGGGTGGGTGGTCCTGGACGTCTCCGCGGCCCGGCGCCGTACCGCCTCTCGTACGGCGGGCCGCCCGATCAGCGGGTGCAGGGCGTCCGCCCAGGCCGACGGGGAGTCGGCCGGGACGACGATGCCGTCGCGGCCCGGCGCGGCCAGCCAGCGGGTGGTGTGCGCGCCCTCGGGCAGGACCACCGCCAGCCCGCACGCCATCGCCTCGGCGACGACGTTGCCGCTGGTCTCCGTACGGGACGGGAAGGCGAAGACGTCGCAGCCGGCGTACACCCGTGCCAGCCGGTCCTGCGGAAGCGGCCCGAGCAGGGTGACGTCCCGGCCGAGCGCGCGGCGCACGGCGTCCTCCTCGGCACCGGAACCCGCCATGACCAGGTGCGGGGCGCCGCCCCGGACGCGCAGCAGCCGGACGCTCTCGGTCAGCAGCGGCACGCCTTTGCTGGCGTCCAGCCGGCCGGCGAACAGCACCAGCGGGCGGTCGTCCGGGATGCCGTACGCGCGCGTCAGCCAGTCCTGTGCGGTGGGGTCGGGCCGGAAGAGTTCGTGGTCGACGCCCCGGCGCAGCAGGGCGACCCGGTGCGGCCCGAGGACGCGGGCGAGTTCCGCGCGGCCCTCCGGGGTCGGGACGAGTACGCGTTCGCAGGGGGCCAGCAGCCGGTCCCGGCGCCGGCGCAGCGCGCTCTCGGCCCGGTCCGCGAGCAGGTCCTCCACCCTCGGATGGCTCCCGGGCAGCCACCGTTCGGCCAGATAGCGGGCGTAGACGGAGGCCAGCAGCGGTACGTCGGTGTGCACGGAGCCGATGAGCCGGGGCCGTGGGGCGGGCCGCCGGGCCGCGTGGCGGTGGAGCCGTACGGCGGTGGCGGCGAAGGCGAAGCCGTGGGTCAGGTGCCAGACGTCGTGGCGGGGCAGCAGGGCGGCGAGCCGCGGGTGGTACGGCGCGAGGTCGCAGACGTCCTCCGCGCGGTCGGCCGAGCGCGTCGCCGCCGAGCTGAGCACCGGCCGGAGCATGACGAGCCGGACGTGCGGGGAGAGCGGCTCGACCCGCTCGTGTTCGCCGAGGAAGTAGACGGTCAGGTCGAGGGGTGTGCCGCCGGAGCCGTCGGGCAGGCGTTCCGTGAGGCGGGCGGCGCTCCGCGCGAAGTGTTCCCAGCACTTCACCTGGCCGCCCGACGTATCGTGCCGCACCAGCTCCACCAGGACCGCGACCGAGGACACGACCGGTGGGTACCACCCGTCGCGGCGGCCCAATCCCGCCACTTTCACCAAACATGTTGAAAGTTAAAGAGAATAGGTCTACGGTGGACCTCGTCGGGTTAGTTGAACATTAAACCTCATCTCCTCAGGAGGAACGTCATGGGCATCTTCGGCCGCAAGGACAACGAGACCGCCACCGCGACCACCACCACCGCGGTGAACCCGGACCTGACCGCGCTGACCGGCGAGTACACGATCGACCCCGCGCACTCCACGTTCGGCTTCGTCGCCCGGCACGCCATGGTCACCAACGTCAAGGGCAGCTTCCAGGACTTCACCGGCACGCTGCACCTGGACGGCACCGACCCGGCCGCCTCCACCGCCACCATCGACGTGGTGATGGACAGCATCGAGACCGGCAACGCCGACCGCGACGGCCACCTGAAGAGCGCCGACTTCTTCAAGACGGACGAGTTCCCGACGATGACCTTCCGCACCACCAAGGCGGAGGCCCTCGGCGGCGACGACTACCGCATCACCGGTGACCTGACCATCCTGGGCACCACCAAGCCGCTCACCATCGACCTGGAGTTCAACGGCGCCGCGAAGGACCCCTTCGGCAACGAGCGCGTCGGCTTCGAGGGCAAGGCGGAGATCCTGCGCTCCGAGTGGGGCCTGACCTGGAACGCGGCGCTGGAGACGGGCGGCGTCCTGGTCTCCGACAAGATCAAGCTGAACTTCGACATCTCGGCGATCAAGCAGGCGTGAGCCTCGCCGGCCCCTCGGGGCCCCGAGTCCACCACGGCGACGGCCCGGAGCCCGACAAGGCGTCCGGGCCGACGCCTGTCCGGCCGCCGTTCCCCTCGGCGCGGGACGGCGGCGCCGCGCGCTCGCGGCTTCCGGGTGACGGGGGGACGAGCGCGGACGCCGCGAGGCGGTACCCGCCCGGCAGCCGACGGCCCTCCCGCCGGAGGAAGGAAGCCTTGCGCGGGTGGGTCACCCGGTTCGCCCGCGACCGTCGGCGGCGGACGGCCGCCCGGCGTCGGGAACCGGTCCGGTGCCGTCGCCGGACCTCCCGGTCCTGTCGACGGGGAGGCGAACACCGGTACCGTCGCCCCGGTCGGCCTCGTACCGGGAACCGGAACGTTCGGCCGACGATCGGATCACCATGCGGTTCCCCGGCGCTCCGGCCCTCGCGGATCGCGATCACGGGTCACCCTGGAAAGCGCTCCCCGAACCCGACGACGGATATCCCGTCACCCGTGTGGCGCAAAGGCGCCGGACAGGGGCCGGCCCCGCCCCGTCCGCGTCAGAGCCCTCCGCCGAAGTCCCCGCCGCCCCCGAAGTCCCCGCCGCCGAAGCCGCCTCCGCCGAAGTCACCACCGAAGTCCCCGCCGTCGAAGTCGGCGCCCGAGACGTCGCCGCCCTCGTAGCCGCCGAAGTCGCCGTAGCCGGCTCCGTAGTCGGCCGCGTAGGCGGGGCCGGCCATCATGCCGCCGAGCATGGTGCCGACGAGCAGGCCGGGCAGCAGACCGCCGCCGAAGTAGCCGCCGGCCCAGGGACCGTAGGCGGGACCGGCGTCCCAGTAGGGGCGGCGCCCGTACTCGGTGTCGACCTCGCGGACGGCGGGGTCGAGTCCGTCGGCCAGCCGGGCCCGGTCGGCCGCGCACACCGGGACCTCGCGCTCGGCACCGCCCGGCGGCGTCCAGACGGCGTCGGCGACCGCGGGGCCGTGGCGCGGGTCGAAGAAGCAGGGCGGGCGGCGCTCCGGCAGCGGGCGCCCCGCACGCCGGGCGGCGAGGGAGGCGAGGGCGAAGCGGCCGTCCTCCACGGCCTGGGTGACGGCCCGGACGTCCTCCGGTTTGCGGGCCGCGGCCATGAACGACTTGGACTTCTCGTAGGCGTCCAGCGCGTGCGCGTAGTCCGCGCGCATCGCGTCGTCCGCGCCCCGTTCGCCGGGGTGGAAGTCGAGGCGGTCGAGTTCCTCGCCGAACGCGGTGATGTCCTCGTCCACCACCACCCGCAGCTTCTCCAGCGCGGCCCGCCGCTCCTCCTCGTGGCGCCGCCGGTTGCGGCGGGACACGGCGTAGATGCCCGCGCCGCCGGCCGCCGCCAGCGCTCCGACGGTGATCAGCCCGCCGACCGGGACGCCACCGCCGGACCCGTCGCTCCAGGAGTTCGGCGCGGAGCCGCCGATGTTGCGCAGCGCGTTGTCGACGAAGTCGTTCAGCTGGGCCTTGGCGTCGCCGGTGCCCTGGACGGACTGGACCAGGTTCCGCACGCCCTGGCGGCTGAGCACGCTGCTGTCGGCGCGCGCGTCGAACCGGTCGCCTAGGCGGATGCCGTACAGGCCGGTGACGCCGGTCTCGGTGCGCAGCTTCTGGAAGAGGTCCTGCGTCGGGTAGTCCGCCGGGAGGACCGTCACGAAGACGGGTTCGTCCGCGTCCTCGATCTTGTCGGCGAGGGCCTCGGCGTCGGACTCCGCCAGGATGTCCTGGGCCCCGGGGTCGACGTAGACGGGACTCTCGCGCAGTTGGCGGGCGATCTCGGAGAGGTCCGTGGCCGCCTGCGCCCCGGGCGCGCCGGCCGTCAGGACCGCCAGTGCGGCGGCCACCGTCACGATCAGCAGGCGTATCAGACGTACATGGATACGCGTCGGCGCAGCCTTCATACGTTCAAAAGTACCCAAATGGGCGATAAACAGACATCGGGCCCGGCGGGGATTCCGGTGCCGCCCCGCCGGACCCGCCGGACCCGTCGCCCTCGGCGCCTCCTACGCGGCCGGCTCCACCCCGGCCCGCAGCAGCCCGTACGCGTACGCGTCCTCCAGCGCCTGCCAGGACGCGGCGATGACGTTGTCGGCGACGCCCACCGTCGACCACTCCCCCGCCCCGTCGGACGTGGAGATCAGGACGCGGGTGGTGGACTGGGTGCCGTGCTTGCCCTCCAGGATGCGGACCTTGTAGTCGACCAGCTCCAGCTTGGCGAGCTGCGGGTAGATCTTCTCCAGGGCGACCCGCAGGGCGCGGTCCAGGGCGTTGACCGGGCCGTTGCCCTCCGCGGTGGCGACGATGCGCTCGCTCTTGGCCCACAGCTTCACCGTGGCCTCGTTGGCGTGGGTGCCGTCGGGGCGGTCCTCGACGATCGCGCGCCAGGACTCGACGTCGAAGTACTTCAGCGGCCCGCCCTCGGCCTCCGCGCGGAGCAGCAGCTCGAAGGAGGCGTCGGCCGCCTCGTACGTGTAGCCCTTGAGCTCGCGCTCCTTGACCCGCTCGACGACCCGGCCGACCAGTTCGCGGTCGCCGCCGAGGTCGATGCCGAGCTCCTTGCCCTTGAGCTCGATGGAGGCGCGTCCGGCCATGTCGGAGACGAGCATCCGCATGGTGTTGCCGACCTGCTCGGGGTCGATGTGCTGGTAGAGGTCCGGGTCGACCTTGATCGCGGAGGCGTGCAGGCCCGCCTTGTGCGCGAAGGCGGAGACACCGACGTACGGCTGGTGCGTGGACGGGGTGAGGTTGACGACCTCGGCGATGGCGTGCGAGATGCGGGTCATCTCGCGCAGCCGGCCCTCGGGCAGGACCTGCTTGCCGTACTTCAGCTCCAGGGCGGCCACCACCGGGAACAGGTTGGCGTTGCCGACCCGCTCGCCGTAGCCGTTGGCGGTGCACTGGACGTGGGTGGCGCCCGCGTCGACGGCGGCGAGGGTGTTGGCGACCGCGCAGCCGGTGTCGTCCTGGGCGTGGATGCCGAGCCGGGCGCCGGTGTCGGCGAGCACGGTGGAGACCACGGCCTGGATCTGCGCCGGGAGCATGCCGCCGTTGGTGTCGCACAGGACGACCACGTCGGCGCCGGCCTCGGAGGCGGCGCGGACCACGGACTTCGCGTACTCGGGGTTGGCGCGGTAGCCGTCGAAGAAGTGCTCGCAGTCGACGAAGACCCGGCGGCCCTCCCCCTTGAGGAAGGAGACCGTGTCGCGGACCATCTCCAGGTTCTCGTCGAGGGTGGTGCGCAGGGCGAGCTCGACATGGCGGTCGTGGGACTTCGCGACCAGCGTGATCACCTGCGCGCCGGAGTCGAGGAGCGCCCTGACCTGGGGGTCCTTCGCGGCGCTGCTGCCGGCGCGGCGGGTGGCGCCGAAGGCGACCAGCGTCGCGTGCCGGAACTCGATCTCCTGCTGGGCGCGGGCGAAGAACTCGGTGTCCCGCGGGTTCGCGCCGGGCCAGCCTCCCTCGATGAAGCCCACACCGAACTCGTCCAGGTGCCGTGCGATGGCGAGCTTGTCGGCGACCGTGAGGTTGATGCCCTCGCGCTGGGCGCCGTCGCGCAGAGTGGTGTCGAAGACGTGGAACGAGTCGTCGGGCTCGCTGGTTGCGGTCATGGTCTGAAGGCTCCTGAGTTGATCTCGGTCTACCGGAATGACCGGTTCCGCCGTTCCCCCATGGTCCCTCGCGCCCCGTTCCCGGCCGCGGGTGGGGCCAGGAAACAGAAAAACCTCTCGCGGGTGCGAGAGGTCTGCGCGCGGGTCGAGGACGACGGTGTCCACCCGTACCGTGTCGTACGTGCGGTCACTGCGGACCGGCGCGCCTGCTGCCAATAATCGTGGCGAACGAGAGCACGGGGGCAGTCTGGCACAATCCGCCCCCGTGCTCACGATCCGTCTCAGGATGCGGGCGACATGTGTTCACCCACGGGTCCTGCCTAGCCCAGCCGGTGCATCCAGCCGTGCTTGTCCTCGGCGGTGCCGCGCTGGATGTCGAGGAGGGCCTGGCGCAGTCGGATGGTGACCTCGCCGGGCTCGCCACCGCTCTGCTGCCACTCGGCGCTCGCCCGCTTGACCGTGCCGACCGGGGTGATCACGGCCGCCGTACCGCAGGCGAAGACCTCGGTGAGGGTGCCGTTCTCCGAGTCGCGCTGCCACTGCTCGACGGAGACGCGCTCCTCGACGGCCTCGTAGCCGAGGTCGCGGGCGACGCCCAGCAGGGAGTCACGGGTGACGCCCTCCAGGATGGAGCCGCTGAGGGTGGGGGTGACGATCTTGTCTCCGTACACGAAGTACAGGTTCATGCCGCCCAGTTCCTCGACCCACTGGTGCTCGACCGCGTCGAGGTAGCAGACCTGGTCGCAGCCCTTGGTGGCGGCCTCGGCCTGGGCGAGCAGGGAGGCCGCGTAGTTGCCGCCGGTCTTGGCGTCGCCCATGCCGCCGGGGACGGCGCGGACGCGGTCCTCCGAGACCCAGATGGAGACGGGCTTCACGCCGCCCGGGAAGTAGGCGCCGGCCGGGGAGGCGATGACCAGGAACAGGTACTCGTTGGCGGGCTTCACACCCAGCCCGACCTCGGTCGCGATCATGAACGGGCGCAGGTAGAGGGACTCCTCGCCGCCGTGCGCCGGCACCCACGCCTTGTCCTGGGTGACGAGGGCGTCGCACGCCTCGATGAAGGTCTCGACCGGTAGCTCGGGCATCGCGAGGCGCTTGGCGGAGCGCTGGAAGCGCTCGGCGTTCTTCTCGGGGCGGAAGGTGGCGACGGAACCGTCGGGCTGCCGGTAGGCCTTCAGGCCCTCGAAGATCTCCTGCGCGTAGTGCAGGACGGTGGTCGCGGGGTCGAGGGAGATCGGCGCGTACGGGACGAGCTGGCCGTCGTGCCAGCCGCGGCCCTCGGTCCACTTGATCGTCACCATGTGATCGGTGAAGTGGCGGCCGAACCCGGGGCTGGCCAGGATCGCCTCGCGCTCTGCGTCCGAGAGCGGGTGCGCCGAGGGCTTGAGCTCGATCGTGGGCGTCGTCATGAGTGGTTGTCCTTCACCGGTTGTAGTGACGGGCCGCGCACACTCCCGTACGGCCGGTGGCCAGTACTAGGACGTCCGAGCATTCCCTCATTCCGCGGCTCCGCGTTCGATTATCGCCCGGAGGCGACGGCGGAGGAAACAGGGTGAACGCGGCCCGGTGGTCGATGGTGGCACCCGGCGGGGACAGGGGGAAGCCGCCGGGTGCGGATGCGACCCGGCGGCTTCGGGGCCTGCCGCCGGACTCCCGTCGTCCGCCCGAAGGGCGGGCCCGGCGGCGTCTGGTGCGTGCGATCGCAAGGCGCCGGAGCGCCCTCGTGGCGGAGCCACGTGGGCGATTCGGCAACGCGGCGAGCATGCGTGCCAGGCGTCGCCGGGCCGGCGGGAGTCCGGCGGCGGGCCCCGGTTTTCGAGGGAGCGCGCCGGGTCAGCCGGCTACTCGTGCGGCGAGCGCGTCGCCGATCTCCGAGGTGCCGCGGGCGGGCAGAGTGCCGCGCTCCGCGAGGTCGGCGGAGACGGCGTCCTCGATGCGGGCCGCCTCGGCGTCGTGGCCGAGGTGACGCAGCAGGAGGGCGACGGACAGGACCGTGGCGCTGGGGTCGGCCTTGCCCTGACCGGCGATGTCCGGGGCCGAGCCGTGCACGGGCTCGAACATGGACGGGTACTCGCGGCCCGGGTTGATGTTGCCGGAGGCCGCGACGCCGATGCCGCCGGAGACGGCCGCGGCGAGGTCGGTGATGATGTCGCCGAAGAGGTTGTCGGTGACGATGACGTCGAAGCGGGCCGGGTCGGTGACGAGGTAGATCGTCGCGGCGTCGACGTGGATGTAGTCGGTGGTGACCTCGGGGTACTCCTCGGCCACCTTGTTGAAGACGTTCGTCCACAGGTGGCCGGCGAAGGTCAGCACGTTGTTCTTGTGGACCAGCGTGAGCTTCTTGCGGGGGCGGGCCTGGGCGCGGGCGAAGGCGTCGCGGACCACGCGCTCGACGCCGAAGGCCGTGTTGACGGACACCTCGGTGGCGACCTCGTGCGGCGTGCCCTTGCGGATGGTGCCGCCGTTGCCCGTGTACGGGCCCTCGGTGCCCTCACGTACGACGACGAAGTCGATCTCGGGCTGGCCGGCGAGCGGGGTGGCGACACCCGGGAGGAGCTTCGACGGACGCAGGTTGACGTGGTGGTCGAAGGCGAAGCGGAGCTTGAGCAGGAAGCCGCGCTCCAGGACGCCGGAGGGGACCGACGGGTCACCGATGGCGCCGAGCAGGATGGCGTCGTGCCGCTTCAGCTCGTCGAGGTCGGCGTCGGTGAGGGTCTCACCGGTGGCGTGGTACCGCTTGGCGCCGAAGTCGTACTCCTTGGTCTCCAGCTTCACATCCTGCGGGAGGACGGCGGAGAGGACCTTGAGACCTTCGGCCACGACCTCCTGGCCGATGCCGTCACCGGGGATCACTGCGAGATTGAGGCTGCGAGACATGCGGGCACCCTACTCCTCGTCCCACGGGATGACATGCGGTGTCCGGCATACGGACGCCGCCGGCGTGTCAGTGGCCGGTGGAACCGCCGTTGTCCCTGCGGTCGAGGGCGCGCTGGAGCGCGGCGGCGGCGTTCTTGCGGTCGGATTCGCTGGTGCGGGGGGTGTGACGGACGCGGCGGCGGACGGTCGTCTCGGCCATGGGTCATCGACTCCTTCGACATACGTGGAGCGCGGAAAGGGCGCGCGGGACTCCCCCACTGCCTGATGGGCGCGGAAGGGACCCCCGGGAGGGCGGGGAGCGGCGGACCGCAGGGGTTGCCTGCGCGGGGTCCGGCTCACGACCGCCGTTCGCTCGATCGAGCGAGTCGTTCGGCTCCTACAAAACTAGAGGAGCGGACCGCGACTGTCTGCACAATTACTCGGACTTCCTACTATCTGAGACGGCAGACCGGGTCACACCGCCCCCACCTGCGAAAACACCGGACGGGCCAGGTCGGGGGGTGACCTGGCCCGTCCGGGGTCGGGGTGGGCGTCAGCCCATGTGCGGGTAGCCGTAGTCGGTCGGCGGGACCAGCGTCTCCTTGATGGCGCGGGTCAGGGTCCAGCGCATCAGGTTCTGCGGGGCGCCGGCCTTGTCGTTGGTGCCGGAGGCACGGCCGCCGCCGAAGGGCTGCTGGCCGACGACGGCGCCGGTCGACTTGTCGTTGATGTAGAAGTTGCCGGCCGCGTAGCGCAGCTTCTCCATCGTGTACGCCGCCGCCGCGCGGTCGTTCGCGATGACCGAGCCGGTGAGGGCGTAGTCGGACACCGACTCCATCTGTGTCAGCATCTCGTCGTACTTCTCGTCGTCGTAGACGTGCACGGCGAGGATCGGGCCGAAGTACTCGGTGCGGAACACCTCGTTCTCCGGGTCGTCGCACTCGATGACGGTCGGGCGGACGAAGTAGCCGACCGAGTCGTCGTAGGAGCCGCCCGCGACGATCGTGCAGGACGGGTCCTCCTTGGCGCGGTCGATGGCGGCCTTGTTCTTGGCGAAGGACCGCTCGTCGATGACGGCGCCGATGAAGTTCGACAGGTCGGTGACGTCACCCATGGTGATGTAGTCGACCTCGGCGGCGAACTCCTCCTTGAAGCCGGAGTTCCAGATCGACGCCGGGATGTACGCGCGCGAGGTGGCGCTGCACTTCTGGCCCTGGTACTCGAAGGCACCGCGGGTCAGCGCGGTCTTGAGGATCGCGGGGTCGGCGCTCGGGTGGGCGACGACGAAGTCCTTGCCGCCGGTCTCGCCGACCAGGCGCGGGTAGGTGCGGTACTTCTCGATGTTCTGGCCGACCGTCTTCCACAGGTGCTGGAAGGTCTTGGTCGAGCCGGTGAAGTGGATGCCGGCCAGGTCGCGGTGGTTCAGGGCGACCTCGGAGACCTCCAGGCCGTCACCGGTGACCAGGTTGATGACGCCCTTGGGCAGCCCGGCCTCCTCCAGGAGCCGCATGAGCAGCACGGCGGCGTGGGTCTGCGTCGGGGACGGCTTCCAGACCACCACGTTGCCCATGAGGGCCGGCGCGGTGGGCAGGTTGGCGGCGATCGCGCTGAAGTTGAACGGCGTGATCGCGTAGACGAAGCCCTCCAGCGGGCGGTGGTCGAGGCGGTTCCACACGCCCGGGGAGTTGGCCGGGGGCTGCTCGGCGAGGATGCCGCGCGCGTAGTGGACGTTGAAGCGCCAGAAGTCGACCAGCTCGCAGGGGCTGTCGATCTCGGCCTGCTGGGCGGTCTTGGACTGGCCCAGCATGGTGGAGGCGGCGATGGTCTCGCGCCAGGGGCCGGCCAGCAGCTCGGCGGCGCGCAGGATGATCGCCGCGCGGTCGTCGAAGGCCATCGCGCGCCAGGCGGGCGCGGCGGCGAGGGCCGCGTCGACGGCGTCCTGGGCGTCCTGCCGGGTGGCGTTGGCGTAGGTGCCCAGGCGGGCCTTGTGGTTGTGCGGCTGGACGACGTCGAAACGCTCGCCGCCGCCCATCCGCTGCTCACCGCCGATGGTGCAGGGCAGGTCGATCGGGTTGTCGGCCAGCTCCTTGAGCTTGGCCTCCAGCCGGGCGCGCTCGGGCGTACCGGGGGCGTAGCCGTGCACCGGCTCGTTGACGGGGGTGGGGACCTGGGTCACAGCGTCCATGGGTGGCGTAACTCCTTGTCGTGAGCGGTGTGGTGTCAGCCCTTGGTGATCATGCTGCGGGCGAAGAACCGGAGGTTGGCCGGCTGCTCCGCGAGCCGCCGCATGCTGTGCTTTCCCGGGGGACACCCCCCGGGCCCCCGGCCGGGGCCGGGGCACAGCCGAGTTGTCTCAGCCACGGCTGATCATGCTCCGCGCGAAGAAGCGCAGGTTGGCAGGCTTCTCCGCCAGGCGCCGCATGAAGTAGCCGTACCAGTCGGTGCCGTAGGCCGTGTAGACGCGCATGCGGTGGCCCTCGGCGGCCAGTCGCAGGTGCTCGTCACCGCGGATGCCGTAGAGCATCTGGAACTCGTACTCGTCGAGCTTGCGTCCGGCGGTGCGGGCCAGTTCCTGGGTGATGGAGATCAGGCGCGGGTCGTGGGACCCGATCATCGGGTAGCCCTCGCCCTCCATCAGCGTCCGCAGGATGCGCACGTACGCCTTGTCGATCTCGTGCTTCTGCTGGTAGGCGACCTCGGCGGGCTCCTTGTAGGCGCCCTTCACCAACCGTACGCGACTGCCGGCCGCGGCGAGGCGGCGCGCGTCCTCCTCGGTGCGGAAGAGATAGGCCTGGATGACGCAGCCCGTCTGCGGGACGTCCTTGCGCAGCTCCTCGTGGATGGCGAACATCGAGTCGAGGGTGGTGTGGTCCTCGGCGTCCAGCGTGACCGTGGTGCCGATCTCGGCGGCGGCCTCGACGACCGGGCGGACGTTGGCGAGGGCCAGCTCGTGGCCGCCGTCCAGCGCCTGGCCGAACATCGACAGCTTCACGGACATCTCCGCGCGGGTACCGAGCTCCAGCGGCCCCAGCCGGCCGATCAGCTCCAGGTACGCGTCGCGGGCGGCGGCGGCCTGCTCGGGGGTGGTGATGTCCTCGCCGACCACGTCCATGGTGAGTTCCAGGCCGTTGCCGGTGAGCTCCCGGATGATCGGCAGGACCTCGTCGACGGTCTCCCCGGGGATGAAGCGGTCGACGACCTGCTTGGTCACCGGGGCCGCCGAGATCAGGCGTCGCATCCGGTCGCTGCGCGACGCGGCGAGAATCACGGGACCCAGCACGGGGCACCTCCACAAGCTGCATGAGGCCGTCACCCGACGATTCGGGCACGGCACGGAGAACCACCGTGAAACCTACGGATGCCCCCGATCGTGGGCCATCGACAGCTGTCACGCATCCGTGCCGCAGATCTCAGACAGATGTATGAAGGCTCCGGGATTTTGCGGCAGAATGCCCGGGTGACGTCGGAACACAGGGACGACTACCAGGAGCTGGTGGACGAGATCTCGGAGCTGCTGGGCGCTCCGGCGACCCTGGAGAACCGCGACTTCGAGCTGATCGCCTTCGGGGCGTACGACAGCGAGGGCGACCTCGATCCGTCCGCGCTGGACCCGGTGCGCACCCGCTCGATCCTGACCCGCCGTTCGACGGCCGCCGTCCGCGCCTGGTTCGAGGGCTTCGGCATCACCCGCGCGACCGGCCCGGTCCGCATCCCGCGCACCCCGGAAGCGGGCGTGCACCGGGGACGCGTCTGTCTGCCGGTACGGCATCGGGGTGTCGTCCTCGGTTATGTCTGGCTGCTCGACTACGACCCCGGTCCCTCGGAGCAGCAACTGGACGCGGCCATGCGGGTGACGGCCCGGATCGGCGCGCTCCTCGCGGACGAGGCCCAGCACGGTGCCGACCTCACGCGGGAACTGCGGGCGGTGCTGACGGCGGAGCGGGACTGGCAGCGGGAGATGGCCGTCGCCGAGCTGCGCACCGCCCTCGGCAGCCGCGCCGACGGTCCGCACACGGTGGTCTGTGTCGCCCCCTGGCCCTCCGCCGGCCCGGACGACGCCCCGTCGGTGCGTACGGTGCCGGGGGCGACGGCGCTGTGCACCCTGCCGTGGGGGGCCGGAGGTACCTCCCCCGCCCTCGACGTGGTGGGGGACGGCCTGTCGCTGGCCCTGCTGCTGCGGCTGCGCTCGACGGACGTACTGGCCCCGGCGACGACGGCGGCCTCACGGCTGCTGGAGCGGGCGGGCTCGGGCGGACCCCCGGTGGCCGCCGGGATCGCCGCGCCCCGCGCGGGTCTCGCCGAACTGGGCGCGGCCTGGGACGAGGCGTCGGCGTCGGCCCGGGCGGCGCTGGCCGAACCCCGGCTCGGACCGGTCGCCCGGTGGACGTCGATCGGCCCGTTCCGCCTGCTGACCGCGCTGCCCCCGGGAGCCGCCCGCGACCCCGTCGTCGGCCCCCTGCTCTCCCCCGCCCAGGCCGAACTCGCCCGCACCGCGGAGGTCTACCTCGACCGCGCGGGCCAGGCCGGCCGCACGGCCGCCGAGCTGGGCGTCCACCGCCAGACCCTGTACTACCGGCTGTCGCGGATCGAGCAGCTCACGGGCCTGGACCTGGACGACGGCGAGGACCGGCTGCTGCTGCACATGGCGCTCAAGGCCGCGCGTCTTTAGCGGCGGCCTCGATCACCCGGCGCAGACCGGCGGCGAGCTGCCCGCCGTCGGGCGCCGACTTCGGGTCGAAGGTCCACTGGGCGATGAGGCCCGTCATGAGGGTCACGTAGAACATGCCGACCGTGTCCGCGGTCTCGTCGGACACGTCCTCCTCACGGCCGCCCATCAGCAGCGGGACCAGTCCACGCCCGGCCTCACGCTGCGCCGCCGCCAGATGGTCGCGGACCTCGGGGAGCCGGTCGCCGAGGGCGAGGACCTCCATGCTGAGCCGCCACACCGAGCCGGGCTCCCTCATGGTGCCGATGATGTTCGACCACACCCGCTCGAACCGCTCCAGGGAGCCGGGCGCGGTCTCGTCCACGGTCCCGTCGCCCTCGAAGGCGCCGCCCATCCCCTCGACGAGCGACACGTAGGCCTGCGCGAGCAGGGCGTCCTTCGACCCGTAGTGGTAACCGATGGACGCCAGGTTGGTCCCCGACTCCTTGACGATGTCCCGCGCCGTCGTGCGCACGAAGCCCTTGGCGAGCAGGCAGCGCTTGGCGCCCTCCAGCAGATCCTCACGGTGTCCCATGGCGTCACCTTACCCACCCCTCCATACGACCGTCTTATACGACCGTCCTATACAAGCGTATAATACGTGCGTACAGTCACCGGCATGACACCGAACCCGCCCCGCGCCGGCCGCCGCGAGTGGACCGCGCTCACCGTGCTGATGCTCCCGCTGCTGCTGGTCTCGATGGACGTCTCCGTCCTCTACTTCGCGATCCCCGAGATCAGCGCCGACCTGGAACCGAGCGGCACCCAGCAGCTGTGGATCTTCGACATCTACGGCTTCGTCCTGGCCGGCCTGCTGATGACGATGGGCGCGCTGGGCGACCGCGTCGGCCGCCGCAGGCTGCTCCTCTTCGGGGCCGCCGCCTTCGGCGCCGCCTCGCTGCTCGCGGCCTACGCGCACACCGCCGAGACGCTGATCGCGGCCCGCGCGGTCCTCGGCATCGGCGGCGCCACCCTCATGCCGTCCACGATGGCGCTGGTCCGCACGATGTTCACCGACCCCGCCCAGCGGGCGAAGGCGATCGGGCTGTGGTCCGGGGTGATGACGGCCGGGATCGCGCTCGGCTCGGTGATGAGCGGCGTCCTCGTGGAGCACTTCTGGTGGGGCTCGGTCTTCCTGGTCAACCTGCCCGCGATGGCCCTGCTGCTGGTCCTCGGCCCGGTGCTGCTCCCCGAGTCGAAGAACCCCTCCCCCGGCCGCTTCGACCTGCTGAGCGTCCCGCTGTCGATGGCGGCGGTCCTGCCCGTGGTCTACGGCCTGAAGGAACTGCCCTCCGAGGGCTGGAACGTCCGCTACGTCGTCTCGATCACCGTCGGCCTGCTGTTCGCGGCGCTGTTCGTGCACCGGCAGCGCACCGCGGCCTCGCCGATGATCTCTCCGGCTCTCTTCCGCGGGCACGGCTTCACCCCGGCGCTCGTCCTCAACACCCTGTCGGCCTTCGGGATGATGGGCTCGGCGTACTTCACCACCCAGTACCTGCAGTCGGTCCTCGGCAGGAGCGCGCTGGAGGCCGCGCTGTGGAGCCTGCTGCCGTCGGTGCTGATCGGCGCCGCCGCACCGGTCGCCGGCCGGCTCGTCCAGCGGGGCGTGGAGCGCGCGTACGTCGTGACGGCCGGCTTCGTCATCGCGGCGGGCGGCTACGGGCTGCTGGCCCTGGCCGGTACGGACTCGCTGTGGCTGGTGCTGGCCGCGTGCGGTGTGCTGGCCGCGGGGATCGTCATCGTGATGTCCCTGCTCACCGACCTGGCCCTGAGTTCGGCGCCGGTCGAGAAGGCGGGGGCGGCGTCCTCCCTGCTGGAGACCGGCACGGAGTTCGGCGGCGCCCTGGGCATGGCCGCCCTCGGCTCCATCGGTACGGCCGTCTACCGCCACGAGATCCCGGACACGGCCCCCGCGATGGCCCAGGAGACCCTGGGCAGCGCGCTGGCCGTCGCCGCCGAACTGCCGGGGCGCGCGGGGGACGCCCTGGCGTCGGCGGCACGGGAGGCGTTCACCAGCGGGATGCGGGGAGCGGCGGTCGCGGCGGCGGTACTGCTGCTCGGGGCTGCGGGACTGGCCGCGGTGGGGCTGCGCAGGATCCGGGTACGTGGGCGAGCGGAGAACGCCGGACGGGCTGACCGAGTCAGCCCGTCCGGCGTTCGATGACGAGCCCGTTCAGGGCGAACGGGGGTCCGGGGGCAGAGCCCCCGGCACTCTCAGACCAGGTTGACCGACCGGGCGGACGTCGCCCCGATCTCCTCGGCCAGCTCACCGAGCACCCCGGCGGCCACCGTGTCGTCGACGGTCAGCACGGCGAGCGCCTCGCCGCCGACCGCCGCGCGGGCGACCTGCATGCCGGCGATGTTGATGCCCGCCTCGCCGAGGACGCGGCCCACGGTGCCGACGACACCCGGGCGGTCCTCGTAGCGCAGCACGAGCATGTGGTCGGCGAGCGCGAGGTCGACGTCGTACTCGCCGACCGCGACGATCTTCTGGACGTGCTTGGGACCGGCCAGCGTGCCGGAGACCGAGATCTCCTCGCCGCCGGAGAGGGTGCCGCGCACGGTGACGACGTTGCGGTGGTCGGCCGACTCGGAGCTGGTGGTCAGCCGGACCTCGACACCGCGCTCCTGGGCGAACAGCGGGGCGTTGACGTAGGACACCGTCTCGTCGACGACGTCCTCGAAGACGCCCTTGAGCGCGGACAGTTCCAGCACCTTCACGTCGTGCTGGGTGATCTCGCCGTAGACCTCGACGTCGAGGCGGACCGCGACCTCACCGGCGAGCGCGGTGAAGATCCGGCCGAGGCGCTCGGCGAGCGGCAGACCCGGCTTGACGTCCTCGGCGATGACCCCGCCCTGCACGTTCACCGCGTCCGGGACCAGCTCACCGGCGAGGGCGAGGCGCACCGAGCGGGCGACGGCGATACCGGCCTTCTCCTGCGCCTCGTCGGTGGAGGCACCGAGGTGCGGGGTGCAGACGACCTGGTCGAACTCGAACAGCGGGGAGTCGGTGCACGGCTCCTTGGCGTACACGTCGAGGCCGGCGCCGGCGACGCGGCCCTCCTTGAGAGCCGAGTACAGCGCCTCCTCGTCGACGATGCCGCCGCGCGCGGCGTTGATGACGCGCACGCTCGGCTTGACCTTGCGCAGCGCCTCGTCGCCGATGAGGCCGACGGTCTCGGGGGTCTTGGGCAGGTGGACGGTGATGAAGTCGGAGACCTCGAGCAGCTCGTCCAGCGACAGGACCTTGACGCCCATCTGCGCGGCCCGCGCGGGCTGGATGTAGGGGTCGTAGGCGACGACCTTCATTCCGAAGCCGGACATGCGCTGGGCGACCAGCGCACCGATGCGGCCCAGACCCACGACACCGAGGGTCTTCTCGGCCAGCTCGACGCCCGTGTACTTGCTCCGCTTCCACTCGCCGTTCTTCAGCGCGGCGTTGGCCTGCGGGATGTGGCGGGCGGTGGCGACGATCAGACCGCAGGCGAGCTCGGCGGCGGTCACGATGTTCGAGGTGGGGGCGTTGACGACCATCACGCCGGCCTTGGTGGCGGCGGAGACGTCGACGTTGTCCAGGCCGACGCCGGCACGGGCGACGACCTTGAGCTTGTTCGCGGCGGCGATCGCCTCGGCGTCGACCTTGGTGGCCGAGCGGATCAGGATCGCGTCCACCTCGGCGATGGCCGGGAGCAGCTCGGCACGGTCCGCGCCGTTGCAGTGGCGGATCTCGAAGTCCGGACCGAGTGCGTCGACGGTGGCGGGCGACAGCTCTTCAGCGATGAGTACGACGGGTTTCGAGCTCACGTGAGTCCTCACAAGTCCAATGCGGACGGCCGTCCCGACGGCCGCAGGCGGTGAAGAAGTGCTAGCCGCGTGGAAGACGCACGACACTGTGGGCCTGACGCGTTTGTTGTACAGCAGTCTAGTGGCGCGGGGCGAGTCGTCTTGCGCCTCTGCGGAATGATCACCCGGAAGTGGCGGGGTCCGGGGCGGAGCCCCGCGACGGCACCCGGAACCGGCGGCACCGTCGCGGGGCGAGAAGACTTACGCCTCCTCGTCGACCCAGCTCATGAGCTTGCGCAGCTCCTTGCCGGTGGTCTCAAGGAGGTGCTCGGAGTCCTGCTGCTTGTACTCGTTGTACTTCTTCAGACCGCCGTGGTACTCGTCCATCCAGTTCTTGGCGAACGTGCCGTCCTGGATCTCGGCGAGGACCTTCTTCATCTCGGCCTTGGTGGCGTCGGTGATGATCCGCGGGCCGGTGACGTAGTCGCCCCACTCGGCGGTCTCGGAGATCGACCAGCGCATCTTCTCCAGGCCGCCCTCGTACATGAGGTCCACGATCAGCTTCAGCTCGTGCAGGCACTCGAAGTACGCGATCTCCGGCTGGTAACCGGCCTCGGTCAGCGTCTCGAAGCCCGCCTTGACCAGGGCCGCGGTGCCTCCGCACAGAACGGCCTGCTCGCCGAACAGGTCGGTCTCGGTCTCCTCGGTGAAGGTCGTCTTGATGACGCCGGCGCGGGTGCCGCCGATGCCCTTCGCGTACGACAGGGCCAGCGCGAAGGCGCTGCCGGTGGCGTCCTGCTCGACGGCGGCGATGCAGGGAACGCCGCGGCCCTCCTCGTACTGACGGCGCACCAGGTGGCCCGGGCCCTTGGGGGCGACCATGCAGACGTCCACGCCGGCCGGGGGCTTGATGAAGCCGTAGCGGATGTTCAGGCCGTGACCGAAGAACAGCGCGTCGCCGTCCTTCAGGTTGTCCTTGATGTGCTCCTCGTAGACCTGGGCCTGGATCGGGTCCGGGACCAGGATCATGATGACGTCGGCCTCGGCGGCGGCCTCGGACGGGCTCACCACGCGCAGGCCCTGCTCCTCGGCCTTGGCCTTGGACTTGGAGCCCTCGTGCAGACCGACGCGGACGTCGACACCCGAGTCACGGAGCGACAGGGCGTGGGCGTGGCCCTGGCTGCCGTAACCGATGACCGCGACCTTGCGGCCCTGGATGATGGACAGGTCGGCGTCGGCGTCGTAGAACAGCTCGGCCACTGGGTTATCTCCTTGAGTGCAGGTGTTGCGTCCCACCGTATGCCGGTGAGGGGAAGGGAAGTCTCTCGGTCTCGGTATACGGGCGGCCGGTCGTGTCCCGGCCGCCCGCTCACGGGTCCTACGCCGACCGGTCCAGGGCGCGCAGCGACCGGTCCGTGATGGAACGGCCACCGCGTCCGATCGCGATCGTGCCGGACTGGACGAGCTCCTTGATGCCGAACGGCTCCAGCATCTTGAGCATGGCGGACAGCTTGTCGCTGCTGCCGGTGGCCTCGATGGTCACGGCCTCCGGGGAGACGTCCACGGTCTTGGCGCGGAACAGCTGGACGATCTCGACGATCTGGGAGCGCGTCTCGTTGTCGGCGCGCACCTTCACCAGAACGAGTTCGCGCTGAACGGCCTGCCCGGGTTCGAGCTCGACGATCTTCAGCACGTTGACGAGCTTGTTGAGCTGCTTGGTGACCTGCTCCAGCGGGAACTCCTCGACGCTCACCACGATGGTGATGCGGGAGATGTCGGCGTGCTCGGTGACGCCGACGGCGAGCGAGTCGATGTTGAAGCCTCGGCGGGAGAACAGGGCGGCGATCCGGGCCAGGATGCCCGGGGTGTTCTCCACCAGGACGGAGAGCGTGTGCTTGGACATGATCTGCTTCCTCTGCTTGAAAGTCCTGACGGCTCTCAGTCGTCTTCGTTGTCGCCGAAGTCGGGGCGGACGTCCCGGGCGGCCATGATCTCGTCGTTGGAGGTGCCGGCGGCGACCATCGGCCACACCATCGCGTCCTCGTGGACGATGAAGTCCACGACGACCGGACGGTCGTTGATCGAGTTCGCCTCCTCGATGACCTTGTCGAGGTCGGCCGGGTCCTCGCAGCGGATCGCGTGGCAGCCCATGGCCTCCGACAGCTTCACGAAGTCGGGGACCCGGGTGCCGGCGCTCTTCTCGGCGGTGCCGGCTCCGGGGCCGGAGTGCAGCACCGTGTTGGAGTACCGCTGGTTGTAGAAGAGGGTCTGCCACTGGCGGACCATCCCGAGGGCGCCGTTGTTGATGATGGCGACCTTGATCGGGATGTTGTTCAGGGCGCAGGTGGTGAGTTCCTGGTTGGTCATCTGGAAGCAGCCGTCGCCGTCGATCGCCCAGACGGCGCGGTCGGGGGCGCCGGCCTTGGCCCCCATGGCGGCCGGCACCGAGTAGCCCATGGTTCCGGCGCCGCCGGAGTTCAGCCAGGTGGCGGGCTTGTCGTACTGGATGAAGTGCGCCGCCCACATCTGGTGCTGGCCGACGCCGGCCGTGAAGATCGTGCCTTCGGGCGCCAGCTGTCCGATGCGCTCGATGACCGCTTGCGGGGAGAGCGAGCCGTCCTCGGGCTGGTCGTAGCCGAGCGGGTAGGTCTCGCGCCAGCGGTTCAGGTCGTTCCACCAGGCGGTGTAGTCGCCGCGGTTGCCCTCGGCGTGCTCCTTCTGGACGGCCTGGACGAGGTCGGCGAGGACCTCGCGGGCGTCACCGACGATCGGCACGTCGGCGGTGCGGTTCTTGCCGATCTCGGCCGGGTCGATGTCGGCGTGGACGATCTTGGCGTACGGGGCGAAGCTGTCCAGCTTGCCGGTGACGCGGTCGTCGAAGCGGGCTCCGAGGGCGACGATCAGGTCGGCCTTCTGCAGCGCGGTGACGGCGGTGACCGAACCGTGCATGCCCGGCATCCCCACGTGCAGCTCGTGGCTGTCGGGGAACGCGCCGAGTCCCATCAGGGTGGTGGTGACGGGAGCTCCGGTGAGTTCGGCGAGGACCTTCAGCTCGGCGGTGGCACGGGCCTTGAGGACACCGCCGCCGACGTAGAGGACCGGCCGCTTCGCGGCGGTGATCAGCTTGGCGGCCTCGCGGATCTGCTTGGCGTGCGGCTTGGTGACGGGCCGGTAGCCGGGCAGGTCCATGGTGGGCGGCCAGGAGAAGGTGGTCTTCGCCTGGAGGATGTCCTTGGGGATGTCGACCAGGACCGGTCCCGGACGGCCGGTGGAGGCGATGTGGAACGCCTGCGCGATCGCCCGGGGGATGTCCTCCGCCTTGGTGACCAGGAAGCTGTGCTTGGTGATCGGCATGGTGATGCCGACGATGTCCGCCTCCTGGAAGGCGTCCGTGCCGATCGCCTTGGACACCACCTGCCCGGTGATCGCGACCAGCGGCACGGAGTCCATGTGCGCGTCCGCGATCGGGGTGACCAGGTTGGTGGCGCCCGGACCGGACGTCGCCATGCAGACCCCGACCTTGCCGGTGGCCTGGGCGTAACCGGTGGCCGCGTGGCCGGCGCCCTGCTCGTGGCGGACCAGCACGTGGCGCACCCGCGTGGAGTCCATCAGGGGGTCGTACGCCGGCAGGATGGTGCCCCCGGGAATGCCGAATACCGTGTCGGCGCCGACCTCCTCGAGAGAGCGAATGAGGGACTGTGCGCCCGTGACGTGCTCGACGGGGGCGGACTGTCCTCCGGATCGGGGCCGGGGCTGCGGGTGATGGGCCCCGGTGGCCTGCTCGGTCATCGGCATTCTCTTCTCGATGCTGAGGGTTTTTGCGAAGTTTGTACGGGTCACGCGTGCTGCTCGGCGGGTGCCTGTGCAACAAAAAACCCCTCGTGCCGTAAGGCAAGCGAGGGGAGCGCGCCGGGTGGTGGTCGCTGAGCGGTGGAGGCTCAGCGTCAGCCGACGCGCTTTCCAAGTACGAGAATTCGGGTGCGCATGGCACTGACCCTCCACCCGGCGTGCACCCAGTGTCAAGTGGGTGGGACGGGAGTCTCATTATGTGAGCGCAGTGCCGTCCCGGCCTGGAGTACGGCGGTCACTCCGGTGGAGTACACCCCGGAGCCCCCGCCGACGAACACGGGTTCGGCCGGTCCGGGCGGCACCGGGTAGTGCCCGGCGGCCAGCGCCCTGCGCAGCCGGTACTCGTCCAGCGGCCCGGAGAAGGCCTTGCCCTGCCCGTGCGTGCAGCCCATCGCGCGCAGGGCCGCGACCTGCTCGGGCAGGTCCACGCCGACGGCCACGGACTGCATCCCGAGGTCGGAGGCGATCCGCAGCAGCCCACTGGTGATCTTGTGCAGCCGGGCGGAGTCCACCACGCCGTCGACCAGGCCCCGGTCGAGCTTCAGTACGTCGACGGGGAGCCGCCTGAGGGCCGTGATCGCCGCGGGCCCGCTGCCGAAGCCGTCGAGCGCGATCCGGACGCCGAGCCGCTTGAGCACAGTCAGCCGGCGCTCCAGCTCGTCGAGCGACACCCTGGGGTCGGTGTCGGCCAGCTCGACGACCAGGGAGCCGGACGGCAGTCCGTGCCGGGTCAGCAGGGCCTCGATCGAGCCCAGGGGCAGTGACCGGTCGAGGAGACGGTGCGCGCTCAGCCGGACGGCCACCGGGACGGGCAGACCGGTCGCGTGCCGTTCGGCGGCCTGTTCGACGGCCTCCTCCAGCACCCAGCGGCCCAGCTCGGCGGTCTTCTCGCTGTCCTCGGCCACGCGCAGGAACTCCGCGGGGGTGAACAGCGCCCCCTGGGAGGAGCGCCAGCGCGCCTGGGCGCAGACCGAGGTGATCCGGCCGTCCGCCAGGCACACCACCGGCTGGTGCAGCAGGGCGAACTCGCCGTGGTGCAGCGCCGCGCGCAGCCGGGTGGCCAGCTCCGCCCTGCGCACCACGTCCTGCTGCATCTGCGGCTTGTACAGCTCCACCCGGCCCTTGCCGGCGGCCTTGGCCCGGTACATGGCGAGGTCGGCGTTGCGCAGCAGTTCGCCCGCGCCGAGGCCGGGTTCGGCGAAGGCCACGCCGATGGAGGCGTTGACCCGGACATCGTTGCCGTCGATGGCGTAGGGCTGGGAGAGGGTCGCTCTCAGCCGGTCGGCGAGTTCGACGATGTGCTGCTCGCGGGCGTCCCGGTCGCGGACGCCGTCGCCGACGATCAGGGCCGCGAACTCGTCGCCGCCCAGCCGGGAGGCGGTGTCGCCCTTGCGGACCGCGTCCTGGAGTCTGCGGGCGGCCTGGACGAGGAGCTCGTCCCCGGCCTGGTGCCCGATGGTGTCGTTGACGCCCTTGAAGCCGTCGAGGTCGATGAAGAGCACCGCCGTGCCTCTGAGGGCGGCCCCGCGGTCCGAGGCGCGGCGGCCGGACAGGGCCTGCTGGACGCGCCGGGTGAACAGGGCGCGGTTGGGCAGGTCGGTGAGCGGGTCGTGCTCCGCGTTGTGCTGGAGCTGCGCCTGGAGCCGCACTCGTTCGGTCACGTCACGGCTGTTGAAGATCAGGCCGCCGTGGTGCCGGTTGACGGTCGACTCGACGTTCAGCCAGCCCCCGTCGCCGGAGCGGAAGCGGCACTCGATGCGGGTGGTGGGTTCCTCGACCGGGCTGGCGGCGAGGAAGCGGCGCACCTCGTGCACGACACAGCCCAGGTCCTCCGGGTGGATGAGACCGGCCAGCTCGGTCCCCTCCAGCTCCTCCGCGGGCCTGCCGTAGACCCCGGCGGCGGCCGGGGAGACGTAGCGGAGGATGCCGCTGGGGGCGGCGATCATGATGACGTCGCTGGAGCCCTGCACCAGGGAGCGGAAGTGGTTCTCCTTCTGCGCCAGTTCCTGGGTGAGGGTGATGTTGTCGAGCAGCATGATGCCCTGGCGCACGACGAGCGCGAGCACCACCGTGCCCCCGGTGAGCAGCACGACGCGGTCGACGCTGCGGCCGTTGAGGACGTTGTAGAGGATCCCCAGGGTGCACACGGCCGCGGCGAGGTACGGCGTGAGCGCGGCGAGGGAGCCGGTGATGGGCCGGGAGAGCGGGTACCGGGTGTGCTCGTCGGGCGGCGGGCCGTGATGGTGGTCCGGTACGCCGTACCGTCCGGGCAGGTGCTCGCGGACCACGCGCGTGTGCCCCTCCCGCTCGGGCCGTCCGCCGCGGGGCGCGGTCCAGGGTGCGTACGCCAGGAGCAGCGAGCCGGCGAACCAGCCCGCGTCGAGCAGTTGTCCGGAGCGGTAGTCGGCGTGCAGCAGCGGGGAGGTGAACAGGGCGTCGCACATCACGGTCAGCGCGAGCGCGCCGATCGCGGTGTTGACCGCGGACCGGTTGACCGCCGAGCGCCGGAAGTGCAGCGCGAGCACCATGCTGACCAGGGCGATGTCGAGCAGCGGGTACGCCAGTGACAACGCGGTGTGCGCGACGCCGGGCCCCTCGGCCCGCGCGGCCTGGGCGAGCGCGAGGCTCCACGCGAGGGTGAGCAGGGAACCGCCGATCAGCCAGGCGTCCAGGGCGAGACAGACCCAGCCGGCCTTGTTCGCGGGCCGTTTGGCGAGCACCAGCAGTCCCACGATGGCGGGCGGCGCGAAGCACAGGAAGAACAGGTCGGCGTAGCTGGGGCTGGGCACGGGAAGCCCGAGGACGACCTCGTACCACCCCCAGACCAGGTTGCCCAGGGAGGCCATGGCCGAGGAGAGGCCGAACATCAGCCAGGCGGGCCGGAACCGGGTGCGGGGGCTGCGGGCGTAGACGAAACAGGACACGGCGGCGGCACCGGCCGCAGCGCTCAGCCCGAAGTCGCCCATGATCAGAGCGAGTTGTTCCGAGCCCCAGCCGAAAGCGGCGCCGACGGCGTAGGCCGCGCAGACCAGGGCGAGGACGAGTTGGGCGGCCGGGCCGGGTCGGCGGCCGACGGCCGGTGCGCCGACCGCCGGCACACCGGCCGACGGCGCGGGCGGCTGCCGCAGCGCTCCGTCGAGCGTGGAGGTGGGGGTGGGCGCACTCACCGGTACCTCCCGGCCCGCTCCGCTCCCGGCTCCCCGGGAGGTGTCGTCCGGACCGGGCCGAACCCGGTGAACAGTGCCTCGTGGCCGGGCCCCGCGCCTCCGGCGAGACCCGAACGGCACCCCCTCCGTCCCCGGCGCATCGGGTGGGCATGCCTTCCGCGACTGTCGTGCCGGCGAGGGTGGCGGCCGGGACCGTCATGAGGGCCGCCGTACCGGATGTGGTGGCCGCGGCAGCGCGCGGCCGTGCGCCACGGTCGTCGCCGACGGCTCCGCCGCGTCGGATCGCTCGTCCATAGGCCGTGCATCGCCCGTCGCCCCCCTCACTGTCCGCAGTGTCCTGCCCCCCGCGCCGATGGTCAGCAGCGCGGCCCCTGCCGGGACGATACACCAGTATCGTCACTCAGGGACATAGGTTCTCTACGCTCCGTAACGATCAACTGATATGCGAGTACCCACCGCGCCCGGAGAAACGCGGACGGTACTCGAAGTGGACTACAGGTCTCCCGCTCCCGTCACCAGGACCACGTTCCCGGGCTCCTCCCGGTTCAGGTGACGGCGCAACTGATTGACCAGCAGCCGCTCGGCGCGCGGCCGGAAGGCGGAGGTGGGTCCGCCGACGTGCGGGGTGATGAGGACGCCCGGTGCCCGCCACAGGGGATGTTCCGAGGGCAGCGGTTCGGGGTCGGTGACGTCGAGGGCCGCGGTGATGCGGCCGCTCTCCAGCTCGGTGAGCAGCGCCTTGGTGTCGACGACGCCGCCGCGGGCCACGTTCACCAGCAGGGCGCCGTCCTTCATCCGGGCCAGGAACCCGGCGTCCACGAGGTGCCGGGTGGTCTCGGTCAGCGGCGTGGAGAGGACGACGACGTCCGCCTCCGGGAGCAGGGCGGGCAGTTCGGTGAGCGGGTGCACCGGCCCGCGCTCCGTGGTGCGTGCGGAGCGCGCGACGCGCGCCACCCGCGCGAGCTCGAACGGAACGAGCCGGTCCTCGATGGCCGCGCCGATCGAGCCGTACCCCACGATGAGCACGTTCTTGTCGGCGAGCGCGGGCCGGAACCCGCCGCGCCACTCCCCCTCGTCCTGTGCCCGCACGAAATCGGGGATGCCCCGCAGGGAGGCCAGGATCAGCGCGAGCGTGAGCTCGGCGGTGCTGGCCTCGTGCACACCGCGCGCGTTGCACAGCCGTACGCCGGCGGGCAGGTGCTTCAGACCGGGCTCCACGTGATCGGTGCCGGCCGACAGGGTCTGCACGACGCGGACGGAGCGCATCAGGGGCATCGGCCGCACCCCGACCCCGGCGGGCTTCATGTAGGGCACGACGTAGAAGACGCAGTCGGCCGGGTCGGCGGGGAACTCCTCACCCCCGTCCCAGAAACGGTAGTGCGGCCCCTCGGGAAGGCCCTCGATCTCGTCCGGCGGAATGGGAAGCCATACGTCAGCAGCGTTCATGGTTCGGAGGGTAGGGCCTGTCCGGCGGATCAGACCGAGGGGGATCAAGGTTGCCTTGTGGGCCCCGGGGAGCGGGCCCCGGTGCGTGCGGCCGCAAGGCGGAGGAGGGCGTCGGGGCGGAGCCCTGACGACCGGCGACGACGCCGCCGGGGGCACCGTCCACGCCCTTCGGGCAGTGGGGGGAGTGCGTGCCGGACCTCGCGTCTCCGGCACGATCCGCCGGACAGCCCCTCACTCAGGGGTGCGGGAGCGCAGAGGTTAGGTTGGGGAGCCGGAGAGGGAGGGTCACGACCAGGTGGAGCGCAGGACGATCGGTGCGGGGGCGCTCGCGGTGGGGGCCGTCGGACTCGGGTGCATGCCGATGAGCTGGGGCTACAGCACGTCCCGGCAGCGCGGCGAGGAGTCGCTCAGGGCGGTGCACCGGGCACTGGACGCGGGCTCGACGCTCCTCGACACCGCCGACATGTACGGTCCGTTCACCAACGAGCTGCTGCTCGGGCGGGTGTTGAAGGAGCGGCGCTCCGACGCCTTCGTGTCCACGAAGGTCGGGCTACTGGTGGGTGATCAGCACATCGTGGCCAACGGCCGCCCCGGCTACGTGAGAAGGGCCTGTGACGCGTCGCTGCGCCGGCTCCGGACCGATGTCATCGACCTCTACCAGCTGCACCGCGCCGACCCGGAGGTCCCGGTCGAGGAGACCTGGGGTGCGATGGCGGAGCTCGTACAGGCGGGAAAGGTACGGGCGTTGGGGCTGTGCGCGGTGGGGGCGCGCTCGGCGCGGCGGCCGGGGGCGCGGCTGCACGACGCGACGATCCGGCAACTGGAGCGGGTGCAGCAGGTCTTTCCGGTGAGCGCGGTGGAGGCGGAGCTGTCGGTGTGGTCGCCGGAGGCGCTGCGGGCGCTGCTGCCGTGGTGCGCGTCGCGGGGGATCGGCCTCCTGGCGGCGATGCCGCTGGGCAACGGCTTCCTGACCGGGACGCTGACGCCCGGCGTGGGCTTCGAGGCGGACGACCTGCGCGCCCGGCACCCCCGCTTCACGGCCGAGATGATGGCCGCGAACCAGCCGATCGTGGCCGGCCTGCGCCGCGTCGCCCGCCGGCACGGCGAGCACGTCACCCCGGCGCAGGTGGCGCTGGCCTGGGTGCTGGGCCGGGGCCGCCAGGTGATCCCGGTCCCCGGCACCAAGCGGGAGCGGTGGGTCGTGGAGAACGCGGCCGCGGCGGACCTGCGCCTGACGGAACACGACCTCGCGGAGATCGCGGGACTGCCCGCGGCGCAGGGGTCGTGGGACTGATCGACGGGCCGGCGGCGTCGAGCTCGCGGTTCGGGGTTCCGCGATCGGGAACTTCGGAGGCACGAGCGGTGTATGACAGGTAGGACCCGCCGCGTCGAAGGGACGAGATCGTGCAACGACGAGCCGTGACGGCCGTACTGGCCGCCGCCGCGCTCCTGCTGACCGCCGGCTGCTCCTCCGACGACGGGGGACCGCCGGGCGGCTCGGACGCCAGTGCCTCCCCGAGCGATACGGCGACGAGGTCGTCGTCGTCGGAGGGGAGCGCGGAGGAGACGCCGCCCGCGAAGGGCTCGGTGAAGGTGGTCCGCACGGTGACCACGGGCCTGAGCACTCCCTGGGGCCTGGCCCAGCTGGCCGACGGCGACCTGCTGGTCTCCTCCCGGGACGAGGCGACGATCACCCGGGTCGACGGCAGGACCGGCGAGAAGACCGAGCTGGGCGAGGTGCCCGGGGTGTCGCCGTCCGGCGAGGGCGGCCTGCTCGGCATCGCCCTCTCCCCCGAGTACGCCTCGGACCGCATGATCTACGCGTACTTCACCTCGGCCTCCGACAACCGCATCGTCCGCATGATCTACGACGAGGAGAAGCCGGCCGGTGAGCAGCTGGGCGCGCCGGACACGGTCTTCCGGGGCATCCCCAAGGGCGAGATCCACAACGGCGGCCGGATCGCCTTCGGCCCGGACAGGATGCTGTACGCGGGCACGGGTGAGAGCGGTGACACGGGTCTGTCCCAGGACAAGGAGTCCCTGGGCGGCAAGATCCTGCGGCTGACCCCGGAGGGCGAGCCGGCCCCGGGCAATCCGTTCCCCGACTCCGCGGTGTACTCGTACGGCCACCGCAATGTGCAGGGGCTGGCCTGGGACGCCAAGCAGCGACTGTTCGCCTCGGAGTTCGGCCAGGACACCTGGGACGAGCTGAACGCGATCAAACCCGGTGACAACTACGGCTGGCCGGAGGCGGAGGGCGAGTCGGACGACGGCGGCTTCCACAACCCGGTCGACCAGTGGACCACGGACGAGGCCTCCCCCAGCGGTATCGCCTACGCCGAGGGCTCGGTCTGGATGGCCGGCCTGGGCGGCGAGCGGCTGTGGCGCATACCCCTGAAGGGAACGGAGGCGTCGGCGGACCCGGAGGCCTTCCTGGAGGGCGAGTACGGCCGGCTGCGCACGGTGGCGGCGGCGGGCGGCGACAAGCTCTGGCTGGTCACCAGCAACACGGACGGCCGCGGCAACCCGAAGGAGGACGACGACCGGATCCTGGAGCTGGAGGTGAGCTAGCCGGCGCTCACGTCTCGTCGGGTTCCTCCTCCGGGACGGCCGGCGGGCGCACGGTGACCTTTCCGGACGCGAGGTCTATCGGCCCGCGTCCGGGATCGGCGTCGCCGACGTCCTCCCGGGTCAGCTCCAGACGGTTCTGCTCGTCGCGGGTGTGTTTACGGCCGGGGGCAAACAGTTCCTCGAAGGCGTTGAACATCGCTCCCCTCCCCAGGGACGAATGGATCGCACACCTATTGTCCCGCCGCCGACCGTTCACCCGTCTCCGCCGCGAACAGACCGAGCCGATGCGCCACCGCCGCCGCCTCCCCCCGTCCGGAGACGCCCAGCTTGGCGAGGATGTTGGAGACGTGGACGCTGGCCGTCTTCGGGGAGATGAAGAGTGCCTCGGCGATACGGCGGTTGGTGTGGCCGACGGCCACCAGGCGCAGGACGTCGTGCTCGCGGCTGGTGAGGCCGAGCGCAACGGCCGGGGCGGCGGGGGCCGGCTCGCGGGTGGCGGAGGGCAGTGCGAGGCGGGCGCGCTGCGCCAGCAGCGTGGCGGACCGGGCCAGCGGTGCGGCGCCGAGATGGTCGGCGACGGCGGTCACCAGCCGCAGCAGTTCCGTGGCGCGGGCGCGCTCGTCGTCGCCCGCGCCGGTGGCGAGCAGCGCCTCGGCGAGCCGGAACCGGACGCGTGCGAGGTCGTAGGGCCGCTCCAGTGGCTCGACCGCCGCGACGGCCGCGGACCACGCGTCCGGCGAGGTCCTGCCCTCGGCGCGCAGCAGCTCGGCGCGCAGCCACAGGTCGTACGCCTGCCATACGGGCACGCCGGTCGCCAGGGTCCTGGCCGCCGCGCGGATCCGGTCCAGGATCTCCGGGCGGCCGGGCTCGGTCGCCGGGGCGCCGTGGGCGTCGGCCTCCGCGGTGGTGGCGGCGAGCAGCAGGGGCCAGCCGTAGCGCTGGGTGCCGGGCGGGAGGCCGGTGTCGAGGGCGGCCAGCAACTCGGCGCGGGCGTCAGGGAGGCGGTCCTCGGCGGCGGCGATGCCGATGGCGACCCACTTCATGGGGAGGGCGTACTGCGGCATCGGGTCATGGGTGCCGAAGAAGGTGCGGGCGTCGGCGAGCCGGCGGGCGGCCTCGGCGATGTCCCCGCGGTCGTACGCGAGGTACGCCAGGCGCATCGAGCCCCCGGCGCGGGGCTTGGCGCTCTGTTCGAGACGCTGGGCGTTGGCCGCGGCGCGGGCCGCCTCGTCCCAGCGGCCGAGGGTGTGGAGGGACTCGGCGAGGTTGCCCCACACCCACCCCTCGGAGTCCAGCAGTCCGAGCCTGCGGGTGAGGTGGACGCCTTCGCGGAGGAGTCCGGCGGCCTCCTCGGAGCGGCCGACGCCTTCGAGGACGGACGGGAGGTTCACATGGGCGCGAGCCACCACCAGGTCCATGCCCAGTTCGGTCGCCCGGTCCTTGACCTCGTACATCTCGGCGAGCCCGGTGTCGATGTCACCGGCGTCGACCAGGAGGCCGCCGAAGGTGAGCCGGGCGTTCAGCTCGATGTCGTGGGCACCGACCATGCGGGCGTACTCGACGGCGCGTTCGGCGGCGGCCATGGCGTCCGGGCCGGGGTCGTGCAGCATGGACCAGCCGGCGGCGGAGGCGAGGACCTCGGCGTGCACCTCGGACGGGGGCAGCCCGCGCACCAGGTCCTGGGCGGTGCCGAGTTCGGCCCAGCCGTCGCCGCGGGCGAGGGCCTGGGTGAGCCGGGAGCGCTGCACCCAGAACCAGGCGGCGCGCAGGGGGTCCGGGTCCTCGTCGAGGAGGCGCAGCGCCCGCTTGGTGATCTTCATCGAGCGTTCGCGTTCCCCGCAGAGGCGTCCGGCGACGGCGGCTTCGGCCATCAGGTCGAGGTAGCGCAGCGGCGTCGTCTCGGGGTCACCGCCGCAAGGAGGGTAGACCTCGGCGTGGTCGAGGGGGCGCAGCGTGGCCCGTACGGTGTCGGGGACGGCGTCCCACAACTCCATCGCCCGGTCCAGCAGGTCCAGTTGCTCGGAGTAGGCGTGGCGCCGGCGGGCTTCCACGGAGGCGTCGAGGACGGCGGGCAGGGCCTTGGCCGCGTCGTGGGCGTGGTACCAGTAGCTGGCCAGGCGGGTCGCCCGCTCGTCGGCGGGGACCAGGGTGGGGTCGGCCTCCAGGGCCTCGGCGTAGCGGCGGTTGAGACGGGAGCGTTCGCCGGGCAGCAGGTCGTCGCTGACCGCCTCGCGGACCAGGGAGTGGCGGAAGCGGTAGCCGTCGCGGTCGGGCGCGGGGGTGAGGATGCTGGCGTTGACGCCGGCCCGCAGGGCCTCGATGAGGTCGTCCTCGGTGAGCCGGGCGACGGCGGCCAGCAGCCGGTCCTCGACGGTGGAGCCGCCCTCGGCGACGATCCGGGCGACCCGCTGGGCGCTCTCCGGCAGGCCCTCGACCCTGACGAGGAGCAGGTCGCGCAGGGAGTCGGTGAGGCCGGTGCAGCAGCCCTCGTCGGAGGCGACGGCGAGTTCCTCGACGAAGAAGGCGTTGCCGTCGGAGCGTTCGAAGATGTCGTCGACGCGGTCGGGGTCGGGTTCGCGGGCGATGATGCCGGCTATCTGCCGGCCGACCTCCTCGCGGTTGAGGCGGCCGAGTTCTACGCGCTGGACCGTGCGGAGCCGGTCGAGTTCGGCGAGGAGGGGACGCAGGGGGTGGCGGCGGTGGATGTCGTCGGAGCGGTAGGTGGCGAGGACGACGAGGCGGCCGGTGCGCAGGGTGCGGAGCAGATAGGCGAGCAGGTGGCGGGTGGAGGCGTCGGCCCAGTGCAGGTCCTCCAGGGCGAGGACGACGGTGTGGTCGGCGGCGACGCGCTCCAGCAGGCGGGCGGTGAGCTCGAAGAGACGGGCCATGCCCTGTTCGTCGCGGCGGGCCTCGCGGGCGGCGGTGCCGATCTCGGGGAGCAGACGGGCGAGCTCCTCCTCCTGGCCGGAGGCGGCGGCGGCGAGCTGGTCGGGCAGTTCGCGGCGGAGTTGGCGCAGGGCGGTGGAGAAGGGGGCGAAGGGGAGTCCGTCGGCGCCGATCTCCACGCAGCCGCCGAGGGCGACGATCGCGCCTCGGCGGCGGGCCGCGGTGGCGAACTCCTCGACGAGGCGGGTCTTTCCCACACCGGCCTCGCCTGCGATGAGGAGGGCCTGGGGTTCGGTGGTGGCGCGGGTGAGGGCGGTGTTCAGTGTGTCGAGCTCGGTGCTGCGGCCCACGAACACGGGACTGACGGACTTGGTCTCCACGGTTCTGAGCATGTCACGCCCTTCCGGCGACGGGTCACCGGTTTTTGTTGTGGGGCGGGGGTGGTCCTGCGGACCGGCGCTTGTGTGGTATCCGGTGTGGGGGTTGGACGGGGGGTGTTCGCGCTGCCCGGCGCTTGCGGGGTGCCTCCCCCACTCTCGACTCCGCTCGAGCGGGAGGTGCCCCCACCGCCCACCCGTGCCGCCCTGGGGGCACCTCCCAGGCCCTTAAGGCACTGGGGGAGGCACGACTGCCCGCGGAAACGGCAGGGTGGCGGCACGACTGCCCGCTGTGAGAGAGGGTGGCGGCACGACTGCCCGCGGGGAGTGGGAACTGCGGGGCGGCGGCCGGCCCCCGTGCGGTCGCCGCCCCGTGGTCATGCGGCTCGGGTGAACCAGTGGCGGCGGGCATGGCTTTCCGCCTCGGTGTTCCGGGGGGCGGCGGTGCGGCGGAGGCGGGTGGCTTCCCGGACCAGGCGGTGCTCCTCCCCCTGGCGGACGAGGTCGTCGTGGTGGAGTCGGTGGAGTGCGTACTCGAACATGGTGTGTCCCCCGGAGGAGTCGGTGTCGGCCATCGCTTTCCGCGATGCCTCCACCTTCGTCTCCGAGACGGGTCCGCCACATCGGGAGGGTTCCGTATCTTCCGGCCGGCGCGGGGCCTTAGAAGGTACTTAGGCCGCCTGAGCCCCCAGTTGCCGTACCACCAGCCCCGCCGCACCGGCGACCGCGAGTGCCATGGCGGCCGTACGTGTGTGGCGCGCGTTCAGCCGCCGGGTCAGCGGACCGGCGAGCAGTACGCCGGCGACCGCCGCCGGCGCGAGCAGCACCGTGTGCTGGAACGTGTGCGCGCCCACCGCCCCCGCCGCCCCCAGCGCGGCCAGGCTCATCAGCGAGCCGGCCAGGAAGAACGCGCTCATCGTGGCCCGCAGCCGTGGTCCGCTCAGCCGCTGCCACACCATCGCCATCGGCGGGCCCCCGATGGAGGTCGCCGTGCCCATCAGCCCCGACGCCATCCCGGCCAGGAACACCGAGGAGCGCCGCGCCCGGGGCACGTACCCCGCCGCGCTCACCGCGACGCCGGTGAGGACCACCCCCGCGATGAGCAGCGCGAGGTACCTCGCCGGCAGCGCCACCACGAGCAGCGCGCCCGCGGCCGCTCCCGGGACCCGTCCGGCGAGGGCCCAGCCGCAGCCGCGCAGATCCGCCGGGCCCCGCTCCCGCACCAGCACCGCCGCCGTCACCCCGGCGGCGAGCAGCAGCACCACCGGAGGTGCCAAGGCGGGGTCGACCACGGCGAACACCGGCGCGGCGATCATGCCCAGGCCGAAGCCGACGGACACCTGGAGCACCGCGCCGACGCCCACCGTGAGGGAGAGCAGGGCGAACTCCGCGCCGGTCATGCCCACGCGGGCCGCGTCTCCAGGGGGAAGTGGCACAGGACGGTGTGGTCGTCACCGTCGCCCCCGGACTCACGGACGACGAGCGGGGGCACCTCGGTGGCGCACTTGTCCTCGGCGCGCCAACACCGGGTGCGGAAGCGGCAGCCGGAGGGGATGTCGAAGGGCGAGGGGATCTCGCCCTTGAGCTGGATCTCCTGGTCGTGGGCGGCGCGGGAGGCGTCCAGCACCGGTGCGGCCGACATCAGCGCGGCGGTGTAGGGGTGCTGCGGCCGGTCGAAGACGTCCTCGGTCCCACCGTGTTCGATGACCTTGCCCAGGTACATCACCGTCACCCGGTCGGAGATGTACCGCACCACGGACAGGTCGTGGGAGATGAACACGTACGCGACGCCGAGCCGGGACTGGAGTTCGGAGAGCACGTTGAGGACCTGGGCCTGCACCGACAGGTCCAGGGCAGAGACCGGTTCGTCGCACACGATGAGGTCGGGGTCCAGGGCGAGCGCGCGGGCGATGCCGATGCGCTGGCGCTGTCCGCCGGAGAACTCGTTGGGGTAGCGGTGGGCGTCGCTCTCCCGCAGTCCGACCAGGGACAGCAGTTCGCGGATCCGCTTCTCGCGGGCCCTGGCGTCGGGGACGACGTCCCGGTGGGTGCGCCAGGGCTCGCCGATCAGATCGGCGGCCGACATACGGGCGTTGAGCGAGGCGAAGGGGTCCTGGAAGACCATCTGGACGCGGCGCCGCCAGCTCAGCAGCTCCTTGCCGCGCAGGGCGAACGGGTCGACACCGTCGTAGCGGACCGTGCCCGCGTCGGGCCGTTCCAGCCCGAGCAGCACCCGCGCGAGGGTGGACTTGCCGCAGCCGGACTCGCCGACGAGCCCGAGGGTCTCTCCCCGGCCGAGCCGTACGTCCACTCCGTCCAGGGCGGTCAGCCGGCGGCGTCCGCTGCCGAAGCTCTTGGTGACACCGCGGACCTCCAGCAGTGGCGGGTGTCCGTCGGTCCGGGGCCCGGCGGTCTCGGTGGTGGTGCGGGACTCAGTCACGGTCGAGCTCCTCGGAGAAGTGACAGGCGGCCGAACGTCCGTCGCCGGTGGCGCGCAGGGACGGCCGTTCCCGTACGCAGCGCTCCCGCACCAGCGGGCAGCGGTCCTGGAAGACACAGCCGGGCGGCACCGCGCTCAGCTCGGGCGGGCTGCCGGGGACGGCGGGCAGCGGCTGTCCGCGCTCGGCGTCCTCGGGGACGGAGTCGAGCAGTCCGCGGGTGTAGGGGTGGCGGGGCGCGGAGAAGACCTCGCGCACCGTGCCCTGCTCCACGACCGTGCCGGCGTACATCACGACGACGTCGTCGGCGCGCTGGGCGACCACGGCGAGGTCGTGGGTGATCAGTACGACGGCCATGTCCCGCTCGTCCTGGAGGTCCCGCAGCAGCCGCATGATCTGGGCCTGCACGGTGACGTCGAGGGCGGTGGTCGGCTCGTCGGCGATGAGTACGTCGGGGTCGAGGGCGACGGCCATCGCGATCAGCAGCCGCTGGCGCATGCCGCCGGAGAACTGGTGCGGGTAGGACTTGGCCCGCTGCCTCGGTTCGGGGATGCCGACGCGGGTCATCAGCTCGATCGCCTTCTCCTGGGCCTCGCGCCGGGAGAGTCCGCGGTGGATGCGGAACGGCTCGCCGATCTGCCGGCCCACCGGCTGCACCGGGTTGAGGGCGGTCAGGGCGTCCTGGAAGACGATCGACAGTACGGGACCGGCCAGTCTGCGGCGCTCGGCCGGGCTGAGGCGCAGGGTGTCCTCGCCCCTGACCCGTACGGCGCCTCCGGTCACGGAAGCGGCGGGGTCGAGCAGTCCCACGACCGACAGCGCGGTCATCGACTTGCCGCAGCCGGACTCGCCGAGGAGGGCCAGGGTGCGGCCGCGGCGGACGCTGAAGCTGACGCCGTCCACGGCGCGCACCGTCCCGGAGGCCGTGCTCAGGTCCACGCACAGCCCTTCGACGTCGAGGGCCGGGCCGGTGTCGGACGAGGCGGATGTGGTCGTCACGGGATCATCTCCGGGGGTACGGCGGCGGAGGCTCCGCGGCGCTTGCGGGGCAGCGTCAGACGCCAGCGCTGGGCGGGGTCGGTGGCGATGCGGGCCCAGGCGGCGAGCACCGTGGCGGACACGGTGGTGAGCACGATGGCCAGCCCGGGCAGCACGGTGATCCACCAGGCGGTCTGGAGGTACTGCCGGCCCTGGGCGACCATCAGGCCCCAGCTGACGTCCGGGGGCTGGATGCCGATGCCCAGGAAGCTCAGCGAGGACTCGGTGAGCATCACGAAGCAGAAGTCGAGGGTGGCGACCGTCAGCAGGGTCGGCAGGGCGATCGGGAGGATGTGCCGGTAGATGATGTTCCGGCTGGGGGTGCCGAAGGTGCGGGCCGCGTCGACGAACAGGCGGCTGCGCAGCTCGGCCGCCTCCGCGCGGGAGGTGCGCAGGTAGACCGGGATGCGGGCCACGGCGAGGATCAGCACGATGTTCATCGCGGAGGGCGAGAAGACGTACAGCACGACGACCGCGATGAGCAGCGAGGGGAAGCTGAGGATGACGTCGGCGACGCGCATCGCCACGCTCTCCCGGCGGCCCCCGTGGTAGCCGGCCCACAGGCCGATCGCGGATCCGATCAGCAGGGAGCAGAGCACCGCGGGGACGGCCACGGACAGGGTCGTGGCCGCCGCGTCGATCAGCCGGGCCAGCACGCTGCGCCCGAGGACGTCGGTGCCGAGCAGTCCGTAGAAGCCGTCGCTCAGGGAGGGCGCCCGCAGGGAGGCGTCCAGGTCCTGGCGTTGTGCGTGGTCGCCGATGAACAGCCGGCCGAAGAGGGCGACCAGGACGACCAGGCTCAGGACGACGGCTCCGACGGCGGCGGCCCGGTCCCGGCCGAGCAGCCGCCACCAGCGCGGCGGGCTCTTCCGGACGGGGGCGGCACCGTCCGCGGTGGCGGTCTCCGCTGTGGTCATGATGCTTCCTTCGCTCACGCCGGCACCGCCTGACGTACTCGGGGGTCGGTCAGCGCGTGGCAGACGTCGACGAGGATGTTCAGCGCGAAGATCGTCACCGCGGTCATCAGGACGGCCGCCTGGAGGACCGCGAAGTCGCGCTGGAGGATGGAGTCGATCATGAGCTTGCCGATGCCGGGCCAGCCGAAGATCGTCTCCACGATGACGGCGCCGTTGACCAGGCCCACCGTCAGGTCGCCGGCGACGGTCAGCACCGGCGTCACCGCGTTGCGCAGGGCGTGGCCGAAGATCACCCGGCGGGGTGTGGCGCCCTTGGCGCGGGCGATCTTGACGTAGGGCGCGGAGAGCGCGGAGACCATGCTGCCGCGCACCACCTGGACGAGCACGCCGAACGGGCGGATCAGCAGGGTCGCGACGGGCAGCACCCAGATCTCGGGCCCGCCGAGGGTGCCGGAGGTGGGCAGCAGGTCGAGGCTGACGCCGAAGACGAGGACGCCCATGACGGCGAACCAGAAGTCGGGGATGCTGGCGGCCGTCATCGACAGCAGGCTGGCGATCCGGTCGACCGGGGAGTTGGGCCGGTAGGCGGCCAGGCTGCCGATCAGCACCGCCCCGGTGATCGCGAGGAGCATGGTGACGCCGGCGAGCTGGAGGGTGACGGGGAAGGCGTCGAAGACCATCTCGGTGGCGGACTGCCCGGTCCGCAGCGAGGTGCCGAAGTCCAGGTGGGCGGCGTCGACGAGGTAGTTCCAGAGCTGGGCCGGGACGGAGAGGTCGAAGCCCTGGGCGGCGGAGAACTCCGCGCGCTGTTCGGCGGTGGCGCTCAGCGGGAGGTAGAGGTCGACCGGGTTGCCGGTCATCCGGGCCAGGAAGAACACGCCCAGCACCACGCACACCAGGGGGACGGCGCTGGAGAGGACGCGTTTGCGCAGAAAGGTGACCATGTCAGTGCTGTCCCGCCTTCGCCGGGCCGACCTCTGCCAGCCGCATCTCGTCGCCGGTGGCGGAGTTCGGCTCGTACCGGATGGACGGTGACAGGCCGAGCAGTCCGCTCATGTGGGCCAGGTGGGCGTACTGGACGACCGACCTGTTCTGGTCCGCGAGCAGGCCGGCGAAGGCCTTCTGCCGCTGCTCGCCGGAGAGCGCGCCCGCGTCGGCGATGCGCCGGTCGAGCTCCTCGGTGCCGAAGGTGGACTGGGGTCCGTCGCTCAGCAGGTACTGGCTCGTGGTGAAGGCCGCGTCACCGGCCTGGTTGCCGTGCATGATCAGCAGGGCGATGGGTCCGACGTTCTCGGGCAGCGGCCGGAGCTGGTACTGGAGCTGGGTGGCGGTGTCCGCCATCCGGACCTTGACGTTCAGCCCGATCCGCCGCATCTGGTACTGGAGCGCCTCCGCCGTCTCCGACACCCCGGAGAACATGCCGTTGCGGGCGACCAGGGTGATCTGCCGGTCGACGGGTACGCCGTCGGCCTCGGCCTCCTCGATCAGGGCCCTGGCCCGTGCCACGTTCTGCCGGGTGGGTTCGATCTCCTCGTCGTGTCCCACCACTCCGGGCGGGACGAGCTGGCCGGCCGGTTCGGCGAGTCCGCCGAGCAGGGCGTCGATGATGCCGTCCCGGTCCACGGCCAGGTCCACGGCGCGACGTACCCGTATGTCGTCGAGCGGCGCCTCGCGGCCGTCCAGCCGCAGCGCGGTGGTCTCGTTGTTGGGGTAGGCGACCGTGGTGTCCTTCCCGGCCTCGATGGGGTCGAGGGCCACGGCGATCTCCGCCTCGCCCTTGTCGATCATGGCGGCGCGGACACTGGCGTCGCTGCGCCAGACGTAGCGGGCGCGGGGGAAGTCGGGGGCGTCGCCCCAGTAGTCGTCGTAGCGGCTGAGGTCGATCGCCGCTCCGGGCTGCCAGGAGCTGACGGCGTAGGGGCCGGTGCCGACGGGGATACGGACCTTGGCCTCGGCGTCCGTCGTGCGCGGCACGATCTCCACGAAGCTCAGGCGCAGCGGCAGGATCGGGTCGGGCTGCTCGGTGGTGACGGTCAGCCGGGTGTCGCTCTCCGCCTCGACCGTCAGGTCGTCGTCGCCGAAGACATAGCCCTCGACGTTGCAGGCGAGGTCGGAGTTGACGGCCCGGTCGATGGAGAAGGCGGCGTCCCGCGCGGTGAACGGCTCGCCGTTCTGGAAGGTCACCCCCTCGCGTGTGTCGAAGGTCCAGGTGCGGTCGCCGGTCTGTTTCCAGCCGGTGGCGAGCAGCGGGTGGAGTTCGCCGGAGTCGGGGTCGCGTTCGACGAGGGGCTCGGTGATGTTGGACCGGACGACGACGCCGGTGCCGGTCAGCGAGGCCTCGCAGGGTTCCAGGGTCGGTGGTTCCTGGGTGAGCACCACCCGCAGGGTGCGGCCGTCGGCACGGCCGGCGTCACCGGCGGCGCTGCCCGCCACGGCGCAGCCGCTGGACAGCAGCACCGTGCCCGCCAGGAGTGTCGCCGTCGGCGCGCGGAGGCGCCTTCGTCCGGTGGGCGGAAGGGGGGAAACGGAGAACTTCATCGTCGGCCTGTCTCCGGTGAGTGCTGGTGTGTCGCGTTCCACGTACGGGTGACTGCGAGAGGCTGTCTACACTTGCGTACCCGGTCCGCATCTGTGAACGCCGAAGCTAAACCGGCACCGTGGCAGCGTCAAGACATGTGCGGGAACGGATCCGCGCCGCGCTCCTCGCGCGGCCGGTCCGTGCCGGGCACGGCCGGCCGCCCCGCCCGGCACGGCGGCGCGACCGGCCGGACCGTCCGGCGCCATGCCGAGGCGCCACGCCAAGGCGCCGACGCCCGAGCCGACCGGCCGCGACGACCGCGTGGCCCCGGACGCCTTTCACGGCACCCACAGGGCCGCGCCTGCTCCACCCGCGCGCCCCGCCCCCATCGATCCAGGCAGGAGATCACATGCCCATTCCCGGCACCACGACCGCCCCGGCCACCGTGCTCCAGGTTTCCCCGCTGCCCCCCGGCCTGGAGCGGACCCTTGCCGAGCGCCATCACACGGTGCGTCTGCACGAGCTGCCCGACCCCGACCGCTTCCTGCGCGACCACGGCGCGGACGTGGTCGCCGCCGTCACCAGCGCGCGGTTCGGGGTCGGGAACGCCCTGATGGACGCGCTGCCGAGGCTGGGCGCGATCGTCCACTTCGGCGTCGGACACGAGACCACGGACGTGGTCCGCGCCCGGGCGCGCGGCATCGACGTCAGCAACACCCCGGACGTGCTCACCGACTGCGTGGCCGACCTCGCCGTCGGCGCGTTGATCGACGTCATGCGCCGGATGTCGGCGGCCGACCGGTACGTACGGGCCGGCGGCTGGAGCACCGCGCCCTTCCCGCCGGCCGCGCGGGTGAGCGGGAAGCGGGTCGGTGTCCTCGGGCTGGGCCGCATCGGCCGGGCCGTGGCGCGACGGCTCGAGGGGTTCGGCGTGGAGGTGTCGTACTGCTCGCGCGTCCCGGTGCCCGGTGTCCCGTACCGCCGTCCGCCCACCGCGCGGGCGCTGGCCGAGGCGTGCGACGCGCTCGTCGTCACCGTCGCCGGCGGCGCGGGAACGGAGGGCCCGGTGTCGGCGGCGGTGCTGGACGCGCTCGGCCCCGAGGGCCATCTGGTGAACGTCGCGCGGGGCAGCGTCGTCGATGAATCCGCCCTGGTCGCGGCGGTGGAGGCGGGGCGGATCGCGGGCGCGGCGCTCGACGTCTTCGCCGACGAGCCGAACGTGCCGCGGGCGCTCCTGGACTCGGACCGGGTGGTCCTGCTCCCCCATATCGCCAGCGCCACCCGGGAGACCCGCGAGGCCATGGGCGATCTGGTGCTGCGCAACGTGGAGCGGTTCATGACCGAGGGGGTCCTGCTCACCCCGGTACCGGGATCCGCCCATTGACACCGCCGCACCTGGCTGTCTACAAATGAGAACGCCGACTACATATGAGGATGGCATTCATGGTTCGGACCTCAGAGCGGATCGCCGGCGTCACCGTGACCCCCGTGGCCTTCCGGGACCACCCCTTGCTGAACACGGTCGGAGTGCACGAGCCCTACGCCCTGCGCACCATCGTGGAGATCACCACCGAGTCCGGTGTCAGCGGCGTCGGTGAGACCTACGGCGGCACGGTGCACCTGGAGCGGCTGCGCCGGGCCGCCGACGGACTGACCGGCATGGACGTGTGGAGTCTGAACGAGCTGATCGCCCGCACCACCCGCGCGCTGGGCGCCGACACCACGGGCGGCGACGGCATGTCCGGCATGGTCACGGGCAGCAGCACCGTGGACCGGGTCATGTCCCCGTTCGACGTCGCCTGCCTGGACGTCCAGGGCAAGCTCGTGGGCCGCCCGGTCAGCGACCTGCTGGGCGGAGCGGTCCGCGACTCGGTGCCCTACAGCGCGTACCTCTTCTACAAGTGGGCCGGCCACCCGGGCCAGGAGGACGACGACTGGGGCCCCGCCCTCGACCCGGCGGGACTGGTCGAACAGGCCCGCCGCATGATCGGCACGTACGGCTTCACCTCGATCAAGCTCAAGGGCGGTGTCTTCCCGCCGGACGAGGAGATCGCCGCGGTCAAGGCGCTGCGCAAGGCGTTCCCGGAGCTGCCGCTGCGGCTCGACCCCAACGCGGCCTGGAGTACGGAAACGTCCCTGCACGTCGCCCGGGAGCTGGACGGCGTCCTGCAGTACCTGGAGGACCCGACCGAGGGCATCGACGGCATGGCCGCCGTGGCCCGCGAGACGCCCACGCCGCTGGCGACCAACATGTGCGTGGTCTCCTTCGACGACCTCGCCCCGGCGGTGGCGAAGGGAGCCGTCGGCATCGTCCTGTCCGACCACCACTTCTGGGGCGGTCCGCGGCGCTGCGGACAGCTCGCCGCGATCTGCGGGACCTTCGGCCTCGGCCTGTCGATGCACTCCAACTCGCACCTCGGCATCAGCCTCGCCGCGATGACCCACCTGGCCGCCGCGACACCGCGGCTGACCTACGCCTGCGACACGCACTGGCCCTGGAAGCGGCCCGACGAGGACGTCGTCGACCCCACGCCGCTGCGGTTCGTCGAGGGCCGGCTCGCCGTGCCGACGGCTCCCGGACTCGGCGTGGAACTGGACCGGGACGCCCTGGCCCGGCTGCACCGGCAGTACCTCGACTGCGGGCTGCGCGACCGCGACGACACCGGCTACATGCGCCGCTTCGAACCGTCCTTCCCGACCAAGACCCCCAGGTGGTGAGCCGATCATGCGCATCATGCTCGACCACCGCATCCTGAGCCGCTTCCACGACCGGCTCAAGGCGTCCACCCAGGGCGAGCACGACTGGCTGGAGTCCTTCGACCTGGATCCCGCACGGCTCTCCGAGGCCGTCGCCGGCGTCGACGTCTACGTCGGCTCGAAGCTGAGCCCCGAGGACGCCCGGCGCGCGCGGCGGCTGCGGCTCGTCCACGTCGTCGGCGCCGGCTACGACGGCATCCCGCTGGACGCGCTCCACCCGGGGGTCACGGTCGCCACCACCCACCACCACGGCCGCTCCATCGCCGAGCACGTGCTGATGTCGATGCTGATGCTCTCCCGCGACGTGCTGGGCGCCGACCGCGCGCTGCGCGCCGGGCGGTGGCGCAACGTGGCGGTCGACCCCGGACTGCCCTTCGGGACCACGCTGCACGGCCGCCGGGTCGGCATCATCGGCTTCGGCGAGACCGGCACCGAGGTCGCCCGGCTGTGCCAGGCGGTCGGCCTGCGGGTCCGCGCCGTACGACGTGACCCCTCGGCGCCGTTCCCCGCGGACCTGCGGCCCGACTGGGTCGGTGGCGACGACCGGCTGCCGGAACTCCTCGCCGACTCCGACGTCGTGGTGGTCACCGTCCCGCTGGGCCCCGCCACCCGTGGACTGATCGGCCCCGCCGAACTGAAGGCCATGGGACCCGAGGCCCTGCTGGTCAACGTGGCGCGGGGGCCGGTGGTCCAGGAGGAGGCGCTCTACGAGGCGCTCGGCTCCGGCACCATCGCGGGCGCCGCACTGGACGTGTGGTGGTCGGGCCCGCCCGACGCGCCGAGCCGGCTGCCCTTCCAGGACCTGCCGAACGTACTGATGACCCCGCACCACTCGGGCCACACGGCCGACACCTTCGCCGCCCGCGCGACCGAGATCGCCGAGAACATCGGCCGGCTGGAGCGGGGGGACGCGCTCACCAACGTGGTCCGCGCTCCGTCCCCCGGCCGTTGACACCGGCCGGCACTCCCGTCCCTCACCCAGAGTAGGAAACCCACCCATGCTCGAAGGCGTTCTGTTCTTCCCCGTCACCCCGTTCACCGAGACCGGTGACGTCGACCTCGACGCCCTGCGCCGGCACATCGCGGCCAGGGTCGACGCCGGACCGGGCGGAGTCTTCGTCGCCTGCGGCACCGGCGAGTTCCACGCCCTGGACCACGAGGAGTACACCGCGGTCGTCCGCACCGCCGTCGAGGCGGTGGCGGGACGCGTCCCGGTGTACGCCGGGGCCGGCGGCGCCGTCGGCCAGGCCCGCCGGCTCGCGCGGGTGGCCGCGGAGGCCGGTGCGGACGGTCTGCTGCTGATGCCGCCCTACCTGGTCGAGGCCCCCGCCGACGGGCTCGTCGCCTACACCCGCGACGTGGCCGGCGAGACCGCCCTGCCGCTGATCGTCTACAACCGGGCGAACGCCCGCTTCGACGAGCGCTCGGCGGCGGCGATCGCCCAGTTGCCCACCGTGACGGGCTTCAAGGACGGCACCGGCGACCTCGATCTGCTCGCACGGATCGTCCCCGCCGTACAGGAGGCACTCGACGGGACCGGCAAGGAGTTCCAGTTCTTCAACGGCATGCCCACGGCCGAGGCCAGCCAGCTCGCGTACCGGGCGCTGGGCGTGGAGCTGTACTCGTCGGCGGCCTTCGCCTTCGCGCCCGACATCTCCCTGGCCTTCCACCGCGCGGTGGAGGAGGGTGATCAGAAGCGGATCGACGCGCTGCAGCGGACCTTCTTCCACCCCCTGGTCCGGCTGCGCAAGCGGGTTCCGGGATACGCGGTGGCGCTGGTGAAGGCCGGGGTCACCCTGGAGGGCCTCGCGGCCGGACCGGTCCGCCCGCCGCTGACCCCCCTCACCGCGCCCGAGACCGAGGAACTGGCGGCCATCATCGCCGAGGCACGCGCCGTACTCGCCTCCTGAACGCGCGTGAGGGGTCTCCGGACACCCGGAGACCCCTCACGCGGCCCGGCTCAGCCGGTCGCCGGCAGGCCCAGCAGCACGTCGGTGTACTTGAGGACCGCCAGCAGCAGTCCGATGACGCCGAGCGACACGCCCGCCCAGGCGACCGACTTGGTCCAGGGCGCCTGGGCGGTCCGTCCCGGCGTCCCGAACGCGGGCCTCGCCAGCACCACCACGCCCACGATCAGCGCGGTCAGCGCGAACAGGCCGGCCCACAGCGCGCTGGTGTGCCAGGCGTCGCCGTACACCTCCTTGACCTGGGTGGCGACGGAGGCGTCCGCGGCCGTCTCCAGCTGGCCCATGAGGGTCTCCCGCGCGGCGGCCACCGTGCCCAGCCAGCCGCCGGTGAGCGAGACGAGGCCGAGGGCCGCGGAGACGACCGCGGCGGCGCCCTGTCCGACACCGGACGGACCGTCCTCCTTGCCGGCCCCGGTCCCGGCCTCGGGTGCGTCCCGCACCTCGTCCGTGGCGTCGTCCGGCTCAGGGGCGTCCACCGCCGTCTCGTCGCGCTCGGTGTCGGCTCCGGTCTCGTCCACTGTCCTGGTTCCCATGCCCCGCACCGTACGGACGCTCTCTGAGAGTCCGCTTAATGATCGTTGTGCGCCGCGCGCCACTCCGGGGCCAGCACGGACCACACCTCCAGGTCGTGGCGTACCCCGTGGTGGAGATGGGCCTCGCGGCGCACACCGTCACGGGTCATGCCGAGCCGGCGGGCGACGTTGACGCTCGGCTCGTTGCCGGCCGCCGCGACCCATTCGACCCGGTGGATGCCGCGCTGCTCGACGGCCCAGTCGATGAGCACCCGCATCGCGCGGGTGACGAGCCCGCGACCGGTGGCGGCGGGCTCCAGCCAGCAGCCCACCTCGCAGCTTCCGTTCCCGGCGTCGAAGTTCAGGGTGAGCACCCCGCCCACGAGCGTGCCGTCCAGCCACAGCCCGTGCAGCGAGGCGGTGTCGGCGGCGCGCCAGTCGGCGTACCGCCGGAGCACCTCCCGCGCCCCGGCCACGTCCGTGGCCTTGGAGCCGAAGGGGACGTACTGGTTGATGAACTCCCGGCCCCGGTCCAGATGGGCCAGGAACTCCTCGGCGTGCCAGGGCTCCAGGGGGCGCAGTTCGGCTCCGTCGTCACCCAGTCGTATCGCGTACATCCCGCTGCTGCTCCTCCTCGGCCAGCACGTCCGCCACCTCGGCGTCCGTGGCGGCGGCCAGCCTCTCATGGGCGGCCCGGGCCTCGGGCGGCTCGATGCTGATGCGCGGCAGGATCCGGTCCAGCGAGCGCGGCAGCCACCAGTTGGCGCCGCCGAGGAGGTGCATGAGGGCGGGGACCAGCAGGGTGCGCAGGACGAAGGCGTCGAGGGCGACGGCCGCGGCGAGCGCGATGCCGAACATGGCTATCACCCGGTCGCCGGTGAGGACGAAGGCGAGGAAGACCGAGATCATGATCACGGCGGCGGAGTTGATCACCCGGCTGGTCTCCGCGAGGCCGACGCGGACGGCCCTCCGGTTGTCGCCGGTCTCCAGCCACTCCTCGTACATCCGGCTGACCAGGAAGACCTGGTAGTCCATGGAGAGCCCGAAGAGGACCGACACCATGATCACGGGCAGGAAGGGCTCGATGGGACCCGCGCTGCCGAGGCCGAGCAGTTCGCTGCCCCAGCCCCACTGGAAGATCGCGACGACGACGCCGAAGGCCGCGGCGACGGCGGCCACGTTCATCACGGCGGCCTTCAGCGGGATGGCCATGGACCGGAAGGCGAGCAGGAGGAGCAGACAGCCCAGGCCGATCACGACACCGACGAAGAGGGGCAGCTTGTCGACGATGACGTCGGCGAAGTCGTCGTACCCGGCCGTCACACCGCCGACGTGCACGTCGAGCGAGGTGCCCGACTCGGCCCGCGGCAGCACGTCGTCGCGCAGCCGGTCGACCAGGTCACTGGTCTGCTTCGACTGCGGGGACGACTCCGGTACGACGGTGAGGTACGCGGTGTCGCCGCCCGCGCCGTAGGTCGCGGGCGACACCGACGCGACGCCCTCGGTGGCGCGCAGGGTGGTGTCGAGGTTGTCCAGGGCGAGCCGGTCCCCGGCGCCGTCGACGTGGGTGACGAGGGTGAGGGGGCCGTTCACGCCGGGGCCGAAGCCGTCGGCGAGGAGGTCGTAGGCCTGGCGGGTGGTGGACGTCTTGGGGTCGTTGCCCTGGTCGGAGGTGCCCAGGTGGAGGGAGAGGGTGGGCAGCGCGAGGACGGCCATGACGACGACGGCGACCGCGCCGAGCAGCTTGGGGTGGCGCTCGACCAACGCCGACCAGCGGGCGGCGAACCCGGTCGGCAGCTCCGGCTCGGGCCCGTGCTCCGCCAGCCGGCGCCGCTCCCGGCGGCTGAGCGCGCGTATGCCGATGTACTTCAGCAGGGCGGGCAGCAGGGTGACGGAGGCGGCGACGGTCAGGACGACGGTGAGCGAGGCCGCGATGGCGACGCCGTTGAGGAAGTTCAGCCGGAGGATCAGCATGCCCAGCAGGGCTATGCAGACGGTGGCGCCCGCGAAGACGACCGCCCGTCCGGTGGTGGCGACGGCGTTGGTGGCGGCCTCGGTGACGGTGAGGCCGCGCTTCAGTCCGCGCCGGTGCCGGGTCACGATGAACAGCGCGTAGTCGATGCCGACGCCGAGCCCGATCAGCATGCCGAGCATGGGGGCGAAGTCGGCGACGGTCATGACGTGCCCGAGGAGCACGGTCCCGGCGTAGGCGGTGCCGACGCCGACCAGGGCGGTGGCTATGGGCAGCAGCGCGGCGGCGAGCGAGCCGAAGGCGAGGAAGAGGACGACGGCGGCGACGGCCACGCCGACGATCTCGGCCGTGTGCCCGCCGGAGGACTCGCCGGTCTCGACGGCGCTGCCGCTCAGCTCGACCTGGAGCCCGTCGGTCCGTGCGGCCTCGGCCGTCTCCACCACGGTGGCGGCCTCGCCCGCGTCGATGTCCTTGGACCGGTCATCGAAGGTGACCGTGGCGTAGGCGGTGCGGCCGTCCGCGCTGATCCGGCCGGCGCCCTGGTCGCCGTACGGACCGCTCACGGCGGCCACGCCGGGCAGGTCCCCGATCCGGTCCAGGGTGCGGGTCATGGCCTGCTCGACACCGGTGTCCCGGACGCTGCCGGACGTGGTGTGCCAGACCACGTTGTCGCTGTCGCCGTCGAGTCCCGGGAAGCCCTCCTTCAGCAGTTGGGTGGCCCGCCCCGACTCGGTGCCGGGCACCTGGTAGTCGTTCGAGTAGGCGGAGCCGGCGACGAAGGCGCCGGCGGAGACCCCGCCGAGGGCGAGGAGCCAGAGCAGAACGGTGATCAGACGGCGTTGGACACACCAGCGTGCGAGGGCTGCCACGAAACGTGCTCCCGGAGTGACTGAGGTGTGGATCTTTGACCGGGAACAGCCGAAGGTGGACCGAACATCCCGCAAAGAACGCATGAGCAATGCACTGACCACTCTTGCAGGCATAACTGATCGTTTGTCGCTTTCGTGTCCTTGTTCACATCTCCGCGAGCAGCGGCACCGCTCAGTCGAACTGGTCCCCCAGCGCCATGATCATGAGCCCCGCGACCAGCGGCCCCAGCGCTCTGCGGGTCCGCCCCCGGGAGCCCAGCACCGCGGCGAGGGCGCAGACGGCGGCCCCGCAGGCGTACGCGACGGGGACGAGGGCCGGTGCGGAACCCGCGAGACGGAGCAGAGCGGCGGCCACACCCGCGAGGGCGAGTACGGCCCCGGCACCGACCGCGGCCCACCGGGCGCGCCGCACCTCCCGCGAGGCTTCGTCACCCTGCCCGGCGTCCTGCCCGGCGTCCGCGGCCCGGACGTCCGCGGTCTGGTCATCGGAATCGGCGCGTCCACTCATGGCGCGGGAGCGTAGCGTCCGCGGCCCGGAAATCCGGATGCGGGGGTGCGGGGCCGGCTGCTACCGTCCGCCCTTCCGACGTTCCGCGGCAGTCCGCCGCCGGCCGAAGCAGGTGCTTTGATGATTGTCCGCCCGAGCTCCGACGCGACCCTTTCCCTCTTCACGGCCCCAAGGAGCCCGTTCACCGATGTCGGACATCACACCGAACACCCCGCGCGACGACCTCGCTAGCCGCATCGCCCTGCCCCGCTACCCCCGCAGCAGCGCCTACGACGCCCGCTGGGCCGTCGACAACCAGATGGGCCCGCACGCGCTGTGGCTGCTGGAGTGGCTCGCCCCTGCCCTCGGCCTCGACACCCTGCGCCCCGGCGCACGCGTGCTCGACCTGGGCTGCGGACGCGCCATGACGTCGGTCTTCCTGGCCAGGGAGTACGACGTCCAGGTCACCGCGGCCGACCTGTGGATCAAGCCGGACGACAACGCGCGCCGCATCGCGGAGGCGGGCGTGGCCGACCGGGTGTTCCCGGTCCTCGCCGAGGCGCACGACCTGCCCTTCGGGGAGGAGAGCTTCGACGCGATCGTCTCCGTCGACGCGTACCAGTACTTCGGCACCGACGACCTGTACCTGCCGACGCTGACCCGGCTGCTGAAGCCCGGCGGGCGGATCGGGGTCGTCGTCCCGTCGACGCCCGAGGAGATCGAGGGCACCGAACCGCCGGAGCACCTGAAGCCCTTCTGGGACCCCGCGTTCTGGTGCTTCCACAGCCCCGCCTGGTGGCGCCGCCACTGGACCCGCAGCGGGGCGGTGGAGGTCGAGACGGCCGACTGGCTGGAGGACGGCTGGCGGGAGTGGCTGCTCTGGTGCGACGTCGTCCACGAGGAGAGCACGGAGGAGTTCCACGTGCGGATGAGCCGGGAGTGCGCGGAGATGCTCCGCGTGGACCAGGGCCGCACGCTGGGCTTCGCCCGTGTGGTGGGCCGCCGCGCCTGACCGCGTGACGGCGTGACCGCATGAGGGAGGGGACGCACCGGACCCGGTGCGTCCCCTCTCCCGTTCTTCGGCGCTCAGCCCTCGCCGACACCCAGCTTCTGCAGGATCAGCTCCTTCACGCGGGCCGCGTCGGCCTGCCCGCGCGTGGCCTTCATGACCGCGCCGACCAGGGCACCGGCCGCGGCCACCTTGCCACCGCGGATCTTGTCCGCGATACCCGGGTTGCCGGCGATGGCCTCGTCGACGGCGGTGCCCAGGGCGCCCTCGTCGGAGACGACCTTCAGACCGCGCTTGTCGACCACCTCGTCCGGGGTGCCCTCACCGGCGAGGACGCCCTCGATGACCTGACGGGCCAGCTTGTCGTTCAGATCGCCCTTCACGACCAGCTCGGCGACCCGGGCCACCTGCTCCGGGGTGATCGCCAGCTCGTCGAGCGACTTCCCGGACTCGTTGGCGCTGCGGGCCAGCTCACCCATCCACCACTTGCGGGCGGAGGCCGCGTCGGCACCGGCGTCGATCGTGGCGACGATCGGGTCCAGCGCACCGGCGTTGAGGATGGCCTGCATGTCGGTGCCGGAGATCCCCCACTCCTCGCGGAGCCGGTTGCGGCGCACCAGCGGCAGCTCGGGCAGGGCGGAACGGATCTCCTCGACCCACTCGCGCGAGGGCGCCACGGGCACCAGGTCGGGCTCCGGGAAGTACCGGTAGTCCTCGGCCTCCTCCTTCACGCGGCCGGAGGTCGTGGACCCCGTGTCCTCGTGGAAGTGGCGGGTCTCCTGGATGATCGTGCCGCCGCCGCCGAGCACGGCGGCGTGCCGCTGGATCTCGAAGCGGGCGGCGCGCTCGACGGACCGCAGCGAGTTGACGTTCTTCGTCTCGCTGCGGGTGCCGAACTTCTCCCGGCCGTGCGGGCGCAGCGACAGGTTCACGTCGCAGCGCATCTGGCCCATCTCCATCCGGGCCTCGGACACGCCGAGCGCCCGGATGAGCTCGCGCAGCTCACGGACGTAGGCCCGCGCGACCTCGGGGGCACGCTCGCCCGCTCCCTCGATCGGCTTGGTGACGATCTCGATCAGCGGGATGCCGGCGCGGTTGTAGTCCAGCAGGGAGTGGGACGCGCCGTGGATACGGCCGGTGGCACCGCCCACGTGCGTGGACTTGCCGGTGTCCTCCTCCATGTGGGCGCGCTCGATCTGGACGCGGAAGGTCTCGCCGTCCTCCAGCTGCACGTCGAGGTAGCCGTCGAAGGCGATCGGCTCGTCGTACTGGGAGGTCTGGAAGTTCTTCGGCATGTCCGGATAGAAGTAGTTCTTCCGGGCGAAGCGGCACCACTCGGCGATCTCGCAGTTCAGCGCGAGACCGATCTTGATCGCCGACTCGACGCCGGTCGCGTTGACGACCGGGAGCGCGCCGGGCATGCCGAGGCAGACGGGGCAGGTCTGGGTGTTCGGGTCGGCGCCCAGCGCCGTCGAGCAGCCGCAGAACATCTTGGTCCGGGTGCCGAGTTCGACATGGACCTCGAGGCCCATGACGGGGTCGTACGACGCGAGTGCGTCCTCGTACGACACCAGGTCAGTCGTGGTGGTCACGGTGAAACTTCCCTCTCAGCCCAGCAGGACGTCGTCGTCGCCGAGGCGCTTCACCTCGCGGTAGAGGATGGCGAGGTTGGTGATGACGGCGGCGCCGGTGACGACCGCGTCGAGCAGCCGCAGCGTGTCGTTCTCGCCGCGCGCCTTCTTGATCTGCTTGTACACACCGACGGCGCCGAACGCCGAGGTGGCCATGGAGACGTACAGACCGGACTTGGACTTCTTGAATCCCTTGGCCTTGGACAGTGCGCTCACAGCGACGGTGCCTCCTCGATCAGCGGGTGGCCCCACTTTTCCACGAAGGCCGCCTCGACGGCGGCGCCGACCTTGTAGAGCCGGTCGTCCTTCATGGCGGGGGCGATGATCTGCAGACCCACCGGCAGGTTGTCCTCGGGGGCGAGGCCGCAGGGCAGCGACATGGCCGCGTTGCCCGCCAGGTTGGTGGGGATGGTGCACAGGTCGGCCAGGTACATCGCCATCGGGTCGTCGGCGCGCTCGCCGATCGGGAAGGCGGTGGTCGGGGTCGTCGGGGAGACGATCACGTCGACCTGCTCGAAGGCCCGCTCGAACTCCTGCTTGATGAGGGTGCGGACCTTCTGGGCGCTGCCGTAGTACGCGTCGTAGTAGCCGCTCGACAGGGCGTACGTGCCGAGCATGACGCGGCGCTTGACCTCGGGGCCGAAGCCGGCCTCACGGGTCAGCGAGGTGACCTCCTCGGCGGAGTGCGAGCCGTCGTCGCCGGTCCGCAGGCCGTAGCGCAGGCCGTCGAAGCGGGCGAGGTTGGAGGAGCACTCGGAGGGCGCGATCAGGTAGTAGGCCGACAGCGCGAGGTCGAAGGACGGACAGTCCAGCTCGACGATCTCGGCACCGAGCCCCTTCATCATCTCGACGGCCTCGTCGAACCGCTGGACGACACCGGCCTGGTAGCCCTCGCCGCGGAACTGCCTGACGACGCCGACGCGCATGCCGGCGACGCTGCCGTTGCGGGCGGCCTCGACGACCGGCGGGACCGGGGCGTCGACGGAGGTGGAGTCCATCGGGTCGTGCCCGGCGATCACCTCGTGCAGCAGGGCCGCGTCCAGGACCGTACGGGCGCAGGGCCCGCCCTGGTCCAGGGAGCTGGAGAAGGCGACCATGCCGTACCGGGAGACGGAGCCGTACGTCGGCTTCACACCGACGGTGCCGGTGACGGCGGCCGGCTGGCGGATGGAACCGCCGGTGTCGGTACCGATGGCGAGCGGTGCCTGGAAGGAGGCGAGCGCGGCGGACGAACCACCGCCCGACCCCCCGGGGATCCTGGTCAGGTCCCACGGATTGCCGGTCGGCCCGTAGGCGCTGTTCTCGGTGCTGGACCCCATGGCGAACTCGTCCATGTTGGTCTTGCCGAGGATGACGACGTCGGCGGCCTTCAGCCGCTTGGTGAGCGTCGCGTCGTACGGCGGGATCCAGCCCTCGAGGATCTTGGAACCGACGGTGGTCGGGATGCCCTCGGTGGTGAAGATGTCCTTGAGGGCGAGGGGAACGCCGGCCAGCGGACCGAGCTTCTCCCCCTTGGCCCGCTTCTCGTCCACGGCGCGCGCCTGCGCCAGGGCACCCTCACGGTCGACGTGCAGGAAGGCGTGCACCTTCTCGTCGACGGCCTCGATCCGGGCCAGGTGCGCCTCGGTGACCTCTACGGCCGTGAGCTCACCGGAGGCGATCTTCTCGGCGGTCTCGGCGGCGGTGAGCCTGATGATGTGATCGCTCATGGCGGGTTACTCCTCCCCCAGGATCTGCGGCACCTTGAAACGCTGCTGCTCCTGGGCCGGGGCGCCGGAGAGCGCCTGCTCGGGGGTGAGCGAGGGACGGACCTCGTCCGCGCGCATGACGTTCGTCAGCGGGAGCGGGTGCGAGGTCGGCGGTACGTCTTGGTCGGCGACCTCGCTGACGCGGGCGACCGCGCCGATGATGTCGTCCAGCTGGCCCGCGAAGTGTTCGAGCTCTTCGGGCTTCAGCTCCAGACGCGCCAGCCGGGCGAGGTGGGCGACCTCCTCGCGCGTAATGCCAGGCATGCAGCGATCCTCTGGGGTGAGTGTGTGTGGTTCGGGGCTGGGGGCCGGCGTCGCATTCCCGTCGTCCGCCCGCAGGGCGGGTCCCGCGGCGTCTGGTGCGTGCGATCGCAAGGCGCCGGAGCGCCCTCGTGGCGGAGCCACGTGGGCGGTTCGGCAACGCGGCGAGCGTGCGTGCCAGGCGTCGCGGGGCAGGCGGGAATGTGACGCCAGTCCCCAATCCTATGGGGCGGCGGGCCGTGCCCGTGAAACCCTTTCCGGGTGCCCGCCCTGTCCGGACGCCGTGCGGCGTTTCTCCGCCTGCGACGGAAGGGCGGGGGACGCTTCGCGTCGTCGCTGAGCGGGGGTGGTTTCGCGGGTGCCTCGCGTCGGTACGGGGTGGGACCGCGCGGCCCGGCCCCGACCCACCCACCGGACAGTGGGCGCCACCCAGGCCCCCACCGGACCGACACACTGCGCCGCAGGCATCCCGCCCGCACCAGCAGTGACTATTCGTCGGCCGTGGTCGTCGCGGCCGGGAGCGCCGCGGCCGGGCGTTGCCAGCCGCGGGAGCCGCGGGCGAGGAGCCAGGCCGTGGTCTCGTCCGGCGGCATCGCCGCGGCGACCAGCCAGCCCTGCACCGCGTCGCAGCGGAGATCACGCAGCCGCTCCCACGTCTCGTCGTCCTCCACCCCCTCCGCGACGACGAGCAGCCCCAGCGAATGCGCCAGGTCGACCGTGCAGCGCACGATCTCCGCGTCCTCCGTGTCCACGGCCAGCCGGGCCACGAACGACCGGTCGATCTTCAGCTCACTCACCGGCAGCCGCCGCAGATGCACCAACGACGAGTACCCCGTACCGAAGTCGTCCAGCGACATCTTCACCCCGTGCCCGGTCAACGCGTTCAACGTGTCGGCCGCACGCTGCGGATCCTCCAGCAGCACATGCTCGGTGATCTCCAGCTGCAGCGCCCCCGCCGGCACCCCGTGCCGAGCCAGCCGCGCCGCCACGGAGCCCGCGAAACCGGCCGTGTGGACATCGCGCGGGGACACGTTCACGGCGACCGGCACGAACAACCCCTGGGCCCGCCACCGCGCGACCTGCCCCAGCGCGGTCTCCAGCACGTACTCGGTGAGGTGCGGCATCAGCCCGGACGACTCGGCGATCGCTATGAACTCGTCCGGCGGTACCTTCCCCCGCTCCGGATGCACCCACCGCACCAGCGCCTCGAGCCCCGCGACCTGCCCGTCGAAGCGCACCTTCGGCTGGTAGTGGAGCTCGACCTCCCGGGCGTCCAGCGCCCGCCGCAGATCCCCCAGCAGCCCCAGCCGGTCAGGGGTGTTGGAGTCCCGCTTGGACTCGTACGCCTCGACCCCCGTACGGTCCCGCTTGGCCTGGTACATCGCCACGTCCGCCCGCCGCAACAGCCCCTCCGCGTCGTCGGCGTGGTCGGGAAAGACGGCGACCCCCGCACTCGCCTCCAGGACGAGGGTGAGCCCGTCGAGGTCGAGCGGGGAGCTGAGGGCGGCGACGAGGGAGCGGGCGACGCGGGTGGCGGCCGTCGTGGAGTCGGCGACGGGCAGTAAGACGGCGAACTCGTCACCGCCGAGCCGCGCGGCCTCCGCCCCGCGCGGCAGGGCGAGTGCGAGCCGGTCGGCTATCTGCAGCAGCAGCCGGTCACCGGCGAGATGCCCGAGGGTGTCGTTGACCGACCGGAACCGGTCCAGGTCGATCAGCATGAGCGCGGCACGGGCACCGATCCGCTCCGCGTCGTCCAGCGCGGTCCAGATGCGTTCCAGCAGCCACTGCCGGTTCGGCAGTCCGGTCAGCGGATCGCGCAGCTGCTCCTCGGCCCGCGCGCGGGCTATCCACAGCGTGGAGTCGAGGGCGATCAGCGGGATGGAGAACAGGGGCAGCAGCACCGGTTCGGCATCGGCGACCACACACACCAGCGGCGCTATACCGAGCAGGGCGACAGCGACAAGGCCCTGCCGGACCAGCGCGGTACGGGCCACGGTGGGCAGCCCCGCGCGGGGGGTGTGCAGGTACCACAGCAGACCGCGGGTGACCGCGAGATAGACCGCGGCGACCAGCACCACCCCCGGGGCGGTGTACAGCGTCCAGGTGTCCGGGGTCGACGGCGACTCGACGGACGGCACGCAGCCGAACGCGGCCAGCACCAGCGCACCGGCGCCGATGCCGAGCAGGTCCACCGCACCGTGCAGCACGCCCTGCCGCCAGTGGCCCCGCCGGGCCATGCCGACCAGCACGACGACGGTGAGGCTGACCATCCCGGCCGGGACCCAGCCGTAGAGCAGCAGCACCGCGAGGGTGAGGGCGGCGCCGGAACCCGTACCGCCCCACCACCGGGAACGGCCCAGCATCACCAGATGGCCGACGATGATTCCGTTCAGCACCGCCAGCGACCAGCCGACCGTGCCGGACGGGAAGAGCGCGTGCCCTCCGGTGAACGCCCGCAGGAAGCCGGCGCCCAGCACGAACCCGGCCGCGGCGACGACCGCCGTGGGCAACGCGGGCCAGGACGGGTGCCGTTCCGCGTCCGCCTCGGACAGCCCGGGACCGTGCCCGGCGACCGGCCGCCCGACACCGCGCGCGTCCGCGGTACGCGTCCCGGTGCGCCCCTTCGCGCCCGGCCGCCCCGCGGGCCGCCCGTCCTCACGGCCGCGCAGCCATGCGACCGCCATGCGGCGCAGGCGCGGCCGTGAGCCCGGGGCGGCGCTCTCGGTCGGTTCCATTCCCGTCCCTCTCCCAGCCGGCGGTGCCCACGCCACGCGGCCCGATGCCCGACGACTCTCAGCGGCTCCGCGGTGGAAAGCCCTTACCCCGGACCCCTCACGAGTACGGGGTTGCTCCGACCGCAGCTGGGCACGGCAGGCGCACATCTCAACAGTAGGCCGCGGAAGGCCTGTACGGGCACCGGTCGCCGACGGTTGCCCGAATGCGCCCCAGCCACCCGTATGCATCTGATATGCACCGATCGGGCGACCTTCAACCGCTACTCCTCGGCCGAAAGAGCGACGTCCGCCGCGGCCTTCGGGCCTTGCCCGAGGAGGACGGTGAAGCCGTCCTCGTCCAGAACCGGCACCTTGAGCTGCATCGCCTTGTCGTACTTCGTCCCGGGATTGTCGCCCACGACGACGAACGACGTCTTCTTGGAGACGGATCCGGTCACCTTCGCCCCCTGGCTCTGCAGCGCCTCCTTCGCGCCGTCCCGGGTGAAGTTCTCCAGGGTTCCGGTCACCACGACGGTGAGCCCTTCCAGCGGACGCGGCCCCTCGTCCTCCCCCGCCCCCTCGTCCTCCATACGGACACCGGCCGCTTTCCACTTACGGATGATCTCCCGGTGCCAGTCCTCGGCGAACCACTGCTTGAGCGAGGCGGCGATGGTCGGCCCGACTCCCTCGGTGCCCGCCAGCTCCTCCTCGGTGGCCTGCTCGATGCGGTCGACGGAGCGGAACTCACGGGCCAGCGCCTCCGCCGCGACCGGACCGACATGACGGATCGACAGACCGGTCAGCACGCGCGCCAGCGGACGCTCCTTGGCCGCCGCGATGTTCGCCAGCATCGCGACCGCGTTCTTCCTCGGCTCGCCCTCCTGGTTGGCGAAGACGGTGGCGACCTTCTCCTCACCGGTCTTCGGGTCCCGCTTGGGCAGCCCGCTGTCCTGGTCGAGGACGTACGCCTTGATGGGCAGCAACTGCTCGACGGTGAGGCCGAACAGGTCGCCCTCGTCCCGCAGCGGCGGCTCCGCGGGCTCCAGCGGCCTGGTCAGCGCCGCCGCGGCGACATAGCCGAAGTGCTCGATGTCCAGCGCCCTGCGCCCGGCCAGGTAGAACAGCCGCTCCCGCAACTGTGCCGGACACGTACGGGCGTTGGGACAGCGCAGGTCGACATCGCCCTCCTTCATCGCCTTCAGCGGCGTACCGCACTCGGGGCACTCGGCCGGCATCACGAACTCCCGCTCGCTGCCGTCCCGCAGGTCGGCGACCGGACCGAGGATCTCCGGGATCACGTCACCGGCCTTGCGCAGCACCACCGTGTCACCGATGAGGACGCCCTTGGCCTTGACCACGTCCTGGTTGTGGAGCGTGGCGAACTCCACCTCGGAGCCCGCCACGTGGACCGGTTCGACCTGGGCGTACGGCGTGACCCTGCCCGTACGGCCCACCCCCACGCGGATGTCGACCAGCCTGGTGTTGACCTCCTCGGGCGCGTACTTGTACGCGATGGCCCAGCGCGGCGCGCGCGAGGTGGTGCCGAGGCGGCCCTGCAGGGAGATCTCGTCGAGCTTGACGACGACCCCGTCGATCTCGTGCGCCACGGAGTGCCGGTTCTCGCCGTAGTACGCGATGAACTCCCGTACGCCGGCGAGGTCGTCGACCACCCTGTTGTGCTCGGAGGTGGGCAGGCCCCAGCTCTTCAGCAGGTCGTAGCCCTGGGAGAGGCGGGTCATGCCCTTGTAGCCCTCCAGGACGCCGATGCCGTGCACCACCATGTGCAGCGGACGGGAGGCGGTGACCCGGGGGTCCTTCTGGCGCAGCGAACCGGCCGCCGCGTTGCGCGGGTTGGCGAAGGGCTTGTCGCCGGCCTCGACCAGGCGGGCGTTGAGCCCCTGGAACTTCTCCATCGGGAAGTAGACCTCCCCGCGGACCTCCACCAGGTCGGGCACCTTGTCGCCCTTCAGCCGGTCCGGGATCTCGGCGATGGTGCGGACGTTGGGCGTGATGTCCTCACCCGTACGGCCGTCGCCGCGGGTCGCCGCGCGGACCAGCCGCCCCCGCTCGTAGGTGAGGTTGACGGCGAGGCCGTCGACCTTCAGCTCGCACAGGAAGTGGAACTTCTGCTCGCCCAGCTCCTTGTGGATGCGCTCCGCCCACGCGGCGAGGTCGTCGTCGTTGAACGTGTTGTCGAGGGAGAGCATGCGCGAGACGTGCCGCACGGAGGTGAACTCCGTCTCGTACGCCCCGGCGACCTTCTGGGTCGGCGAGTCCGGGGTGCGCAGCTCCGGATGCTCCTCCTCCAGCGCCTCCAACTCCCGCAGCAGCCGGTCGAAGTCGGCGTCGCTGATGACGGGGGCGTCGTTCACGTAGTACCGGAAGCGGTGCTCCTCGATCTGCTCAGCGAGCTTGGCGTGCTTCTCCCGTGCCCCGGCGGGCACGCTCGTCGTCTCCGCTTGCTTGTCGCCGGCCACCGTATGTCCTCCCGTTACTCTGGGTTGTCCGCGAGGGATCTCGCCGCCCGGACGCACTGGGCGAGGGCCCTGCGCGCGTACTCCGGGGAAGCCCCCGCGAGTCCGCACGCCGGAGTGAGCGTGACCGCCTCCGGGAGAAGTCCCGGCCGCAGCCCCAGCCTGCGCCAGAGCGTCCTGACACCCATGACGCTACCGCCCGGGTCCGACAACGGTCCGTCCGTCCCCGGGACGACACCGGCGAACAGCCGGGTCCCGCTCTCCACCGCTTCCCCGATCACCTCGTCGTCACGCTCGGTGAGGAGGGAGAAGTCGAAGGAGACCCCCGCCGCGCCCGCCCGGCGCAGCAGGGCGAACGGGACGTCCGGTGCGCACGAGTGGACCACGACGGGCCCGCCGTCGTGAACCCCGACGACGTCCCGCAGCGTGGCCTCGACGATCTGCCGGTCCACCGCGCGGTGGGTGCGGTAGCCGCTGGCGCTCCGCACCTGTCCGCGCAGTACGGCGGTGAGGGAGGGTTCGTCGAGCTGCAGGACGAGCCGCGCGCCGGGCACGCGCTGCCGCACCTCGGCGAGGTGGAGGCGCAGTCCCTCGGCGAGGGAGGCGGCGAGGTCGCGGCAGGCGCCGGGGTCGGAGAGGACGGCCTCGCCGTTGCGCAGCTCCAGGGCGGCGGCGAGCGTCCACGGGCCGACCGCCTGGACCTTCAGGGGGCCCTGGTAGTCCTGGGTGAACTCCTCCAGCGCGTCGAGGTCCTCACCGAGCCAGGAGCGGGCGCGCCTGGTGTCGCGGCCCGGGTGGTCGCCGAGGCGCCAGCCGCTGGGTTCGACGCGGGCGTAGAGCTCCACGAGCAGGCCCGCGGTGCGGCCGATCATGTCCGCGCCGGGGCCGCGGGCGGGGAGTTCGGGGAGGTGGGGGAAGGTCTCGAAGCTGCCGGTGACCGTTCTGGCGGCCTCTCGGGCGTCCCCGCCCGGCATGGAGCCGATGCCGGTGACGGGGCCGAAGCTGAACTGGCTGTTTTCGCTCACCCGTAGAGCGTACGGAGGTTTTTCGCCCCCGCCGCCCCTACCCGTCCCATCCCGGGGGCGCTGCCCCCGGACCCCCGCTCCTCAAACGCCGGAGGGGCTGAAAATCACCGTCCCGGTCGGACCGTCAGGTCGTTGATCTCCGCGTCGGCCGGGAGGTCCAGGGCCGTCACGATCGTCGTGGCGACCGACTCGGGGTCGATCCACCGCGCGGGGTCGTACTCCTTGCCCTCCTGCTGGTGGACCTTGGCCTGCATGGGGCTGGCCGTGCGGCCGGGGTAGACCGAGGTGACGCGCACCCCGTTGCCGTGCTCCTCGTGGCGCAGGGAGTCGGCGAGGGCCTTCAGGCCGTGCTTGGAGGCGGCGTAGGCGGACCAGTCGGCGTGGGCGCTCAGACCGGCGCCGGAGTTGACGAAGATCACGTGGCCCCGGCTCGCGCGGAGCTGGGGCAGGAAGTGGCGGGTCAGCTCGGCGGGGGCGATCAGGTTGACGTTGAGCTGGTGGCGCCAGGTCTTCGGGGTCAGCTCGCCGACCGGGCCGAGGTCGACCACGCCGGCGATGTGCAGGAGGGAGTCCACCCGGTCCGGGAGCGACTGGTGGGAGAAGGCCCAGGAGAGCTTGTCCGGGTCCGCCAGGTCGCCGACGAGGGTGCGGGCGCCGGGGAACCCGGCTGCCAGTTCCTTCGCCCGGCCCGCGTCGCGCGCGTGCAGGACGAGTTCGTCCCCGCGCGCGTGCAGGCGGCGGGCGACGGCCGCGCCGATGCCGGAGCCCGCTCCGGTGATCACATGTGTAGCCATGCCCGCCATGCTCGCATCATCGCGCGGTCACTCCACGCCCAGGCTCTCCTCCAGGTACGCCAGCGCGCCCACCGGCTCCTCGGCGAAGAACACCAGGTCGGTGAGCGGGCGGGGCAGGAAGCCCTCGTCCTCCATGCGGCGGAACTGCTCCTTGAGGCCGTCGTAGAAGCCCGCGGTGTTGAGCAGCACCACCGGCTTCTCGGTGTGCCCGTGCTTCTTCAGTTCCAGGATCTCGGTCGCCTCGTCGAGGGTGCCGGTGCCGCCGACCATGACGACCACCGCGTCGGCCTTCTCCAGCAGCAGCCGCTTGCGCTCGGCGAGGTCACGCGCGATCACCATCTCGTCGACGCCGTCGCGCGCCTTCGCCGCGAGGAACTCCACCGAGACTCCGCAGAGCCGGCCGCCCGCCTCGTGCACCCCGTCGGCGACGACCTTCATCAGACCGGTGTCCGAACCGCCCCACACCAGGGTGTGCCCGCCCTTGCCGAGCAACCGCCCGAACTCCCGCGCGGGGCGTGTGTAGCGTTCGTCGAGGTCGGCGGCGGAGAGAAAGACACAGATGTTCACGGCCCCACAGTACGGGCTCTCCCGCGGATCCTTCCCGGGAAGAAGTCCGCATCGGCGTGCGCTGTACTCGCGGAGTCGGCCACCCGAGGAGGGACGATCGTGACCACAGGCCACCGCATCACCATCGAGGCCAGTGACCGGCACGTGCGCGTGGTGCGCGGCGGGCAGGTGCTGGCGGAGAGCGACGGGGCACTGCTGCTGAAGGAGACGGGCTGTCCGGACCGGTACTACATCCCGCCGGCGGACGTACGGCTCGACCTGCTGACGCCGTCGGAGACGCACACGCGCTGCCCCTTCAAAGGCACCGCCTCCTACTGGTCGCTGCCGGACGCGGCGGACCTGGTCTGGGCGTACCCGGAGCCGAAGCCGGACGTCGCGCGGATCAAGGACCACCTCTGCTTCCACGAGGTCGAAGTCGGCTGATCAGGTAAACGGGTTGTGATGGGCGAACGCGCCGCCCGCCTCACCGATGAATGCCGCCCCGTGCGGCAGTCTGGCGTGACATGGACAAGAACATCTCTTCGCGTGACGGCACCTCACTGGCGTACGAGAGCGCCGGGCGGGGTGCCACGATCGTTCTCGTCAGCGGCGCGATGTCGACGGGCGCCACGGCGGCGCCGCTGGCGGCTCCCCTGTCGGAGCGGTTCAGGGTGGTCGTGTACGACCGCCGGGGCCGGGGCGGCAGCGGGGACACGGCACCGTACGCGGTGGAGCGCGAGATCGAGGACCTGGCGGCGGTGATCGGGGCGGTGGGCGGCGAGGCCGCGCTGTACGGCGTCTCCTCGGGCGGCGCGCTGGCGCTCAGGGCGGCGGCGAGCGGACTTCCGGTGCACCACGTCGCCGTCTACGAGACGCCGTACGCGATGTCCGAGGAGGACCTCGGGGAGCGGGCGCGGTACACCGAGCGGCTGACGGCGGCGCTCGCCGAGGGACGGCGCGGGGACGCGGTGGAGCTGTTCCTGCGGCTGACCGGCCTCGGCGAGGACGTCATCCGGGGCGCGCGGCAGTCACCGATGTGGGCCGGGATGGAGTCGATCGCGCCGAGCCTCGCGTACGACGACGCCGTGATGGGCGACGGGAGCGTCCCGCGCGAGCTGCTGGCGTCGATCCGGGTGCCGGTGCTGTCGATCGCGGGCGACGCGAGCCCGGCGTGGATGCGTGAGGCCGCGCGGGCGATCGCCGATTCCGTCCCCCGGGGCACGTACCGCACCCTGGAGGGCCAGACCCACATGGTCGAACCGGACGTCCTGGCCCCGGTGCTGGCGGACTTCTTCACGCGGTGAGCGCCCCGCCGGGCCCGAAGGAGCGCCTTCAGGCCGCGCCGGCCGTCGCCCGCACCGTCGACGCGATCGTCGCCGAGCCGACCACGCGGGTGCCGTCGTACAGGACGATCGCCTGGCCGGGGGCGACGCCGCGGACGGGTTCGGTGAAGCTCACCCGGAGTTCCCCGTCGACGAGTTCCGCCGTCACCTCGGTCTCGCCGCCGTGGGCGCGCAGCTGCGCCGTGTAGGTGCCGGGGCCGGACGGGGCGGCGCCGCACCAGCGGGGCTTGATCGCGGTGAGGGCGGTGACGTCGAGGGCCGCCGCGGGGCCGACGGTGACCGTGTTGGTCACCGGGGAGATGTCGAGGACGTAGCGGGGCTTGCCGTCGGGGGCGGGGGTGCCGATCCGCAGGCCCTTGCGCTGGCCGATGGTGAAGCCGTACGCGCCCTCGTGGCTGCCGATCCTGGTGCCGGACTCGTCGACGATGTCGCCCTCGGCCTTGCCGAGGCGGTTCGCGAGGAAGCCCTGGGTGTCGCCGTCGGCGATGAAGCAGATGTCGTGCGAGTCGGGCTTCTTGGCCACCGCGAGCCCCCTGCGCTCGGCCTCCGCGCGGATCTCCTCCTTGGTGGTGACCGTGTCACCGAGGGGAAACATCGCGTGGGCGAGCTGGCGGTCGTCGAGCACGCCGAGGACGTAGCTCTGGTCCTTGGCCATGTCGGAGGCGCGGTGCAGTTCGCGGGTACCGTCCTCGCGCGGGATCACCTGGGCGTAGTGGCCGGTGCAGACCGCGTCGAAGCCGAGCGCCAGCGCCTTGTCCAGCAGGGCGGCGAACTTGATCTTCTCGTTGCAGCGCAGGCACGGGTTGGGGGTGCGGCCGGCCTCGTACTCGGCGACGAAGTCCTCGACGACGTCCTCGCGGAAGCGGTCGGCGAGGTCCCACACGTAGAACGGGATGCCGATGACGTCGGCGGCGCGGCGGGCGTCGCGCGAGTCCTCGATGGTGCAGCAGCCCCGCGCGCCGGTACGGAACGACTGCGGGTTCGCGGAGAGCGCGAGGTGGACGCCGGTCACGTCGTGGCCCGCCTCGGCCGCGCGGGCGGCGGCGACGGCGGAGTCGACTCCGCCGGACATGGCGGCCAGGACGCGGAGGGGGCGGGAGCGCTGCGAGGTCTCAGTCATAACCCCTCCAGGGTACGGGGGGACGGGAACCACGGCCGCCGGGTATCCGTTCACGATCACATGGGGGCACAGAAGGCATCCGAGGACGGGGACCGGCGCATCGGGCGGCGGGCCCTGATCGTGGGCGGGGTGGCGGCAGCGGCGGGCACCGCGGCGCTGGCGCGGGACGAGCTGGCGCGGCTGTGGTGGCGTATGCCGGGCGTCGAGAAGCCGCGCGAGCAGGGCGTGGTGGACTACGCGGGCGCCCGCTGGGTGGCGGCCTCGGACGCCAACTGGCGCCGCGCGGACCGGCCGGACGACTTCGGCGTCGACATGGTGATCGTCCATGTCACCCAGGGCAGCTTCGACAGCGCGGTGCGGGCGTTCCAGGATCCGGGGCACAAGGCGTCCACGCACTACATCGTCGGCCAGGACGGCCGTATCACCCAGATGATCCGCGAGCTGGACGTGGCGTACCACGCGGGCAACCGCGACTACAACGAGCGCAGCGTCGGCATCGAGCACGAGGGCTTCGTGGACCGCCCCGAGGACCTCACGGACGAGATGTACGAGGCGTCGGCCCGCCTCACGGCCCGAATATGCGCCCGCTACGACATCCCGGTCGACCGCGACCACGTCATCGGCCACATCGAGGTCCCCGGCACGGACCACACCGACCCGGGCCCGCACTGGGACTGGGACCGCTACATGAAGCTGGTGCGGCGGGCCCGCACGGCGCAGACGGACACCGGCCCCTCAAGCTCTCCGTCGGCCACGGCGGGCTAGCGGGCTAGGTCAGCCCCGCCGCCCGAGCCCGTTCCACCGCCGGCCCGATCGCCTTGGCCAGCGCCTCCACGTCGGCCTCCGTAGAGGTGTGACCGAGGGAGAAGCGCAGGGTTCCACGGGCCAGGTCGGGATCGGTTCCGGTGGCCAGGAGGACATGGCTGGGCTGGGCCACACCGGCGGTGCAGGCGGATCCGGTGGAGCACTCGATGCCCTGCGCGTCCAGGAGGAGCAGCAGTGAGTCGCCCTCGCAGCCGGGGAAGGTGAAGTGCGCATTGGCCGGAAGACGTCCCCCGGGGGCGGGGTCACCGCCGAGGACGGCGTCCGGGACGGCCTCGCGGACCGCGGCGACCAGGTCGTCACGGAGCCTTCCGATCTCGCGGGCGAACCACTCCTGCTGCTCGGCGGCGAGCCGCCCGGCGGTCGCGAAGGAGGCGACGGCGGGGACGTCGAGGGTGCCGGAGCGGACGTGGCGCTCCTGGCCGCCGCCGTGCAGGACGGGCACGGGGGTGTGCTCGCGGCCCAGGAGCAGCGCGCCGATGCCGTACGGGCCGCCGATCTTGTGGCCGGACACGGTCATCGCGGCGAGCCCCGACGCGGCGAAGTCCACCGGGACCTGGCCGAATGCCTGGACCGCGTCGGAGTGCAGCGGCACGCCGAACTCGGCGGCGGTCTCGGCGAGTTCGCGGACCGGCAGGATCGTACCGATCTCGTTGTTGGCCCACATGACGGTGGCGAGGGCGACGTCGTCGGGGTTGCGGGCGATGGCCTCGCGCAGGGTGTCCGGGTGGACCCGGCCGTGGGGGTCGACCGGCAGGTACTCGACGGTGGCGCCCTCGTGCTCGCCGAGCCAGTGGACGGCGTCGAGGACGGCATGGTGCTCGACGGGGCTGGCGAGGACCCGGGTGCGGGCCGGGTCCGCGGCGCGGCGGGACCAGTAGAGCCCCTTCACGGCGAGGTTGTCGGCCTCGGTTCCACCGGAGGTGAACACGATCTCGCTGGGCCGGGCGCCGAGGGCCTCGGCGAGGGTCTCGCGGGCCTCCTCGACGGTGCGACGGGCGCGGCGGCCGGCCGCGTGGAGGGAGGAGGCGTTGCCGGTGACGCCCAGGTGCGCGGTGAGCGCCTCGACCGCCTCGGGAAGCATCGGGGTGGTCGCGGCGTGGTCGAGGTAAGCCATGGTGGGGCCGATTCTACGGGGCCCCGTGCAGCGGCCACGGATCGCGGTTGGCCGGGATGCGCCGCCCGCTCAGAAGCTCCAGGAGATCGTGTTGTCCGCCTGGACGAACGCGGCGAGGACGAGGAGGTCGGCGACGCCGAGTCCGAGCCCCAGGAAGGCGCGGCCGCGCCGGGTCGTGCCCCGCCACAGCGCCACGGCCGCCAGCACGATGGCGGTCGGGCCGAGGACGACGTTGAGGACGAGCAGGCCCAGCAGGCCCAGGACGAAGGACGCGACGGCCATGCCGTCGGCGTCACGGAAGCCGGTGCGTCGGGCGGCCGGTGCGGTCAGGTACATGGTGATCGGCTCCCACGGTCGGAGGGACGGGGTTCGAACGGCCTGGTGCGGATCAGTGCGCCGAGCCGCGGTGTCCGCGGCCGTGGCGCTCGCGCAGGGCGAAGACGCCGAGCCACACGACGATGACGGCACCGGCGGCGAGGGAGAAGGAGAGCGGGGCGTGGACGACGGTGCCCAGGACGACGCCCAGCAGGAGGAGCGTGGCGACGAGGAACAGCATGGGTGGATCCCCCAGATTCGGTGAACGGTTGTGGTTACAGTTGTTCACTGAGTTCCCAGGCTAACGCGGGCCATGGCTTTCCAACGACGGAGAACAGTTGTTGACTGCATGGCATGAGTCACACCCTCGGCGTCCGGCAGGCCCAGAAGCAGAAGACACGGCGGGCGCTGCTCGACGCGGCGCTGGAACTGCTGGAGGAGCAGAGTCTGAGCAGTCTGGGGCTGCGTGAGGTCACCCGTGCGGTGGGGGTGGCGCCGACCGCCTTCTACCGGCACTTCCGGTCCATCGAGGATCTGGGGGTGGCGCTGGTCGAGGAGGCGCTGGGCAGTCTGCACCCGATGATCCGGACGATCGTGTCCACGACCGGGGACGGCGAGGAACGCATCGCGCGGGCCGTCGAGTTGATCGCGGGGCATGTCGACGCGCATCCGGCGCATGTGCGGTTCATCGCCCGGGAGCGGCACGGCGGGGTGCAGGTGGTGCGGGCGGCGATACGGGATCAGCTGGCGCTGTTCGCCGTGGAGGTGGGGGAGGCGCTGGCGGAGGATCCGGTGTCCGCGGGGTGGGGGGAGGAGGATCTGGTGATGCTGGCTCAGCTGTACGTGGATCAGATGCTGGGGACTGCCTCGCTGTTTCTGGAGGCGCCGGGGAGTGGGGCGGGGGCGCGGGAGCGGGAACGGGTGTTCCGGATGGCGGTGCGTCGGATGCGGTTGATCGGGATCGGGCGTGCGCACTGGCTGGACGGCGGGGTGGGTGGGGGTGGGTGAGGGTTTTTCGCCCCCGCCGCCCCTACCCTTCCCGTACCGGGGGGGGGGGGGGGGGGGGGGGGGGGGGGGGGGGGGGGGGGGGGGGGGGGCGGGGGGGGGGCCGGGGGGGGGGGGGCGCGGGGGGGGGGGGGGGGCGGGGCCCCCGGGGGGGGGGGGGCGGGGGGGGTGGTCCCGGGGGGGGGGGGGGCCCCGGGGGGGGCGGGGGGGGGGGGGGGGGGGGGGTTTGGGTTTTTCGCCCCCGCCGCCCCTACCCTTCCCGTACCCGGGGGCGCTGCCCCCGGACCCCCGCTCCTCAAACGCCGGAGGGGCTGATTTTCGCCGGACGGACTTAAAGGCGGGCCCGGGCCAGTTGACGGGACTGGGCCACCAGGCGGTCCTCGCTGTCCCAGACCTCGGCGTCCTCCTCCAGGAAGCCGCCGGCGAGGTTGCGGGTGGTGATCGAGACGCGCAGGGGGCCCGGGGCCGGGCGGCAGCGGACGTGGACGGTCAGCTCCACCGTGGGGACCCAGCCGGACAGGCCCAGTTCGAAGGCGGTCGGCGGCAGGGCGTCCACCGCGAGGAGCAGTGCGAACGGGTCGGGGTCCCGGCCGTCGGCGAGACCGAACCAGGCCCGCATCTCCCCCTTGCCGGAGGGCTGCCCGAGCGCCCATCCCAGGGTCGAGGGGTCGAGCCTGAGCATCAGGCGCTCGGTGATGGCGGAGCTGCCGTCGACCGGGGTGGGGCCGTCCTCCGGGCCGAAGCACTGCTCCATCGGCGGTATCGCGGGCGGCTCGGCCGTCGTACGGACGTCGTCGGGGAGGGAGTCCAGATCGCCGTAGGAGGCGAGGACACGGATGCGCTCCACCTCGTCGCCCCGCTCGTCGAGCTGGAAGAGGGAGGCCTGGCCGGTCGACAGGGTCCGTCCGGTGCGCACGGTCTCGGTGCGGACGACCGCCGGGCCCGGCTGGGAGGCGGTCAGGTAGTGCGCGGAGATGGTGAACGGGTCGGCGTGCGGCAGGGCGTCCGCGAGCGCGCGGCCCAGGACCGCCAGCAGATAGCCGCCGTTGACGGCGTTGATGATCGTCCAGCCGGCGGAGAGGTCGATGTCGTAGACGCCGGGCGCGCGCGGGATGAGTGCGGTGTCGCGGTCGAACTCACTGGCGCCGATGGTGGCCCTGACGGGCTGGGCGGAGGCTGCTTCTGGCATGGCTGAACAGTACAAGAAGATAATACTAAGCGGTAGCTTTGTTCGTCCGCCTCGGCGGGCTACTCCTCCCGGACCGTCGAGCGGCGGTGCCATGCGCGAGGGGCCCGCCAGTGGTAGCGCATCGCGAGGATGCGCAGCACGAAGGCCGTGACCACGGCGACGCCGCTGGTCCCCGCGTTCAGCACGTCGTAGCGGATGCACAGCGCGGTCAGGGCGGCGCCGACGACGGCCGGGACGGCGTACAGGTCGCGGTCCCAGCGCAGCAGCGACGGCACCTCGTTGGCGAGCACGTCGCGCAGCACACCGCCGCCGACCGCGGTGGCCAGTCCCAGACAGGCGGAGGCGGTCAGGCCGAGGCCGTAGTCGTACGCCTTGGTCGTGCCGACGACGCAGAACAGGCCGAGGCCGGCCGCGTCGAAGACGTTGACGCCGGTCTGGATGCGTTCCACGTGCGGGTGGAGGAAGAACACCAGGACCGTGGCGAGCAGCGGGGTGACGAAGTACCCCAGGTCCGTGAAGGCGGCGGGCGGTACGGCGCCGATGACCAGGTCGCGGAAGAGTCCGCCGCCGAGCGCGGTGACCTCGGCGAGTACGGCGATGCCGAAGACGTCGAAGTTCTTGCGGACGGCCAGCAGGGCGCCGGAGATCGCGAAGACGAAGATGCCGATCAGGTCGAGCGTATGCAGGACGGACGGACTGAACAGTTGCTGGAGCACCCTTATATTCTCACCCAGCAAGAACCCCTCGCCTTGCAAAGCAAGGCGAGGGGTGGTGTGAACTTGCTGTCCGGGATCCCGTCGGGCGGTACCCCGGACGCGGGCGAAGACCCGGCCGACGGCTGCGGCCAGTCGCAGCCGTCAGCCGGTCATACGGCCTTCTCGGCGGCGCCGGCCTTGCCGGCGGTCTTGGCCTTCCCGGCGGTCTTGGCCTTCCCGGCCTCTTCCGCGCTCTCCGCCTTCGCCTCGGCCTCGGTGGTCTCGGCGGCCCCGGCGGTCTCGGCCTTCTCAGCGCTTTCGGCCTTGTCGGCGCTTTCGGCCTTCTCCGCCTTGACGGCAGTCGCGGCCTTGTCGGCGGCCTCGGCGTCGTCGGCGCCCGCGACCTCGTCAGCCTCATCGGCCTCGGTGGTCTCGGCGGCCTCAGTGGTCTCGGCCTTCTCAGCGCTCTCGGCGTCGTCGGCGCTCGCAGCCCCGTCGGCCTCCGCAGCCTTCTCCGCGCTCTCGGCCTTCTCGGCCTCGTCGGCGATCGCGACCTTGTCGGCGCCAGCGGCCTCGTCAGCCTCATCGGCCTCGGTGGTCTCGGCGGCCTCAGTGGTCTCGGCCTTCTCAGCGCTCTCGGCGTCGTCGGCGCTCGCAGTGGCGTCGGCTTCGGCAGCCTTCTTCGTGCCCTCGGCCTCGTCGGCGGTCACGGCCTTCTCAGCCTCGGCGGCCTCGTCGGCCTTGTCGGCGCTCTCCGCCTTCTCCGTCGGCTCAGGCGTGTTCCCCTGCTCCGGTGCGGTTTCCTGCTTCGGCGGGCCGGGCTGTTCCGGTACCGCCGGGGTGCCGGGGTCCTCGGTCGTCGGGTTGTCGTCCACGCCCTCGCGGGTCGCCGACACGACCTCGCCCGTGGTCCGCTCCAGCGTTCCGGCCGCGATCTCCTCGGCGAAGTGGCACGCCACCCGGTGGCCGCCGCCGAGGTCCCGCAGCTCCGGCCGCTCCGTCGCGCAGCGCTCGGCCTGGGCCCACGGGCAGCGCGTGTGGAAGCGGCAGCCGCTGGGCGGGTTGGCCGGGGAGGGCAGGTCGCCGGTGAGCAGGATGCGCTCGCGCCTGTCCTCCACCTCCGGGTCCGGCACCGGCACGGCCGACATCAGGGCCTTGGTGTACGGGTGCTTCGGCTCGGCGTACAGCGCGTCGCTCGGTGCCTCCTCGACCAGCGAGCCCAGGTACATCACGCCGATCGTGTCGGAGATGTGCCGGACCACCGCGAGGTCGTGGGCGATCACCACGTAGGTCAGGCCGAGTTCCTCCTGGAGCTCGTCCAGCAGGTTGATGACCTGGGCCTGGACCGACACGTCGAGCGCGGAGACCGGCTCGTCGCAGATGATCACGTCGGGTTCGAGGACGAGGGCGCGGGCGATGCCGATGCGCTGGCGCTGGCCGCCGGAGAACTCGTGCGGGTAGCGGGAGAGCGCGTTGGAGGGCAGGCCGACCTTGTCCAGGATCGACTTGATCTTCTCCCGGCGCTCCTCCTGGTCCTTGCCGATGCCGTGGGCGACCATGCCCTCGGACAGGATCGACTCGATGTTCTGCCGGGGGTTGAGCGAGCCCAGCGGGTCCTGGAAGACCATCTGGAGCCGGCGCCGGAAGCGGCGCATCTCCTCGCCGGGCAGCTTCGCCAGGTCGGTGCCGTCGAGGACGACGGAGCCCTCGGTGATGTCCACCAGCCGCAGCACGGACCGCCCGAGGGTGGTCTTGCCGCAGCCGGACTCGCCGACCAGACCGTAGGTCTCGCCGGCCTCGACCTTCAGGGACACCCCGTCCACGGCGTAGACGTGACCGACCGTGCGGTCGACGAAGATGCCCTTCTTGATGGGGAAGTGGACCTTGACGCCGTCCAGTTCGAGCAGGCTCATGCGGTGACCTCCTCGGCCTTCGCGTCGTCGAGTACGGGGTTGACGCACCGCACCTGGTGGCCGGCCGCACGCGGCTCGGTGAGCTGCGGGGTGCCGGTCAGGCAGCCCATCTCGTACCGGTCGCAGCGGGGCGCGAAGGCGCAGCCGTCGGCCCAGGCGATGCGGTCGTTGATGGAGCCGCGGATGGGGGTGAGGGGTTCACCCCGGGGAGCGTCCAGCCGCGGGATGGAACCCAGCAGTCCGTGCGCGTAGGGGTGGGTCGGGTGGCCGAACAGCTCGCGGCGCCCGGCGGACTCCACGGTCTTGCCCGCGTAGAGCACGTTGACCTGGTCGCAGAGGCCGGCGACCACGCCGAGGTCGTGGGTGATCATCAGCAGGGCGGTGCCCTCCTGGTCCACCAGTTCCTTGAGCAGCTCCAGGATCTGCGCCTGGATCGTCACGTCGAGGGCCGTGGTCGGCTCGTCGGCGATGAGCATGCGGGGGGCGCAGGCCACCGCCATGGCGATCAGCGCGCGCTGGCGCATACCGCCGGAGAGCTGGTGCGGGTACTCCTTGAGCCGCCGGGTCGGGTCGGGGATGCCGACCCGGTCCAGCAGGTGGGCGGCCTCCTTGCGGGCGGCCTCGCCCTTCATCCCGCGGTGGCGCTCCAGGATCTCGGTGACCTGCACGCCGATCGGCACGACCGGGTTGAGCGAGGACAGCGGGTCCTGGAAGATCATCGCCATTTCGCTGCCGCGCAGGTCGCGGCGGGCGGAAGGACTCATCGTGAACAGGTCCACGCCGTCGAACTCGGCACGGCCGCCGATGGTGACGCCCTTGTGGGGCAGCAGACCCATCAGGGCCAGGGAGGTGACGGACTTTCCGCAGCCGGACTCGCCGACCAGGCCCACGACCTGGCCCTGGTCGACCTCGAAGGAGACGCCGTCGACCGCCCGGGACTCCTTGCGGCCACGGCCGCCGAAGGTGATGGTCAGTTCGTCGACATTGAGCAGAGACATGGTGGTTCAGCCCCTCAGCTTCGGGTCGAGGGCTTCCCGCATGGCCTCGCCGAGGAGGGTGAAGCCGAGGGCGGTGATGATGATGCCGACGGCGGGGTAGACCGCCATCATCGGCGCGTTGTCGAAGAACCGCTGCGCCTGGGTGAGCATGACGCCCCACTCGGGGATGGCCGGGTCGGGGTTTCCGAGGCCCAGGTAGGACAGGGCGGCGGCTTCGATGATCGCGGTGGCCAGGGAGAGCGTGGCCTGCACGATCACCGGGCTGAGCGAGTTGGGGATGATCTGCGAGAGGACGATGCGCCGCTTGCGCACACCCAGGGACTGGGCGGCGAGCACGTAGTCCGAGCTGCCCTGGGCCAGCATGGAGCCGCGCAGCAGCCGGGCGAACACCGGGATCTGGACGACACCCACGGCGATCATCACGGTGGTCAGCGACTGCCCCATGACCGCGGCGATGGACACGGCCAGCAGCAGCGAGGGCATCGCCAGCATGATGTCGATGAACCGCATGATGACGGAGTCGACGCGCTTGCCGGTCTCACCGCCGAGGGTGGCGAAGGCGCCGGCGAGGCCGCCGATCACGAAGCCGATGATCAGACCGATCATCGTGGCGACGACACCGACGAGCAGCGTCTGGCGGGCGCCGACCAGCATGCGGGAGAACATGTCCCGGCCGAGGTGGTCGAGTCCGAACCAGTTCTCGCCGCGCGCGCCGACGAACTCGCCGCGGTTGGGGAAGACCTCGCCGCGCCAGGTCTGGGCGGTCGGGGAGAACGGGGCGATGTAGGGCCCGATGATCGCGAGGACGACGAACAGGGCGATGACGACCGCGCCGATGATCGCCATCTTGCTGCGCTTGAGGCGTCGGAACGCCTCCCGCCACAGGCTGGCGCCGGTGCTGGTCTCCTTGGTCGCGGCCAGTTCCGCGAGCCGCTGGATCTTGTCGGTCTTGGTGGCGACACTCATGTCAGTGCACCCGCACTCTCGGGTCGATGAGGCTGTACGCGAGGTCCACCAACAGGTTGATCAGGACGTATATCAGCGCGATGAACATGATGAACCCGACGAGCACGGGGTAGTCGCGGCCGTCGATCGCGGTCCGGATGAAGGAGCCGATGCCGCCGAAGGAGAACACGGACTCGGTCAGGACCGCGCCGGACAGCAGGGAGCCGGTGAGCAGGCCGACCGCGGTCACCACGGGGAGCATCGCGTTGCGCAGCACGTGCCGGCTGCGGACGACGCTCCGCTTGAGGCCCTTGGCCTCGGCGGTGCGGACGTAGTCCTCGTCCTGCACCTCGAGGACGCTGGCGCGGGTCATGCGCACGATGACCGCGAGCGGGATGGAGGCCAGGGCGACGGAGGGCAGGATCAGGTGCATGATCGCGTCCCAGGAGGCGTCGAACTCCCCGGTGAGGACGCCGTCCAGGACGGCGAAGCCCGTCACGTCGGTGGCGTTGATGCCGGTGTCCTGGCGTCCGTAGCTGGGGAAGATCCCGAGCTGGACGGCGAAGACCTGCTTGAGGAGCAGGGCCAGGAAGAAGACCGGGATGCAGATGCCGATCAGCGATCCGGAGACCGCGCTGACGTCGAGCCAGCCACCGCGGTTGCGGGCCGCGAAGTAGCCGAGGGGGACACCGACGACGACCGCGATCAGGATCGCGAGGAGGGACAGCTCCACGGTCGCGGGGAAGCGCAGGACGAACTCGTCCCACACCGGCTGACCGGTCTGGGTGGAGGTGCCCAGGTCGAGTTCGGCGATGCGCTTCAGGAAGCGCCAGTACTGGACGTAAACGGGCTGGTCCAGCCCGAGCGCGCGGTTGATGCGCGCCACTTCGGCCTCGGTGGCCTTCTCCCCCAGGATCGCTGAGGCGGGTCCACCGGGCAGACGGTCGAGCCACAGGAAGAGCAGAACCGACAGGCCGAGCAGCGTGGGTATGAGCTGGAGCAGTCTTCGTACGACGAGACGCAGCACCCCGCTTGCCCCTTTCTTGCGTGATGTCTTACATGAATGGACCCGCCCGGCCGCCGAGTTGCGACGACCGGGCGGACCCCCCGTTTTGGTTTCCTACCGCTGTTCGCCTACTTGAAGGACGTCTCGGAGAAGACTTCCTGCGTCAGCGGGGAGACGTTCGGCGGGTTCACGTTCTTGGCGAAGGCGATGGCCGGCGGGGAGGACGAGATCGGGACACCGGGGAGGTACTCCATGATGGCCTCGTTGGCCTTCTCGTACGCGGCGGTGCGCTCCTCGGCCTTGCCCAGCTTCGAGCCGGCGTTCACGGCGTCGAAGACCTTCTTGTCCTTGAAGCCCCACTGCTTGTCGTACCCGGCGAACCAGGTGCCGATGAAGTTGAAGCCGTCGTTGAAGTCACCGGTCCAGCCGAGCATGTGCAGGTCGCAGGAGCCCGCCTCGGTGGCGTCGATGTAGTCCGGGGCCCACTTCATGGCCTTCGGCGTGACGGTGATGCCGGCCTTCTCCAGGTCGGCCTTCATCAGCTCGAACAGGTCCTGCGGGGCAGGCATGTACGGGCGGGTGACCTCGGTCGGGTAGCAGAACTCGACCTTGAGCTTCTCCTCACCGGCCTTCTTGAGGAGTCCCTTGGCCGCGGCGGTGTCGTACGGGTACTTCTTGACGTTCTTGGAGTAGCCCGCGATGGTGTCCGGCATGAACTGGTCGGCGACCTTGCCGCCCTCGGGCAGCTGGGTCTTGACCAGGTTCTCCTTGTCGATCGCCTGCGCGATCGCCTGGCGGACCTCCTTCTTCTTGAGGGCCTTGTTGGCCCCCTGGCTCATGCCCACGTAGAAGAGGTTGAAGACGCCACGGGTCGGGACGACGTAGCCCTCGTCCTCGAGGGTCTTGACGTCGGCCGGGGCGACGAGGTCGTAGCCGTCGATGTCACCGGCCTGGAGCGCCTGGCGGCGGCCCTCCTCGGTGTCGATGGTGCGGAAGACCAGGTTCTTGATCTTGGCCTTGTCGCCCCAGTAGTCGTCGAAGCGCTCAAGGGTGACTTCCTTGTTGCCCTTGTTCCACTTCGTGATCTTGTACGGGCCGGTACCGGCGACCGTGCCGGCCTCCTGGCTGTACTTGGGGTAGGTGATGGCGTCGCCCTTGGCGGTCGCCTCCTCCTTCGCGTACTCCTTGAGGGCCTTCGGCGAGTGGATCGCCAGGGCCTGGAGGGAGAAGCCGCCGGGGAGGTTGGCGGAGGGCTTCTTGACCTCGATGACGGCGGTGTTCTCGTCCTTCGCGGTGCAGGACTTGTAGTTCGCCTCGGGCGTCTCCTTGTCCTCGTTCTTCGCGAAGCCGCCCATGATGGTCTGCCAGTAGTAGGAGACCGCGCTGGACTGGTAGGTGCCCGTCCAGTTGAACCAGTGGTCGTAGTTGGCACAGACGGCCGCGGCGTTGAACGCCTCGCCGTCGTGGAACTTCACGCCCTTGCGGAGGTTGAAGGTCCAGACGGTGCCCTCGTCGTTGCTCGACCAGGTCTCGGCGAGGCCGCCGACCAGCTTGGTGCCGCCGGACTCGTGCTCGAGCAGGGCCTCGAACGCCTGGCGCGTCACGCGGAAGGTTTCACCGTCGCTCGCGAGGGCAGGGTCCAGGGAACCCGGGTCACCTGCACCGGCGAACACGAAGGTGTCCTTCTTGCCGCCGCCGCTCTCGTTGTCAGCGTCCCGTTCGCTGGAGCAGCCCGTGGCGATCAGACCGACCGCCACCGCGGCCGTGATCGCCCGAGCGGTTCGGGACTTGAATATGCGCATACTGGGGCCACTCCGGGTCCGCTATGTGGATGCATCTTGACCGGCCGAACACTACAGACGTTCACAGTCGGTCAGGAACAGTCCGGATAGCGGTGATACCTACCTGAGATCTGAACAGTTGACATATGGGGCGGTTCAGGCATCCCCCCGTCAAGATTTAACCCGCCGGACACGGGAACACCTTTCTGACGAACGCTCAGATGGCGTCCGGCAGCGTGAAGAACGGGTGAAACCGCAGGTGACAGGCGGTCAACGAGTTGTCGCTGAGTGCACATGGCCGAAAATGTGGCGGGAAACCGACGCTACGTGGCGGATTCGACGGAAGCGTCCATTCCAGATCGCCTGCCTGTCCACTGGGTGAACAGTTACGCTCCGTCAACACGGAGCGCATCCGGGCCGGTCAGCCCCGGTGCGCGGGCGGGTAGCCGTAGGCCGCGGCGGGGGACGGCACGGCGCCGTGGGCCTCGCGGTCGTAGAACGGGCGGGAGTTGGCGCGCAGCCACATCGCGACCGGGTCGTGCTCGTCGGACATCGCGACGGTCGACACGGGCAGCCCGTCCGGGACCGCGCCGAGGGACTGCCGCATCATCGCGCGTACGGCGTCCACGGCGGGCGGGGAGGTGTCGTACACGTCCAGGCCGATGGCGAGGTACGGGGCGCCCAGCGCGGGCTGCACCCAGGCGCGGCGCAGGGCGCGGACGGCCGGGGTGCGGTGGGCGTTCTGCGCGAGGAGCGCGTAGAACTGAGGGATCTCGATGGCCGGTTCGGACAGCCGCAGCGGTCCGGCGGGCTGACGGTCCAGGCCGCCGGCGATCCGGCGCAGATCCGGCCAGGGGATGCCGACGCCACCCCCGGGAGCGTGCGGATTGAGCCAGAGCCCGTAGTGGTCGGGGTAGAGCGCGCGGGCCACTTCGAGGCCGTCGACCACCTCGTACGACCGGTTCCAGCCGCTGGCGGACAGCTCCTGGGCGGAGGTGACGCAGGGCGCGTAGCCGAGGCCGTCGACCTCCATGTTCCCGTACTGGGCGTCCGGGGAGCCGGCCTGGCCGTGCCAGAGCAGCATCCAGACCCGGCCGGAGGCGGGGGTCGCGAGGGCGCGCAGCAACGCCTCGTACGCGTCGTAACGCCCGGGCGTCACCTGGCGCAGCATGTGCTCGACCTGTCCGGTCGCCGCGGTGCCAGCGCTCACTTGTATCGCCCCTCCGTACCTCGCCAGCGGATGGACCTAGCTTAAGCCGACGTCGTGCGGCAGGCTGCTGTGCGGCGAGCGCGGAAGGGCTCGGGGCTGCGCGTCGTCCGGCGAGTGCGGGTTTGTCGTGGCTTGTCGCGCAGTTCCCCGCGCCCCTTCGGGGGGTCGCTGCGGGCGTTCGCAGAAAGTGGGGCCCGCTCCCCTACTGCTGGCGCTGGTAGAAGGGGTTGACCCTGGTGCGGAGCCAGTCGCCGACCGGGTCCTGGGCGATGTCCAGGACGATGAGGTTGACCGGCCAGGGGGCGGGGGTCCGGCCTAGGGCCCGGCCCAGGGCGTCCAGGGGGAGGGTGCGGGCGTCGCCCTCCCATCGGGAGAGTTCCACGCCGATGAAGAGGACCGGGGCGGCCGTCTCGATCGCGGCGAGGCAGCGGCGGGCGGTGGTCACCACGCCGAGGGCGTCGAACTCCGCCGAGGCGGCGGCGAGGAAGTCCAGCGGGTCTTCCTGCCAGTCGGGCTCGAACAGCCGGACCCGGCCGCCGGCCGCCGGGCCGTCCAGCGGGGTGCGTCCGGCCCGGCACAGCTCGGCGACGGCCGGCGGCGGCAGCGGGATGCCGACCACGCCGCCGGGGTTCACCGCGATGCCGGCCTGCGGCGGCAGGCCGCGGGCGAACTCCACGGCGGGCGCGACGGTGTACGACATGTGGGCGCCGACGACCTGGCGGAACTGCTCCTCGGAGCTGAAGACGGGGACGTGGACCTGGCCGTCGATCTCCATGGTGGGCAGGTCCAGCGGGCCGCTGTCCGGGCCGCCGCCGTTCGGCAGCGGGACCCAGACGAAGCTGCGGCCCAGCGCCTCGACGATCCTGCCGCCCGCCGAGGGGACGCCGAGGGAGGCGGAGAGCACCTCCTCCAGTTCGTTGCCGGGCCATCCGCCGTGCGGGTGGGGGTGCGTCTGTGCCGGGAAGTCCGCCGGGAAGTCCATCTGCCTACCGCCTGCTGCCTGGAACCACTGCTGTGGCTGGAAAGGCTACCCGCCGGCCCGTGGAGCCGGTCAGCCCGTGAAGCCGACCCGGCGCAGCGCGTCCGCCGCGTCCCGGTCGATCAGGACCGCCGAACCCGCGCCCGCCGGCAGGGTGCCCCGCTCCACCGCGCGCAGCAGCCGCTCGCTCGCCGCGCGGTGGCGCAGGAACGCGTACCGGGAGACCCCGCGCCCGCGTTCGCGCTGGCCGGCCAGGGCCTGGTGCGGGGTGACGTCGAGCAGCAGCAGATGCAGGCTCGCGCCCCGTCGGCGGGCCTCGCGGGCCAGCCAGCGGCGCACCCAGGCCTGTGTACCGCAGTCGTGCACGACGACCGGCCCGCCGGCCCGCAGCACGCGGCGCAGCCCGGCGTAGTGGGCGAGGCGGACCAGCGGGCGGTAGACCGCGTACGGCAGGAGGCGCGGCACCCGGCCGTCCCAGCGGTCCCGGGTGTCCTGGGAGTCGACGCGGGTGCCGCGCACCGTGCGCCGCATCAGCGTGGACTTGCCGCTGCCGGGCAGCCCGGTGACCACGACGAGGTCCCGGGGTCCGAAGAGCAGGGCGCGCGGGCTGCGGCCGGCCCGCGCGCGCAGATCGCGGACGACGGGCGCCGGCAGCGCGCCACGGGCCCCCCGGGCCTGGGCGGCCGACTGCTGGGGCAGCGCGACGCCTGTGGTGGTGGCGCACGCCGTGGTCCTGTTCACCGTGATCGTCCTCCCCTGGGGCCGGGTACGAGTACCGATCCCCGCCGAGTGTAAAGAGAAGGTAATGCCGGGTGTCTGTCGTTTCCGTCCGTTTCCTGAAACAGGCGTGTCACAGCCCCCTGTGACGGCGCCCGCACACCCTGTGCACCCCCTGGGAAGGGTCCCCCTGCCGCGCCCCCGCAATGCGTGCAATGATGTGCGCGCCAACTGCATACCGGCCGTTTGAATCCGCGCGGGAGAGTCCCCGGCACTGTTTGCCGCCGGGGCGCCGAAGGAGCAAGTCCCTCCCTTGAATCTCTCAGGCCCCGTTACCGCGCGGGCGAGGCACATCTGAAAAGCGGGCCGTCGAAGGGCATCCAGCAGTGCTCCGGTGGCTCCACCCAAGGTGCAAGCCAGGACGCCCCCTGCGTGGGCGGTCATGGCGAACCTCTCAGGTTCCGATGACAGATGGGGAGGAAACGCCCTCGCCGCCCGTCATGCCTTTGGGAGACCGACCGATGAGCAGTACCGAACCCCGCCGGACCGCGCTCGACGCCCTGCACCGTTCGCTCGGCGCGACGATGACCGACTTCGCCGGCTGGGACATGCCCCTGCGCTACGGCTCCGAGCGCGACGAGCACAACGCCGTCCGCACCAGGGCCGGCCTCTTCGACCTCTCCCACATGGGTGAGATCACCGTCACCGGCCCGGGGGCCGCCGAACTGCTGGACTTCGCGCTGGTCGGCAACATCGGCGGCGTGAAGCCGGGCCGCGCCCGCTACACCATGATCTGCCGTGAGGACGGCGGCATCCTGGACGACCTGATCGTCTACCGGCTCGGCGACACCGAGTACATGGTGGTCGCCAACGCCTCCAACGCCCGGACGGTGCTCGACGCGCTCGTCGAGCGCTCGGCCGGCTTCGACGCCGAGGTCCGCGACGACCGCGACGCCTACGCGCTGCTGGCCGTGCAGGGCCCCGAGTCCCCCGGCATCCTCGCCTCGCTCACCGACGCCGACCTGGACGGCCTGAAGTACTACGCCGGTCTGCCCGGCACCGTCGCCGGTGTGCCCGCGCTCATCGCCCGCACCGGCTACACCGGCGAGGACGGCTTCGAGCTGTTCGTGAGGCCCGAGCACGCGGTGGAGCTGTGGCAGGCGCTCACCAAGGCCGGCGAGGGCGCCGGACTGGTCCCCTGCGGGCTGTCCTGCCGGGACACGCTCCGCCTGGAGGCCGGCATGCCGCTGTACGGCAATGAGCTGAGCACCTCCCTCACGCCCTTCGACGCCGGTCTGGGCCGGGTGGTGAAGTTCGAGAAGGAGGGCGACTTCGTGGGCCGTACGGCGCTCGCCGAGGCCGCGGAGCGCGCCGCCGCCGAGCCGCCGCGCGTCCTGGTCGGCCTGGTCGCCGAGGGCCGCCGGGTCCCGCGCGCCGGGTACGCGGTCGTGGCCGGCGGCGAGGTGATCGGCGAGGTCACCTCCGGCGCCCCCTCCCCCACGCTGGGCAAGCCGATCGCGATGGCGTACGTCGACGCGGCGCACGCGGCGCCCGGCACCGAGGGTGTCGGCGTGGACATCCGCGGCAGCCACGAGCCGTACGAGGTCGTGGCGCTGCCGTTCTACAAGCGGCAGAAGTGACACCGTCACAGACGACTTCCCGCGCGTGAGGTGAGCACGTCGTGCCTGCTCACCGGCGCCGCACCGCAGTCCCCCCATTCATCGGCAGTCCCCCGCGTACAGGAGAATCCAGGCCATGAGCAACCCCCAGCAGCTGCGTTACAGCAAGGAGCACGAGTGGCTGTCGGCCGCCGAGGACGGCGTGTCGACGGTCGGCATCACGGAGCACGCGGCCAACGCGCTCGGCGACGTGGTCTTCGTCCAGCTCCCCGAGGTCGGTGACGGCGTGACCGCGGGCGAGACCTGCGGCGAGCTGGAGTCGACCAAGTCGGTCAGCGACCTGTACTCCCCGGTCACCGGCGAGATCACCGAGGTCAACGAGGACGTGGTGAACGACCCGTCGCTGGTGAACTCGGCTCCCTTCGAGGGCGGCTGGCTGTTCAAGGTGCGCGTCACCGACGAGCCGGCCGACCTGCTGACCGCCGCCGAGTACGACGCCTTCATCAAGGGCTGAGGAGCCGTAACCGCATGTCGCTTCTGAACACGCCCCTGCACGAGCTCGACCCGGCCGTCGCCGCCGCGGTCGACGCCGAGCTGCACCGCCAGCAGTCCACCCTCGAGATGATCGCCTCGGAGAACTTCGCCCCGGTCGCGGTCATGGAGGCCCAGGGCTCGGTCCTCACCAACAAGTACGCCGAGGGCTACCCCGGCCGCCGCTACTACGGCGGCTGTGAGCACGTCGACGTGATCGAGCAGATCGCCATCGACCGGGTCAAGGAGCTCTTCGGCGCCGAGCACGCCAACGTGCAGCCGCACTCGGGCGCGCAGGCCAACGCCGCCGCGATGTTCGCGCTGCTCAAGCCCGGTGACACGATCATGGGTCTGAACCTCGCGCACGGCGGGCACCTGACCCACGGCATGAAGATCAACTTTTCCGGCAAGCTCTACGACGTGGTCGCGTACCACGTCGGCGACGACGGCCGGGTCGACATGGCCGAGGTCGAGCGCCTCGCCAAGGAGAGCAAGCCGAAGCTGATCGTGGCCGGCTGGTCGGCGTACCCGCGTCAGCTCGACTTCGCCGCGTTCCGCCGGATCGCGGACGAGGTCGGCGCGTACCTCATGGTCGACATGGCGCACTTCGCCGGCCTGGTCGCCGCGGGTCTGCACCCGAACCCGGTGCCGCACGCCCACGTCGTGACGACGACCACCCACAAGACCCTCGGCGGCCCGCGCGGCGGTGTGATCCTCTCCACGGCCGAGCTGGCCAAGAAGATCAACTCCGCGGTCTTCCCCGGTCAGCAGGGCGGTCCGCTGGAGCATGTGATCGCCGCCAAGGCGGTCGCCTTCAAGGTGTGCGCCACCGAGGACTTCAAGGAGCGCCAGCGCCGTACCCTGGAGGGCGCCCGCATCCTGGCCGAGCGCCTGGTCGAGGACGACGTGAAGGCCGTGGGCGTGGACGTGCTGTCCGGCGGCACGGACGTGCACCTGGTCCTGGTCGACCTGCGGAACTCGGAGCTGGACGGCCGGCAGGCCGAGGACCGCCTCCACGAGGTCGGCATCACGGTCAACCGCAACGCGATCCCGAACGACCCGCGCCCGCCGATGGTCACCTCGGGTCTGCGCATCGGTACGCCCGCCCTGGCCACCCGCGGCTTCACCGCCGAGGACTTCGCCGAGGTCGCGGACGTGATCGCCGAGGCGCTGAAGCCGTCCTTCGAGGTGGAGGCGCTCCGGGCCCGGGTGACGGCACTCGCCGCGAAGCACCCGTTGTACCCCGGTCTGAAGTAATTTCGTACGCTTTCATACGTACGGACATCAGGGGCATCGCGCACACTGGGTCGGTGGGCGCGGTGCCCCGCACCATGCACCGCCGCGTAAACGATCCCTCTCTTCTGAACCACCCTTTCCCGGTGGACAGCGTCGTCCGCCGAACCCTTAGGAGTCCTTCCGTGGCCATCTCGGTCTTCGATCTCTTCTCGATCGGCATCGGCCCGTCCAGCTCGCACACGGTCGGCCCGATGCGGGCGGCCCGGATGTTCGCCCGGCGGCTGCGCAACGAGGACCTGCTGGGCTCCGTCGCCTCGGTCCGGGCGGAGCTGTACGGCTCCCTCGGCGCCACCGGACACGGCCACGGCACGCCCAAGGCGGTGCTGCTGGGCCTGGAGGGCGACTCGCCGCGCACGGTGGACGTGGAGTCGGCCGACGAGCGGGTGGAGAAGATCAAGGACGGTGGCCGGATCCGGCTGCTCGGCGAGCACGAGATCGCGTTCTCCTTCGACGACGACATGGTGCTGCACCGCCGCAAGGCGCTCCCGTACCACGCCAACGGCATGACGCTGTGGGCGTACGACGCCGCCGGTACGGAGCTGCTGACGAAGACGTACTACTCGGTCGGCGGCGGTTTCGTCGTGGACGAGGACGCGGTCGGCGCGGACCGCATCGTGCTGGACGACACGGTCCTGAAGTACCCCTTCCGCACGGGCGACGAGCTGCTGCGCCTCACCAGGGAGACCGGCCTGTCCATCTCCGCCCTGATGCTGGAGAACGAGCGGGCCTGGCGGAGCGAGGAGGAGATCCGCGAGGGGCTGCTGGAGATATGGCGCGTGATGCGGGCGTGCGTGGACCGGGGCATGTCCCGCGAGGGCATCCTGCCGGGCGGCCTGAAGGTGCGCCGCCGCGCCGCGAACACCGCGCGCAAGCTCCGCTCCGAGGGCGACCCGCAGGCCCTCGCCATGGAGTGGATCACCCTGTACGCCATGGCCGTGAACGAGGAGAACGCGGCCGGCGGCCGGGTCGTCACCGCGCCGACGAACGGCGCGGCCGGGATCATCCCCGCCGTCCTGCACTACTACATGAACTTCGTGCCCGGCGCCGACGAGGAGGGCGTGGTCCGCTTCCTGCTGGCGGCCGGCGCGATCGGCATGCTCTTCAAGGAGAACGCCTCCATCTCCGGCGCCGAGGTCGGCTGCCAGGGCGAGGTCGGCTCCGCCTGCTCGATGGCGGCGGGCGCGCTGGCGGAGGTGCTGGGCGGCTCCCCCGAGCAGGTGGAGAACGCCGCAGAGATCGGCATGGAGCACAACCTCGGCCTGACCTGCGACCCCGTCGGCGGCCTGGTGCAGATCCCGTGCATCGAGCGCAACGGCATGGCCGCGGTGAAGGCGGTCACGGCGGCCCGGATGGCGATGCGCGGCGACGGCTCGCACAAGGTGTCCCTGGACAAGGTCATCAAGACGATGAAGGACACCGGCGCGGACATGTCGGTCAAGTACAAGGAGACGGCCCGGGGCGGGCTCGCGGTGAACATCATCGAGTGCTGAGGGGCCGGGCCCCGGCCGGCACATTCGCACGCGGTCGCCGCCGAGGCGGGGCCGGCCTCCCGCCTCGGCTGTCCACAACGGCACTCCTCTTGGCTAGAGGTGCCCGTTCGGTCGACGGTGACTGCCGAAACCGTCGGACAGCTCGCACCACACGGTCTTGCCCCGCGCGTTCTGTGTCACACCCCAGCGCGCCGTCACGGCGTCGAGCAGGAGGAGGCCCCGGCCCGTCTCGTCGTCCGTGGCCGGGTGGCGCAGGACCAGCCAGGCATGCGGGTCCGGGTCGGTGACCTCCAGGCGCCTGTCGCCGTTCGGCGCGCGGGTGAGGCGGAGGGTCACCGGTGTTCCTTCTCCGAGGTGGCGGATCACATTGGCGAGCAGCTCGCTGACGCAGAGCTGCAGTTCGGGGCAGGGCTCGCCCAGGTGGTCGCGTACGGCGCGGCGGGCCTCCGGGACGGCTTTGGGGAGGGCGAGCAGGTCGAGGACGAGGGGACGTTCGGTGGTCACGCGCCGGCCGCCTTGCGCAGGGCGGCGGTCAGGGCGCGGGCGGTGGCCGCGTTGCAGTTGCCGAGCGCGATGAGCGGCGGTGCGGTGTACGCGCCTGCGAAGGTCGGCAGGTCCACGGTGAGGGAGGGGAGCGTGATGCCGTTCGCCTCCAGCGCGGCGCGGAGGTGTTCGACGCAGGTTTCCGTGTCGTCGTGAGGGTGCATGCCGGGCGCCTTTCTGCGGCTTGTGCTTTCCGTGATGGATCGCTCACAGAGTGACGTCACTCGGCGTACCGTGAAAGACGTTCACGTTGCGCACGGCAACCGGCAAACGGAGGTGGTGGGTCGTGCCCGCACGCAAGGACCCCGACGCGTCGACGAGCGTCCCCTGCTTCTACGGCGCCGAGTTGCGCTACAAGCGGGAGCAGGCGGGGCTGACGCTGGAGCAGTTGGCGAAAGGGAGTTTCCGAGGGCTCTCGTTCCTGAGCCAGATCGAGCGGGGCGAGCGGCGGATGCCGGTGGATCTCGCCCAGTACGTGGACGAACGGCTGGGTACGGACGGGTTCTTCCAGCGGCGGTGCGAAGACGCAGCCAGGGCGCGGAGGGTCGGTCACCCGCTGTACTTCGCCGATGTGCCCGAGCTCGAGAAACAGGCGGAGACTCTGGAGGAGTGGGCACCAAGCGTCATCCCTGGCCTGCTCCAGACCGAGGGGTACTTCAGAGGGCTGCTGCGGTACGAGGCACCGCACCTTCCGCCCACGACGGTCGAGGAGCGTGTCCGTGCGCGGATTGCGCGCGCGGAACTGTGGAACCGCCCGGACCGACCGGCCTACTGGGGAATCATGCGGGAGTCGGTCATCAGGAAGACGTCACTGCAACCTGCGGAGATGGCCGAGCAGTTGGAGCACATTCTCGACGTAATGCGGTCCACACAGAACGTTCTGCAAATCGTGCCGGACACCACGGCCTGGCATCCCCTCATCTACGGCATGGTGAAGATCATGACTTTCGCAGATGCGCCACCAGTGGTGTGGACGGAAGGGAATCACGACGGGCAGATTGTCGACTATCCGGCCTCCGTGAAGGGGTACCAAAGGTCGTACGATCGGCTCAGGGCCGTCGCATTGCCCCCGGACGCGTCCCTGGCCCTGGTCGAACAAGCAGCGAGGACCTACAGACATGAAGCCCAGCAGGAAGCCTGATCTGAGCTCCGTCGCTTGGCGCAAGAGCAGCTACAGCAACAGCGACGGTGCCGACTGCGTCGAAGTCGCCGACGGCCTTCCCGGTTTCGTCCCCGTCCGTGACTCCAAGGACCCCCGCGGCTCCGCTCTCGTGTTCCCGGCGGACGCCTGGAGCCGGTTCGTCGAGACCCTCGGAGACCAGCCGTAGCTCCTCCACGCCATGGGTGCGGCGCGTCGCTGCGTCCGGGCGCGTCTCCCCTGTGCGTCGAGTGCCTCGCTCAGGGGCGGGATGAGTTTCCCGCCCCGTCGTTCTCGTGCGGGTCGGGGTCGTCGAGCCCCCAGCGCTGGAACCGAGCGGTGTCGGTGAGGTCCATGCCCTCGGCGGGCTCCAGTGGCCGGAATCCGAGATCGGTGATCGGTGAGTCGATGTCTTCGGGGCCACCACACCGCCACTGGGTGACTGGGCCGAGGAGGCCGCCGCGGCCTTCGTACCGGAACACGAATGCCTTGACCGCCTGCACCACGTTGCAGGACGTGATCCCTCACCACACTGCTGGGAGGCGTGTGTCGCTCCGAAAAGCGGGAGCATTTCAGTCCCCAGTGTTCACGCTCCGCTCATTTGAGTGCGCGAGTTACATTTGCCCGCCAGATGTTCACCCTTTTCGACAGAGTGAGGGGTCATGAGCCCTCCGTTACCTTTTCCGTGACTCCGCAACGGGGCCTCCGGCCTGCGGATCCGGCGTGGTTCCCCCTCCTGCCGCCGATGATCCGGAGGGGTGGTGTCACCGGATCCGAAGGCATCGACGGACCGCTGATACGGAACGGTGCCGGCCGTGGTCGACCAGTCGGCCTTCATCGGGCTCCTGCCGCCGGCCGTCGCGAGGGACATGGGCTGCCCGGTCGCCCACCTGCCGGGACTGACGACGCGGCGGATCACCCCCGCCGCACCGTCATCTCTCTGGTTGTCGCGCTCGCGGGCTTGGTACCACTGATCGGCTCGCCGACCGCAGATGCTCACCGGAGGGGCGGCACCGGCCCGGCGCTACCGGCCGCGGCAGGCTTCGCCGCGCTGTCGCCGGACCGCCGTGAGGAACTGCCCGGCCTGGACCGCATCGCCATGATCGGGCCGGGCTTCCTGGCCGACGGTCTCCTGCTGCCGCCTGTCGCGTTGGCAGACCGACGCGTCTCGCACTCGCCGTAGGAGAAGCCGGCGGCGTCCGGCTCGTTCGTCATGCCTCGAAACGGAGGAGTCGACAGCGGCCTTCGGACACGGTTCCCTGCCCGTCACACGCTCGCGCCGGCGCTCCGTCGCAGGGCGCGTCCGATCCGGCGCACCGCGGTGGTGGGTTTCAGCCCGCGTTCGACGCGCAGGAGGAAGCTGACCGGGGACGCGGCGAGTGCCGCGTCGCGCTGTCTCCGGGCTCCGCCGAGGATGCCCACGGCTGTCGCGCCGACGCCGGCCACGATGCCCGCCGCGCTGCCCGCCACGGTGCCGCCGACCGTGCCGATCAGTCCGCTCGCCAGGGCCGCCGAGGTGGGGGTGTCGAACGTGGTGCTGACGGAGGTGGTGATCGTCTGGAGGCCGACGCCGTTCATGGCCTCGCGCAGCTTCACCAGTTCGACTTCGAAGTCCTTGTGCACCGCCTGCCGCACGTACAGGTCCAGTGCCTGCGGACTGCGGATGCCGGCCAGTTCCTCGCGCAGGTCCGCCGCCGTCCGGGCGATGGCGTCCAGGTAGGCGAAGAACTCCGGTTCGTACTTCCTGCGGAGTTCCACGATCTTCTCGGCGGGCACCTCGGCGAGCCGTGCGGGGAGCACGCACCGCACCGACAGCACCCCGACCCGCCCTGCCAGGTCGCCGGTTCCGGCCGGAGCCGGGGCACCGCCCAGGAGGACCGCCGCCATCCGCTCGGCGTCCCAGGGGTCGACGGCCGTGTGGGCGGCCTCCTGGTCGGTGACGGGGAGGAAGGCGGTGCGGGCCGCGAGTTCGGCGGTCAGCGCGCACTTGTAGACCCAGGCGAGCGCCGGGTCCATCCCCACCCACGCGTGGTGCGCGCCATGGCTGACCGCGTTGCGCGTCCGCCGCACCGCCAGTCCGGTACCGAACAGGGCGTCCCTCAGCTCCGGCGACATCTCCTCCGGGTACAGGCCCGCCAACGGCCGGCCCACGGTCGAGAGGAAGCGCGCCTGGTCGTCCCCGGGTGCCGGTGTGCCGGGCGGCGAGGGTTCGGCGTTCACCACGTCCACGGCGTCCGGTGTGCCGGCACCGTGGACACCGAAGCGGCTCCGCACCTCCTCACCGCGCTCGTCCACGAGTCGCAGCAGCTGCCGTGACGCCGCCTCGACGGCCCCGGCGGGGTCGATGTCCCGGACGAAGCCGAGCTCGTCCCGCAGGACACGGACGTGGTCCGGGTCCGAGACGCGGAAGCCCTCGGGCACCACACGGGCCATCTCTGGTAAGTACAGCGCGGCGGCTTTGATCCACGCCGGATCACGGAAGTGGACGTACGGGTAGTACAGACCGGTGCGCTGCACGGACACGCTCCTTCGTGGAAGTACCCGAGCCCTGTGGGCCGTCACCCGGTGATGTTAGTCAGGGGACCAGGTGTGTCGGCCGGTCGTGTTCCATCCGCGATCGTCTCCGCGAGCTGGTCGGACTCCAGCACCGTACCCGCGGGGCCGGCCGGGTTGACGTAGAGCGCGTGGCCGGGTGGGAGGCGGTCCAGGAGGGCCGGGACGGTGACGTGCTCGAAGGCGAAGCCGCCCACACTGTTGAGGTGGGGTGAGGCGGTGAAGACCGGGACGACGAGTCTGCCGTCCTCGACGGAGGCGGTCACCGGTGTGCCGTCCGGCAGGGTCAGCACCGCCACCTCGGCGGCGGCCAGTGCGCGCAGGGCGTCCTCGGGCGGGCCGTAACCGGTGACGGCGAGCTGGAGGGCCGCGTCGACGTCGTCGGTGGGCTCGGGCCAGCCGAGCGCTTCCGGGGAGGGGCGGTACGCCTCGTTGTCCTCCCACTCCTCGATCTCGCCGGTCGCTCCCGTGCGCCAGCGGCCGACCACGACCCGGTCGGGCGGCACGCCCTCGCCGTCCCAGCCGGGGTCGATCATGCTGATCCAGTGCTCCGGCGCGAGCCGTGCGGCCTCGACGATGTCCTCGGGGGGTGTGGGCATCACTGCCCCACTCCGCTCACTCATCCCGTTCACCCGTTTTCGCTTTCACTCGTGTTCACCGTCCCGAGGGGCGGCAGTCCGAGAACCTCCCGGAGCCGGGCGGCGAGGCGCTCGACCGTCCGGGGGTCCGTCCCTTCCGCCGCCAGGAGGACGGCGAGCCGGCGCACCGCGTCGCGGTACGCCTCCCCCGCGTACCGCCAGTCCGCGCGCACGGAGTCCGCATCGCCCGGCAGGAGCAGGCCGAGGGCCGTGTCCCACGCCCGGGCGGCGTCCGCGTCCGGGAACGCGCTCCCGAAGTCGGTGAAGGCCGAGTGCCAGATCCGGCGCGACACCGTGGCCACGACGGCGTCGAGGGCGTCCGGCCACGGGCCGGGGCGGGCCAGCAGCAGCCGCACCTGGTCGAGCGGTGCCAGTCCGCCGCCCCGCACGCCTCCGCCGAGCTGCGCCTCGACGTCCATTCCGGGGGTGATCCCGATGCCCGCGTCCCTCAGTTCGGCCAGGGTGACGGTCTCGGCGCCGGTGAACCCCGGCGGGTCGCCCGGCAGGTCGTCCGCGCTCACCTGACCGGCGATCCACCGGCGCCGGGCCTCCTCGGAGGGGGGCGCCTGGAGCGGGGTGTCGTCGCCGGCCGTGATGACGTCGGAGGCCGGGCCCTGGCGTCGGGCCTCCTCGGAGGGGGGCGCCTGGAGCGGGGTGTCGTCGCCGGCCGTGATGACGTCGGAGGCCGGGCCGGGGGGCTGGGTTGTGGGCGCGGGCGGACGGGTCTCCGACCAGTGTGCTCCCGCGTCGTCCTGGGGCGAGGTCAGCACGAGGAGGCTCTCGTTCACCGCCGGCCGCCGGTCGAGGAGCCGGAGGGGCCGTGTCGGCAGCCACACCGTCCGGGCGGCCCCCGTCCGGGCGGCGATCGCCTCGGCCAGGGCGGTATCGCCCGCCCCCACCCCGACGGGGACGACCGTGACGTCCTGGTCGAGCCGCGCCAGGACGGGGTCGTGGGAGAGCAGCTCGGCGATCTCGTCGTAGGGCACCGGGCGGGTGGTGCCGTCCGGCCAGGGCATGTCGGCCTGTCCCGGAGTGGTGCCGCTCAGGTCCAGTACGTACCCGCCGGGATGGGCGTTCTTCCCGGCGCCCTTCCGGTACCAGGGCGCCAGGGCCCCGCGGCTGTTGTTCAGGCCGCCGTCGGGTGAGATCACATAGCGGTCCACCCACATGCGGCTCGGGGCGGGCTTCCCCGTCCAACCGCGGCCGGCGCTCGCGCCGTTCACTGAGGTGATGAGGGTGCGGTCGTCCAGTGCGCCGTTGCGTTCGAGGTCGTACGCGGCGAGCGCCGTGGGGTCGTAGGCGTCGCGGCCGAGGGCCGCCGCCGTGGCCGCCAGCCGGAGCAGGTCCGCCCGCAGGGCCTCGTCCTGCGGATTCTCGCCGGTGGTCAGGTGGAGCGCCTTCGTCGTCAAGGCGTCGGGATCGGGATGGTTCTCCACGCTCTCCACGGCCTTGACCGTGGCCCACAGCGCGTGCTGCCGGTGGACCGCGGTGACGTGCGCCGACGGGCGCAGTCCCAGTACCTGGCGGACCCACCGGTCCGGGTCGTGCCGTGCGATCAGTTCGCGGGCCCGGTCCACGGAGGGCAGGGGGGCGAAGTCGGGCAGTGCGGACCGGGGGTCCGTGGCCAGACGCGCCGACGCGGCCTCCAGCATCGTCCGTACGTCCTCGGGGTCCGGCGGCGCGGGCCGGGTGCCGGGGGTGGTCGTCAGGCCGTGGTGCGCGCGGGTGACCCGGTCGAGCAGATCGAGCGTCAGCTCGCCGTACTCCCGCAGGTTCCCGTCCCCGCGGCGCATGACCTCCAGGGTGCCGATGCCGCGCAGCAGCCGGTCGTACGTACCGGCCGGGTCGTCCTTGTCGTTCTCCACGTCGACGCCGAACGTGGCCCGCAGGGCGCGGACCAGTCGCAGCGCCGTGTCCCGGGCCGTCGCCGGGGTGAGGTCCGGGACCGCCCCCAGGCCGGCCCGCTCGGCCAGGGCGTCGAGTTCGCCGGGGAGCGGTTCGGGGCGCAGCTTCCTCATGTCCACCGGGTCGTTCGCCGGTGTGGTGCCGATCCCGTGGTCGTACAGCTTCCCCTTCTTCCCCCTCGTGTAGCGGCTCAAGTGCCGCCGGTCGGGGGCGTAGACCTCGCGCCGTGTCACGTTGGAGACGTCCTGGGCCGCCGACGGGACGGCGAGCGGGTCGGGGACGAACGGGCTGCTCCGCTTCAGGGCGGCCTCGGTGTGTCCTTCCGGTCCGCTCCCCCAGCAGGACAGGAACACGATGGGCGTGTCCCGGTCCAGCCGGGACACGCTCGGGCGCCGCCTGAGGTAACCGCCGGTCTCCGAACCCCGGACCGGGACGTTGTTCTGGAACATCCGCTCGACCATGAGGGTCTGTCCCGGAACGCCGTGGACCACGAAGAAGTAGGGTTCGCGGCCCTGCCACGGCACCGGCCGGGGGTCGCCGATCGGCTCACCGGTGACCGGGTCGTAGACGGACCACTCCGTCGACCGGACCAGATCCTGGAGCCACGGCTCGCGCTGGAGCAGGTCGGCGTCGTTGACCACCACGCGGCCGACGGGCCGGCCCTCGTCGGTGAGGGTGACCGACTTGACGTCCGTGTCCCGGAGGGTCTTCCCGTCGATCGTGTGCAGGACGCCTTCCCCGGGGTCCGGCCGTCCCACGTCCGGCCCGAGGTCGTCGGGGCCGCTGGCGATCCACTCGCCCAGCGGCTCGCCCATGGGCTCGTCCACGAGGTCGTCCACGGGGTCATCGACGGGGTCGTCCACAGGGTCGTCCGTCGACTCGCCGCCGAGGGCCCGGTCGTCGGTCACCTCGATGCGGTGCCGGCCGGTGCCGGGGTGCGGCTTCAGGGCGACCTCGCCGCTGTGCGACCACAGCGTCCTGCGCACCCGGGCCGCGGCCCTGCGGGGCAGGTCCAGTCCCATGGCGCCGGCGTTCGGCGAGACGAGCACCACCTCGGCGGTGTCCTCGCGGCCCGCCAGCTCCTCGTCCAGCGCCAGCAGTTCGGTGAACTCCTCGGGCGACAGCCGCCACCGCCTGCTGCCGTCCGGCAGGACCAGCCCGACCTTGGTGTGGTCGCCGTCCTTCGTCCCGATCACGTACGGGAGGGGAGCACCGGGCCGGCGTGCCCACGGTGCCGGCCGGGGGTCCCGGTCGTCGCCGTCCACCACGTCGTACGAGGAGGTGTCCAGGTCCTGGGCGGGCCGGCCCGTCCAGTTCCGGCCCAGCGGGGTGCCGTCCGGTGCGGTCATGCGCGTGGCGTCGGACAGCAGGCCCTGCCTGCCCAGGTGGTAGGCGGTCAGCGCCGTCAGGCCGGTCGCCCGCCCGGCGGCCATCGCCTCGTGCGTCAGCTCGTACAGCCTGCGTACGCGGTTCGACAGGTCGTCGACGTCGAAGCGCACCGGTGCGGGAGTGGAGTCCGTGGACCCGCCGTCCGAGTCGCTGTCCGAGTCGTCGTCCGAGTCGTCGTCCGAGTCGTCGTCCGAGTCGGGGTCGTCCCCGGGGTTGTCGTCGAGGTGCAGGAGGTTCCCGGCGAGCCGGTCCGGGCCGGTGAAGTAGTCCGCCGGGCCGAAGTCCTCCGGGCTCAGTTCCGCCAGCCGGTCGACGGCCTCCGACAGGGGGGAGCGCTCGACCGTGACGACCGCCTGTCGCCGTGCCGCCCGCCCGGTGGCGCCGTCGACCGGTCCGACGGCGCCGATGTCCCGGCCGCCGCTCTCCGTGGTGACCGTGAAGTCCTCGGCCCGGACCGTGCCGCCGCGTGTCTCCGCGACGTCGCGCACGGCCTGCTCATTGAGCTCCAGCCGGCGCCGGATCTCGTCGAGGAGGAGGTCGCGCACGGCGTCCGCCCGCTGCCGGCCGACCGTCCCGGCGTGCTCGACGGCGTCACCGGACAGGGCGAAGCGGGGGCCGTTGCTGTAACCGGTGACCGTGATCGTGGGCAGCCGGAGACCGGCCCTGAGGTCCCGCAGGCCGGACACCACGATCCGCTCGGCCAGGTCGGCGAGTCGCCGGCGCTGGTCCGGGTCGGTGACGTCCCGGTGGCGGTGCTCGAAGGCGACCCGGGACCGGGACGGGGACGGAGGAGGCGCCGGGGCGGGTCCGCCGTCGTCCGGCACCGCCACGCTCCCGGCCTCGTCGTCGAGGTCGGGGCCGGTGTCCGGCAGCGCTCCCGGGCCCGCCTGCCGCGCCGCCCCGTCCGCCGGGGCCAGGGTGACGGTGGAGACCGGCGGCGCGGCGGCGGCGGTGGGTCCCACGGCGTCGGAGGGCGACAGCCGGCCGGCGCGTGCGGCGTGCAGCAGGTGGGTCAGGGAGCCGGCGGTCAGCGACTGGTCCCAGCCCTGCCGGGCGGCGTACCGGCCGACGGTGTGCCGGAGCCCGCCCCAGGTGAGCAGGCCCGGGGTGGCGTTGCCGGCCGCCTGGATCCGCAGCCTCTCGAGGGCGCCGAAGCCCTCGATCAGCTCGTGGAACTCCGCCTCGCGGTCCGGGTCGGAGTCGATGTGCACGCCGTGGGTCTGGCGCAGGGCCCGCACCCAGTGCAGGGCACGGTCGGCGCGTCCCGGCAGGTCGTCGGGGAGTCCGCCCAGGTCGGCGAGCGCGTCGAGGGCGGCGGTCCGGGGCTCGGGACGGAACTCCTCGACGTGGCCCACGGGGTTGTCGGGGTCGTCGTACACGACCAGGTGCGGCGGCAGGCCGCCCTCGGCCTCGCTCGGCGAGATCTGCCGGTCCACGGTGAAGACGGTGCGGCGGGTCTCGTTGGCGACGTACTGGGCGGAGGAGGGATGGGCGAGCAGGTCCTGGTCGGCGCGCGTCATGGACAGTTCGCAGAGCAGCAGCCACACCGGCGTCTCGGGAGGCAGGGCCCGCATGCTCCTGCGTCGCGCCAGCACCCGGCCCAACTGCCGGGGGTGGACCGCCTGGTTGGCGCCGGTGCTGCGGCGGGGCAGGGTGGTGCGTCCGCTGTCGCCGTGGCCGACGGCGATGTAGGAGCCGGCCAGGCCCCGCGGCAGGGGCAGCAGGCCGCTCTGCCGCCCGGCGTACACACCGGGCAGCCCGTCCATGACGTTGACGTAGTGCTGGATGGCGGACACCACCCGCAGGGCCTCCTCCCGCAGCGCCATGTCGTGCGCGTCGAGGAACGCCCGCCCGGTCAGTGCCTGCCCGTCGACCGTGACCAGCGGGTACGAGTGGATGTCGGAGTCGGGGAAGAGGGTGCCGTCCGAGGCCCTGACGGTGGCCTCCGGGTCCTCCGGGACCAGGTCCGGGTCGGCGGGGACCCAGGTGCCGGCCGGATCGCTCCCGGGGGTCGGCGCGGTCAGGAACGGCACCCGGCGGCCGGTCGGAGCCGTTTCGAGGCGCAGGTCGCCGTAGGTGAACCAGGCGCGGGTGCCGGTGCGGCCGGCGATCACCCGTGCGAGGGCCTCGTTGCGGCCGTCCTCCTCCGCGATCAGGACCACCACGGGCACGTCCGGCCGCCGCCCCGGGTCGTGCAGCACCAGTTCGGCGAACTCCTCGTCCGACACCGGTCTGCCGTCCGCCAGCAGCATTCCCTCGGCGTTCCGTTCGGCCACCACCGCGTAGGCGGCGGGTCCCCAGGGAGAGGGGCGGACGCCCTGGGCATCGGCGACCACGTCCATGTGCAGGCGGATGCCGGGACGTCCGGTCCAGTTCCTGCCGTACGGCGCGCCGTCGTCCCCGCTGAGCGCGGTCTGCTGCGGGTAACCCTGCCGGGTCAGCCCGTAGGCGGCGATGGCGTCCAGGCTGCCGGCACGGCCCCGGCGGTGGGCGCTGCTCGCGAGGGTGAGGGCGTCGTAGTGCAGGGCCGCGTCCACCGGCGCGTCCGGCGCCAGGTGCAACAGCGTCCGGGTGATGCCCGCCAGGTCGAGGCCGGCGCCGAAACGGGGGTGCCCGGCGCGCGCCGCTTCGATCACGCGCAGCGAGTTGAACAGTCCGTTGCGCAGGTCCTGGGAGAGCGGCTGGGAGCCGAAGGTGGCGTCGACGAGTGCCCACAGTTCCTGGAGGCGTCGCTGGACCGCGCTGTCGGTGGGCGGCGGTGCGGCGGCGGACCGCGCCGCCGGCTCCGGGGTGGGGTGCGGCAGCGGTGCGGGCGTGTGCGGCTGCGGCGTGTGCGCGCCGGTGGTGCCGTCCCACAGGGCGCGGACGGCCGTGTAGGCGTCGCCGCCGTCACCCGGGCCGCCCTCGGCGACGTCCCACAGCGCACGGGCGCGGGCCAGCGCCTCGTTCTCGGTGTCGGTGGCCTCGACGGGGTTGACGTCCGCGGGACGCACCCCGCGGGGGCGGACCGGTTCGACGCTGCGCGGGTGGCGGGGCTCCGGCCGGGGGCCCTCGCCGTACAGCCGGCGCAGCAGGGGGTACAGGGCGGGCTGGCGGGTGCGCACCCACTCCGGGCCGGCGTTGTTGCGGGGCAGCCCGGTGTAGGGGTCGTTGCCGCCGTTGGCCATGAGGTAGACGTTGGTGAGCTGGGCGAAGAACTCCAGCTCGTCGCGGCTGCTGTAGTTGGGGGCGCTGCGGCGGCCGTCGGCGTCGTAGCCGTGGAGGGGGCCGTCGGGCCAGTTGCCCGCCTCGCCGGCCCGGGTGGTGGTGCGGAAGGTGTTGGTGATGCGCTGCCGGTCGACGGGGCCCAGACCGTGCAGGTGGATGGTGTGGGCGAATTCGTGCAGGGTGGTCGAGTAGCCGTCGGGATAGGCGGTCTTGCCGGTGCCGACGGTGGTGCGTTCGCCGAGCAGGTTCTCCTCGGTGACGGCCGCGGTGCGTGTGCCGACACCGCGGACGTCGTCCCAGGGGCGGCCGTCGCCGGTGACGGCGCCCCGCAGGAAGCGGAAGGCGTCCAGGGAGGTCAGGGCCTCGCCCTTGGGCACCACCAGGACCCGTGAGCCGCCCTTGAGCAACCGGGCCGCGACGTCGGGGTCCTGCAGCATCCGGGCGATCTGGGCACGGGCCCGGTCACCGGCGGAGACGGGCTGCTCGACCCCGTCGGGCACCTGGGTCATGAGGCGCGCCGCGACCGAGGCGAACTCGGCCGGGGTGAGCCCGGCCGGGGTGGACCCGGCCGGGGTGGACCCGGCCGAGGTGGACCCGGCCGAGGTGGACCCGGCCGGGGTGGACCCGGTCGAGGTGGACCCGGTCGAGGTGAGCCCGGCGCTCAGGGCGTCCACGAGCACGGGGTCGGCGGCCAGCCGTTCGAGGTGCGCGGGCGGCAGCGACGCCAGCGCCGCGTCACGGTCGGCGGCGGACAGGCCGGGCAGCCGCGCGGCGAGCGCCCGGACCGGGTCCGCGGTCACCTCCGGACGGACCCGCAGCCCGTCGGCGAGCGCGGTCAGCTCGGCGCGCAGCGCGGGCAGGTCGGCGTCGGTGACGCCGAGGGCGCTCCAGGTCTCCTCGTGGCGGGTGAGGGCGTCGGGGTTCCGGGCGGCGGAGTCGAGCAGTTCGCTGAGCCGTACGGCGAGGGAGGGGGCGGCGCCGGCCGGCCGCGCGGCACGGTAGGCGTCCTCGCGCGCGAGGACCGGCGTGACCGTGCGGGGGCCGTCGGCGGGGGTGCGGTGCAGTGCCCACAGCAGGTCGAGGAGGTCGCGGCCGCGCAGCTGCGGGTCGGTGCCGGTGGCCAGGGCGAGGGCCGCGTCGGCCAGGGAGTCCGCAGGGGCCGGCACGGTGAAACCGTCGGCCGTGACCGTGCCGGAGGCCGGCCGGTCCACCGCCGTGACCGTGATGTCGACGCCGTTCACCGACAGGCCGAAGACCCGGCCGCCACCCGTGCCGGGCAGGACCCGCACCGACGCTCCGGGCAGCTCCCGCTCCAGCGCCGCGCGTATCCCGTCGACGGCGGGCAGGGTGGCCGCGGGCAGCTGGAACTCCACGGTGCCCAGCGGCCGTTGCTGGCCGAACTGCACCCGGCCGCGGGCGGCTCCGGCCAGCACCACCGGATGGCCGAGGCCGTGCAGCACGGCGCCGAACCGGCGCGCGACGTCCAGCTTGCCGGTGCCGTCACCGGACGGCGTGCCCGGTGTTTCCGAGGGGGCCGGAACAGCGCGGGCGGCCGGAGTGGCGGTGGGCGCCGACGACGGAGGCGGAGGTGCGGGCGGCGAGGGCTGTGCGGGTTCCTTCGGCGGGGCCGGGGGCTGTGCGGGTTCCTTCGGCGGGGCCGGGGGCTGTGCGGGTTCCTTCGGCGGGGCCGGGAGCTGTGCGGGTTCCTTCGGCGGGGCCGGGAGCTGTGCGGGTTCCTTCGGCGGGGCCGGGAGCTGTGCGGGTTCCTTCGGCGGGGCCGGGAGCTGTGCGGGGACGGTCGCGGCAGTCTTCACCTGGTCGGTCCGGACGACGACGCCCAGCCGGTCGCTGAACAGGGCCGCCACGTTGGTCAGCCAGTCGGCGGCCTCCGCCGCGTCCAGACCCGGGCGGACCGACTCGCTCATGTAGCGGCCCGACTTGTCGTTCACCACCCAGGAACGCAGCTTCTCGCTCCAGCGGAACTCGCCGGACACCCGGCTGCGACCCGGCAGCGTCCGGCCGGCCGTCTCCCCGCCGCCGTCGACGAAACCGGCGGCGATACCGGTGTGGCCCAGCCCGTCGAGCGTCTTGCGCAGCGCCTCCGCCGTCAGGTCGGGGTCCTTCTCCCGCATCCCCGCCAGCAGCGCGTCGAACTGCTCCGGCGTGATGATCCCGCTCAGGTCCTCCGTGCCGAGGACCACCCGCCCGTCATCGGTGACCGTGTACAGCCACACGGCGTCCCGGTTGCCGGTGATCAGCAGGTCCGGGTCGACCTCGTCCAACGGCACCCACAGGGGGTTGAGCCGTACGTCGCCGTCCTGGTCGCGTTCCTCGTCCTTGATCCGCTTCGGGAGGACCGGGTCGCCGAACCGGTCGCGGGCTTCGGCGTCGCTGCCGTCGTAGTGGTTGACGCCGTTGTAGTAGACCTCCGTCTGCCGTGTGGCGTTGTCGGGTCCGGCACCGCTGACCCGTCGGGGACCCGACGGGAGCGACCGCACCACGTCGACCCGCAGGTCGAACGCGTGCGCGGCGAGGGGCAGGAAGGTCTCCCCCTCCGGCGTCCCCCAGCGCTGCTCCCAGTTGACGACGGCGTCCAGGAGCCCGGACAGTTCCGTGTCGTCCAGCGGCGCGGTGCTCTGCGTGTAGGCGGTGCCGAGCAGGCGGCCCAGTGCGCGGTCGTCGAGCTCGTCGGGTGTCGGCAGCAGGTCGTGCTGATCGAGGTGCTCGAACATCCGGCGCGGGCTCAGGTCCTCGGCCTCCGCCTCCAGTACGGCCCGGGCGTCCTGCGGGGAGATGCCCGGGTCGGCGGGGAGCGACGCCATGCGGGCGTCGACGTACCGCTTCAGCAGTTCGGCGGGGTCGAGGGCCTCGGGGACGGGGACGCGCCGGACGCCGTGGTGGGCGAGGAGGGCGAGCCTCTCGGCCCGGTCCATGCCCTGGACCCGTGCGGCGAACGCGTCGGCGACCGTCTGCCGGAACTGGCCGACGATCTGCGGATGCAGCCGACCCGCGCTGCGGGCCACGTAGTCCTCCAGGTAGGACCGCATGGCCCGGAGCGCGGCCTGTGAGGGGCCGGTCGGGGCCTTGCCGGTCCTGGCGCGGTCCGCGGTCCGGTGACGCAGTTCGGCGCGTACGGCGTCGGGGTCCCCGAGCAGGTCGTACGCGGCACGGTCGGTGGCGGCGAGGCCGCCCAGACGGCTGCGGATGTGCACGGGGTCGCCGGCCATGAAGGAGTACAGAAGGCACTCCCCCGTACCGGGCACCGGCACCCGACGGCCTCTCGCCCGACCGCTGTCGCTCTCCGACTCGGAGCCCTTCTTGCCGTCCTTTTGAGACGGGTCCGGTTTCGGCTCCGGCTCCGGCTCCGGCTCCGGCTCCGGCTCCGGCTCCGGCTTCAGTTTCGGGTCCGGTTTCGGCTCCGGTTTCGGTTTCGGCTCCGGCTTCGGAGCCGGGGGCTTCGGGTCCGGCTTCGGGACCGGGTTGGTCGGCAGGGCCAGTTGGTAGTGGCGGTTGTCGAGGCTCAGGACCACGTGTGCGCCGGAGTGGGGGGACGGGCCGACGAGTTTCCGGAGGTTGCCGGTGCCCGTCGGGTCCTCCGGGGCGAAGTCCTGGAAGCCGCCGTCGCTCCCGACCACCGTGACGCGCACGCCGAAGGTGCGTGCGGCGAGCAGCGGGAGCAGGTCGGACGCGGCGTGGTTCCAGCCGGCCTCGGACGGGGCGTCGCCCCGGCGGAGGAGCTGGGTGATCGCCAGTTCGGCCCGTACCTCGGGGGACAGCTCGGCGACGTGCGGGATCAGACCGCCGAGGCCGTCGAACTCACGGCGTGCGGGAGTGTCCGTTCCGAGGTCCAGGCCCGCCGCGGCGAGCTCCTCCGCGCTGAAGGTGTCGGTGTGGTCGGGGGCGACGACGGCCAGCAGGTCCTCGTCGGCGTGGTCGGTGAGCCAGGAGGCCATCCTCCGGCGCATCTCGGACATCGCCCGCGGGTCGGTGAGGTCGATGCCCTGCGCGGCCAGCAGCCCCGGAGCGGCGCGTTCGAGGCCCTCGGCGAGCGCGCGGAAGAAGGCGTCGCCGTCCTCCGGTACGTCGTGGAGCGTGTACGTCTCTTTCCCGGGAGACGTGAGGACGGTGTCCGGTGCCTCACCGGTCCTGGTGTAGCGGGGCGGGGCCGGGGGCTTGGCCACGGGCTTCTTGGGCGGGGCCTGGTAGGTCACCGCGGGCGGCTCGGCGAGGCCGTCCAGTTCCTTCCGGCCCTCCTCGGTGGCCGCGAGCCGGTGCCAGCGGGTGAGCTGGTCCGTCCCGGCCCGCACCCGGTGGTACTCCGCCGCGGCCTTCTCCGCCGTGTCCTTGAGCGCGTCCAGCTCGGCGCGCCGGGTGTCGAAGGCGTCGCGTGCCGTGTCCCGGCGGGCGGTGGCCTCGTCGAGGGCCCGGCCGGGCGCTTTCGCGGACAGCAGGGCCGCGTCGAGCCGCCCGTCGGCCAACGCCTTCTCGGTGCGCGCGGTCTCCAGCCGCAGATCGGCCGCCTTCCGCAGTTTCCGGGCGGCCTCCTGCGCGTCGGCCAGGCGGGCCAGAGCGGCGTCCTGCTCGTCCCGCAGGAACTCCGCCCAGCCGTCGTGCTCGGGCTGGGCGTACTCGTCGGCGGTGAACGCGTCGACCTCGGCCCGCGCGGCGGCCACGTTCGCGTCCGCGATGCCGTGGTCCCGGCGTGCGTCGGCCTCGGCCTGTGTCAGGGCCCTGTCCGCGTCCTCGACGCCCGTCCGGGCGAGGTCGACCGGGCGTGCCGCCGCGCGGGCGGTCCCGGCGGCCTTGTCGAGGGAGGCCTGTGCGGCGTCGAGGTCCGCGCGCAGCCCGCCGGAGGCGCGCCGCTTCTTCCAGTAGGCCTTGTCCGCGTCGACCCACGCCTTGCTCGCGCTCTCGACCGCGTCCCACGCCTTCGAGACGCGCTCGGGGAAGTTCGTGTCGGTGATGATCCGCAGTTCGCGGGCGACGTCCTCCCGGATCCAGGTGACGACGTACGCCTCGGACTCCATCGCCTGCGGACCCGACCGGGCCTTGGCGAAGGTCCCGCCCCGGATCCGGTTGGCGAGCCTGGAGTCCACGATGCTGCGGTGCACGTCGCCGACGCCGATCCAGGTGGCCGGGACGGCGAACAGGAAGGACCGGCCCGTCTTGGGTTTGAGGTTGCGGGAGGTCAGGTGGTCGTCCCCGACCGGCATGACGTCACCGTCGAGGTCGTTGGGGCCGGGGCCGAAGGCGCCGATCTGGTTGAGGCCCGCGTTGTTGGGGGAGTCGTACAGGAAGGCGCCGCCGAGGCTCGAGGACTGGCTGTGCTCGACGGACGACGACGTGCCGGCGTTGTCCCCGTACCGTCTGAGCACCTCCAGTTTCTTGCCGTCGGCGACCGTCAGCAGCAGCGCGCGGCTGAAGTCGGGGGCCGAGCGCAGTGACAGCTGTCCGGTGTCGGTGCCCACGAGGGACTTCTCGGTCAGCCCCGCCACCTGGTAGCCGTCCGGTTCGGTGGTGCGCGGGAAGAACGCCGTGACCGCCGTGGAACTGGTGCCGTCCTCCAGCGCCTGCGCCGAGCCGGTGCCCAGGCGGGTCAGCCCGGTCTCCCTGGTTCTGCGCAGGAGGTCGGTGAGGGCGTCGTCGTCGGGCCCCTCCTCGGCCTCCAGGGCCCGGAGGGAGAAGCCGACGTCGTACGCCTTCGTGAGGAGGAGGTCGCCGGCCATGCGGATGTTCTCGATGCCGATGATCCCGCGCGGGTGCATGCCGTTCTCGGGGAAGGTGAACCGGCGCGTGACGCCGTCCCCGTCCCGGACCGTCAGCTTCTCCTCCACCCCGGAGAGCGGCACCGGGCGGGGCGGGCCGGCGAGGGCGGGGTCGGCCGCCGGGTCGGGCGCGGGCAGCCGCCGGCCGGCCCCGGAGGTGCCGGTCCCGTCCGTCCCCGTCGATGACGGCGCCGGCTCCATCAGGCTGAGCGGCACGTGTTCGCGCAGCTCGCCGACGTCGTCCTCCTCGACGATGCTCAGCCGGCCCCGGAAGCGGTCGAGGGCCGTGGACTCCGCCTCCTCCAGGTCCGGGTCGGCCGGCGCGCCGGTGTTGGGGGTGTCGTCGGCCTCCAGGGTGATGCGCATGCGGTACGGGGTGACGACCTCCGCGTGCGGTTCGGTGGACGCCGCCCGGTAGATGGTGACGGTGGTGACCGTGTGGCTCGACGCGACCGTCTTCCGGTTGGAGCCGCCCTCGGTGTACGTGGGGCCGGCGGCCGGGACCTGGGTGTTGCCGGTGTGCACCATCTGGCTGGTCAGGAAGCCCAGGTCCGCGCCGGCCGAGAACTCGGAGTTCTGCTGGGCGGTCTCGATCGCCCGCCGGTTCTCCTCCAGTTCGGCGCTGTGGTCGAGTCCGTCGAACACGGGCGTCCCGGGGATCAGTTCGACGCGTGCCCGCACCCGCCGGCTGCCGATCCGGATGCTGTCCCAGCCCCAGCCGCCGGCTTTGACCAGGGTCGACGGACCGGTGGTCGTCATCTCGCCCTTGAGCGCCCGGGTGGCACGGGCCGTCACCAGCTGCCGGATCCGCTCCCGGCTCTCGTCGTCGAGTCCCAGCTTCCCGATCCGCTTGTCGAACGCGAGCAGTACGTCCGTGGGGTCCAGCGCGTTCACCGCGTACGTGCCGAAGGCGGCGCCGCGCATCCAGGGCTGCGGCGTCCAGAGCTGGCTCGTGTAGCGGGGGACGTCGCCCATGCCGTCGTCGATCAGCCCCATCCGGTGGGCGCTCTTCTCCGGCAGATGCCCCAGCAGACCGCCCGGGCTGGTCAGTGCGGTCCCCGCGGCTCCGGCGAGGGAACCCGGCACGAGGGCGCTGCCCGCCGCGGCCGTTCCGATGCGGCCGGTGCCCAGCCGGCTGGCGAACAGCGCGAACCAGTGCTGCACATCGCCGGCCACGAGCACCTGGTGGGTGAAGCCCTTGCGGTTCATGTCCGCGACGACGGTGCGTACGACGCTGAGACTGTACGTGCCGGTCCTCGAGATGGGGTTGGCGACGATTCCGTACGCGCCCATGAGTCCGTGCCCCGGATTCTGGGCGACGGAGTAGACCAGCTGGCCGCCGAAGACGAAGCCGGTGCTGTTGCTGGTCTTGCCGGCCGCCTGGCGGGTGCCACCGAGCGTCATCTCGGTGTCCATGGACATCGGCGGGGTGAGGGCGCGCAGGTTCCCGACCGTCGTGGTGTACCGGAAGGTTCCCCACAGCTCGCCGTACGGCCCCTTGCCCAGCAGGCCGCTGCCCACCAGGCCCAGCGGCCCCGAACTCTGGTCGAAGCTCGACGTCAGGTGCTGGGGGGTGAAGGTGCGGACGATGGCGTCCCGGGTGGGGGCGCCCTCCTTCACCAGCTGCCAGGCGCTGCCCGACGCCGTCCGCAGGACCCGGTCCACCTCCGCGGTCAGCGTGGGCGACAGCACCACGTTCACGATGACGAACGGGTGCTGCCGGAACTCCTTGAACTGCGGTGTCCCGCGGTCGGCGAGCCGTCCGGCGGGCTGTTGCGCGCCGTGGCCGGCGGGCAGGACGAGGTCGCCCTTCGCCAGGGCGAGGGCCCGCCCGGTGGTCATGGACGTGGGTGCGGGCTCGTCGGACAGGTACGGGTTGAGCGCCCCGTCCGCGTGCGGGTCCGCGTCGGGCGCGTGCTGTACGGGGACACCGATGAGCACCTGTCCGGTCATCGGGCCGCCGCCCCGCAGGTGGCCCCGCGGTGTCCGGCCGAAGAGCACGTTGACCGGTTCGTCCAGCACCAGCAGTCCCGGCAGCCCGAGGCCGAGACCGCGGATCAGGCCGCGGGGCCGCCAGTAGCCGCTCAGGCTCGCGGTGAGGGCGAGGTCGTAGCGGTACAGGTGGGTGGGCTTGTTGGTCACCGACATCGGCTCGTTGGTGACCGTCGAGCCGAAGCCGGTCTCCGACTCCCACTGCCAGCCCTGGCGTGCGCCCAGGGTCAGCCCGAGCGTGTTCCGGGGCAGGCCCGCCTCGTCACGGTCGTTGTCGCGGCCCGAGAACGTGCCCTCGAAGCCCAGGTCCACGCCTCGTTTCACGCTCGTCTGGCCGTCGATCCGGTCGACGCCCTGGGCGCTGAAGCGCATTCCCTCGTCGACGTCCTTGCCCTCGTAGCGGCGCCCGGTCAGCGTCCCCTGCACGAGGAGGGTGTAGTAGGTCGTCCCGACGGAGTCGGGGTCCCTGAGCCTGACCGGCAGGCCGACCGTGGTGAGCGCCTCCAGGTTCGCGGTGACGCTCTGCTGGGACAGCACACCGAGGATCTGCAGGGTGTTCTGGAGCGCGATCCGGTACTTGACGGGATCGGTCCACCGGGGCGGCACGGGCAGGCTCCGGGCCGCCCGGAGCACCTGGTCGGGCTTGCGCTTGAGCAGGTCGTTGAAGCGGGTGCGCCAGCCCTTCGGCAGGTTCGGCGGCAGCAGCTGGTCGAGGGGCACCACCAGGTCCTGGTTCAGGTTCGAGACGGCGTCGACCACGCCGTCGGCGAACGCGTCCAGCAGGGTGCGGCCGACGCCGTCCGCCGCGTCCGGGGTGACCCGGGTGCGCAGGCCGTCGTCGAAGGTGAACTCCTTCACCCGGTGCATGCCCAGGGTGCGCGGACGGTCCACGGTCAGATAGGCCGGTACGAACGGCGGTGCGGCGCCGTTGCGCAGGGCGAGTGTGGTCCCGTCGTCCCATCCGGCCAGCCGCCGCGCCTCGGAGCTGGTCATCCGGTCCAGGCTCCAGGTGAGGAAGCGCGTCGGCGGCGCGTTGTCACCGGCCCGCCGCACCCGCACCGACTTCACGACCAGGTAGAGCGCGGTCCTGGGGCCCTTCACCTGTCCGGCCGACTTGAGGGTGCCGGCCGCGCCGAGTCCGACCGACCAGGTCTTCGCGTACGAGTACTGGGCGGTCGGCCCGAACTGGAGCCGCAGGTCGAAGGGGGCCGTGCCGGGGTCGAAGAAGTTGAAGGCGGGTCCGGCGACGGCCTGCAGCAGCAGGCTCCTGCCGTCGGCCCGGCTCCGTTCGCTGCGGACCGTCGAGGTGTTGATGTCCCGCATCTCGGCCTGGTCGGTCTCGCCGACGAGGATCGCCGTCTGCGGGATCATCTCCTCCACGACGAAGACGCCCAGCGGTGACTTCTTCTTGTCGTCGGCGAACAGCGGCGGGGTGGTGATGCGGCCGCGCGCCATCGTGCCGCCGTGCCGCTGGAAGCTGTCGCCGGAGAAGAAGACGTCCAGCTCGGTGTAGGCGGAGCTGCCGGGGAGGGCTCCGATCTGCCGGGCCGCCCAGTCGCGGATCGCCGCGACGGGGCCGAACCCCTCGATACGGACGAAGCGGTACTGGGAGTCGCGGTCCAGGGTGATCGACCGGGGGATCCGGCCCGGCTTCGGAATCTTCGTCACGCTGTCGGGCAGGCGGACCAGGAGGCCCTTGCGGACGCCGAAGGAGAACCGGGCGGGCACGGCCGAGTCGGTCCCGGGATCGGGGGCGGTGCCGGGCTCGGGGTCGACGCCGGTGACGACCCGTCCGGCGGGATCGGTGACGCGGAACTCGTAGTGGAGGTCGTCCAGGAACGCCCGCGACTTGTCCAGCGTCCGGGTCTCCATCTGGTTCATGCGCTGGTCGGTCAGCGTGTAGCCGACCTTGTTGATGAAGCCGAACCGCAGGGCGAGACGGCCGAAGCCGCCGAACGCCGCGGTGCCCGCCGGGCCGATCGGACCGCCGAGGCCGTACTGGGAGTTGGCCTGCATGTTCTTGGTCAGCCCGAAGGTCGCGGCCGCCCGGTGCATGCTGTCGATCTTCGTCGAGTCGCCGATGCCGTCGTCGAACGGGGCCCAGTTGCCGTGGTGACGCGCTCTGACCCACAGGACGCGCGCCTTCCCGTCCGCGGTGACGTACGGGAACGGGCGTCCCTCGCCGTCCGCCAGCGTCTTCGGCTTGTCCCGGAGCGTCCGCCGGACGTCGTCCAGCAGCTGTGCGCCGTCCGCGGGCCGGGCGTCCGGCCTGCGCCCCAGTTCGCGGTCGATGGTGTCCAGGGCGTCTTCCAGGCCGCGCAGGACGACCGTGCTCTGACCGAACGTGCCCGGATTGGCCAGGAGTTGTTCGACCTCGGCGGCGGTCAGGGTGGACGGCAGCAGCGACTGGAGGTCGTCGACGTACGCGGGCATCCGCCGGCCGTCCTGGAACCGGGCCGGGGTGCGGCGCCTCGGCGGGGGCGCCATGGCGGGGTCGAGGCGCGGGGCGTCGGGAGACGGCGGGTCCGGCTCGGTGGCCGGCGTGACGAGGGCCGCCGCCGGGTCCGGCTCCAGGGGCGGAGGCGGGCCGGGAGGAGTGACGGTTTCCTTCCCGGCCGAGGCCGTGGTGGGTGACAGGCGGGTGTCCGTCGGGGATGCGGAGGCCGGCCGGACGGCCGACCAGTCGCCGGCCTGCTGACGCCGGCCGTCCGCTGTGGGCAGCAGGGAGAGGACGTGCGGCAGCGACGGGTCGCTCTGTGCGAGCAGGCCCACGGGTCCCGGTGAGGTCCACACAGCGCGGGCGGTCCCGGCGCCGACGAGGGCTCGCCGGTCGGTGACCTGCGGGTCCGTCCGGGTCGGGGCCGTGGAGGCGAGGACGATGTCGGCCGCGCGCGGGAAGTCGTTCAGCACCGGGTCCACCGCGAGCAGTTCGGCGATCTCCTCGTAGGGGACCGCGGCCCGGAATCCGCCGGGCAGCTCCATGGTGAGGTGGTCCGGCCCGGCCTCGCCCCGCACCAGGAACGGGGCGGGTTTGGCGGGGTCGGTGGTCCACGGCATCCTGGCCCGGCGCAGCGGGCGGTGGCCGCCGTCCGGTGTCGCCGCCATGACGAGGGCGGACTTGACGTCCACCGCCGCACCCGGTGGGCCCGGCGCCCAGCTCCGGCCGGCCGGGGCGCCCGAGTCGTCGAGCAGCAGGGTGTCCGGCGCGAGGGCGCCCAGGGTCTCCAGGTGGAACGCGCCCAGCGCGACCGGGTCGTCCACGTCGATGCCGACGGCCGCCGCGCGCGCCACCAGGTCCAGGAGGTCGGACAGCCGGTCCGGGTCGGGCCGGTCCAGGTGCAACACCCTGCCGGTGAGGGCGGCCGGGTCGGGGGTCCTGCTCTCCCACTCCAGGGTCTTCACGGTCGCCCAGAGGAACCGGGCCCGCTCGGGCGCCCCGATGACCACCTGGTCCGGGTCCAACCCCAGGAATCGGGCCGCCTCTTCGTTCACTTCCTCGTCCGTGAGGCCGTCCAGCCCTTCGGCCACGGTGATCACGTGCGGCAGGGTCACCAGGTCGGTGAGCACGGCGCCGGGGTCCCGGCGCACGGCGTCGGCGGCTCTGGCCAGCAGATCCTCGTAGGCGTCGGGCCCCAGGTCGCCGTCCGGGTCGCCGTGTTCCGTCGTGCGGATCTCGCGGGCCGCGCGCTCGAACAGGTCCAGACCGAACGGTACGGCGTCGCGCAGCACCGGGTCGGCGGCGCGCAGGGACTCCAGCGCGCCGATGCCCGCGAGGAGTTCGCTGTAGCGGCTGTCGTCCTCGATCGCCACCCCGAACGTCTGCCGCAGTGCGCGCACCAGCCGCAGCGTCCGCTCGCGGACCTCCTCCGACGCCGGTCCCACCGGGTCGGTGTGCAGGCCCGCGGCGCGGGCGCGGTCGTCGAGCGCGGCGTCGTCGGGTTCCGGCCGGTGCTCCACCCACCGGCCGCGCCGGCCCCGGGAATCCGTGAGGATGTAGTGGGCGACCCGGCCGTCCTTCTCGAACTTGAAGCCGACTTCCTGGGTGGCGCCGTAGACGGTGCGGCCGGTCTCGTTGGCCACGTGCTGGCTCTGGCTGACGTCGGCCAGCGGGTCGGAGACGAACGTGTCCGTGACCAGCTTGCGCCTGCGGGTGATGCCCGGCGGTGTCGCGGCGAAGCACTCCTGCATCACGATGGCGTGGTCCTTGGGGAGCCGCGCCACGCTCGGACGGCGCCTGAGCATGCCGCCCGTCGCCCGCTCCCGCTTCCGGTGGCGGGGGTTCGACCGGGTCGGCAGCGCCGTCTCGCCGGGCGAGCCGTGCCCGGCGAAGACGTACACCGGCTTGCCGGCGAACGGGACCGGCTCGTCGTCCTTGACCCAGGTCCCGTCCTGCCGGTTGACGTGGTAGAGCTCGGTCGCCGTCGCCGAGTGCCGGATCCCCGGCAGCAGCCGTGCGCGGTCGCCGTCCTCGAACACGGCCCTGCCGATCGGCCCCTGATCGGTGACGATGGTGTGGGACTGCAGGTCCTGTTCCCAGAAGGGGGCGCGGGCGGACTCCGCGGGGTCGGGCAGCAGGCCGGGAGAGTTGCGGATCCAGTCGGTGCGGTCGCTGCCCCGGGCACTTCGCAGGGGCACGACGTACGGGTGGGAGGCGCTTCCGTCCGGGCCTTCGGCGACGTCCACGACCCCGTTGGCCGCCCAGACGTCCCTGCCGGTCCGGTCCGCCGCCCGTCGCGGCAGCTCCAGGCCGCCCCCGCCGGCGTCGGAGACGAGCAGCAGCACCGGCACGTCCGCCGGGAGTCCGCTCAGTTCGGCGTCCAGAGCGAGGAGTTCGGCGAACACGTCGAGGGGCACCTCGCGCGGGGCGCCGTCGTGGCCGCGTACGACGACCTGGTCGCGGTCGCCGTCCGCCCGCACGATGTACGGTTCCGGGCCGCCGGGACGGTGCCAGGGCGCGGACCCCACCTCGTCGCGTGAGAGGGTGCCGTCGGCCCGGGGTCCGGTCCTTCCCGTACGGGTGAGGTCCAGGTCGTCGAGCGCGTCCTTGCCCCGGGTCCAGTCGCGACCGCGGGGGCGCCCGTCGAGGCCGGTGGTCAGGGCGTGGGTGGGCGACAGCACGCCCTGGCGCAGGAGGTGGAGCGCGGCGAGGGCTGCCAGACCGCCCGCCGCCCGTGCCTCCTGTGTCGAGGCCAGCCCCAGCAGCCGGGCGCGCTGCACGTTACTCACCGGATCGGCGGGGTCCAGGAGCAGCACCCGGCGGGCCACGGCGTCCAGGTCGAGCGGGCCGAAGTCCAGCAGGGGGTCGGTCCGGCGGAGCCGGTCGAGGCGTGCGAGCCCGTCGCGGATATCCGGGTACAGGGGGCTCGACATGATGTCGGGGCCGTAGACGTCCGCCAGCAGTTCCCGGTGCCGGATCTCCTCCGGGGTCGGTTCCGCCCCCCGGTCCCCGTCCGCGCCGTCGTCCTGGTGGTCCGACAACGGAGTGTCGAAGCCGTCCAGCAGGCCGTCCAGGCTCGGCAGCGGCGTGTCGAGACCCCCGGCCGGTCCGGGATCGAGAAGGCCGGCCAGAGCGGCGGGCGGGACATCGGTCCCGTGGCCGTCCAGCAGGCCGTCCAGGCTCGGCAACGGCGTGTCGAGACCCCCGGCCGGTCCGGGATCGAGAAGGCCGGCCAGGGCGGCGGGCGGCTCGGGCGGGGCATCGGTCCCGTCGCGGTCCGCGAAGGTGACGTCGTCCACTCCGGTGTCGCCGGTGCCGGGCGCGGTGAGGTCGCCGGGCCGGACGGCCGCCCAGTCGGCGGCGGCCGGGCGGCCCGGTGTGCCGGGGAGCAGGGTGGGAACGTACGGCCGGGACGGTCCGGTGGCGGCCAGACCCGCACCGCCCTGCGAGGCCCATACGGCGCGGCCGGTCCCAGCGCTGACGACGGCGCGCGGGTCGGTGCCCGGGGCGGTGCCCGGTCCGGTGGGCGGGGCCGCCTTCGAGACCGCCAGGACGATGTCCGTGCCGTCCGTCGGGCGGGTGTTCAGCACCGGGTCCCGTGCCAGCAGCTCGGCGACCTCCTCGTACGGCACCCGGCCGCGGAAGCCTCCGGGAAGGTGCATGAGCAGGTGGTCCCTGCCTCCTCCGGCCCACACCGTGTAGGCCGAGGGGCCGCCCGGCACGTTCCACGGCGGTCGCTCCTGGCCGACGGGCTGGTAGCCGCCGCCCGGCTTCGGAGCGGCGACGACGACACGGTCGGTCACCATGGTCGCGTTCGGCGGAGCCTGCGCCCAGTGGCGGCCGACCGGCGCGCCGCCCGCGTCGCGGAGCTGGGTGGCGGACGAGAGGGCGCCGAGCGTCTCCAGGTGGAACGCGCCCAGTTCGGTCAGGTTGTCGATGTCGACGCCGACGGCCGCCGCCTGGGCGACCAGGTGGAGCAGGTCGGGGCGCCGGGACGGGTCCGGCTGTCCCAGGTGCAGGACCCTGCCGGTGAGGGCGGCCGGGTCGGGGGTCCTGCTCTCCCACTCCAGGGCCTTGACCGTCGCCCAGAACAGCCGGGCCCGCTCGGGCTCCCCGACGGCCGCCGGGCCGTCGTCCAGTCGCAGGACGCGGGCGGCCTCGGTGTCCAGGTCCTGGTCCGTCAGACCGCCAAGACGCTGTGCGGCGGCGGTGACGTGGGGCAGGGTGACGAAGTCGGACAGCACGGTGTCCGGCTCGCGGCGTACGGCGTCGGCGGCGTCGGTGAGCAGGTCCCGGTAGGCGTCGGGGCCGGTGCCGCCCGGCCGGCGGGCGTGGGCCGCGCGCTCGAACAGGTCCATGCTGAACGGGCCGAGGTCACCCAGCGCCGGATCGGCCGCCCGCATGGTCTCCAGCGCGCCGATCCCGGCGAGGAGATCGCCGTACCGGCTGTCGTCCTCGATCGCCGCGCCGAAGGCCAGCCGCAGCGCGCGGACCAGCCGCAGCGTCCGCTCGCGGGTGGCCTCCGAGGCCGGCCGCCCGGGGTCCGTGTGCAGGCCCGCCGCGCGGGCGCGGTCGTCGAGCAGGTCACCGGTGGGTTCCGGCCGGTGCTCCACCCACTTGCCGCGCCGCCCCCGCGAGTCCGTGTAGAGGCGGTGGACGAACTTCCCGTCCGGCAGCGTCGCGAAGCTGACCATGTGGGTGCCGCCGTACGCCGTGCGGCCGGTCTCGTTGGCGACGTGCTGGCTCTCGCTGACGACCGCCAGCGGGTCGGGGACGAAGGTGTCGTCGATGCCCCTGCGGGTGCGGACCACACCCGGCGGCCCGGCGCTGGAGCACGCCTCCATCAGCACGGCGTGGTCCTTGGGGAGCCGGGCCAGGCTCGGACGCCGCCTGAGCATCCCGCCGGTCTCCCGCCCGCGGGTGTGGTGCCTCGGGTCCGTCGTGGTCGGCACCCGGGTCGCGCCCGGCCGGGCGTGGCCGCTGAAGACGTACACCGGCTTGCCGGCGAACGGGACCGGCTCGTCGTCCTTGACCGCCTCCTTGGTGACCGGGTCGTAGTGCCACAGCTCCGACGACTCCGTCGCGAGCTTCAGCACCGCGATCCGGCGCGGGGCCTCGGAGTCCTCGAACACGCCTCTGCCGATGGTCGTGCCCCCGTCGCCGACGACGCTGTGCGACAGCATCTCGCGCTCCCACTCCGGCGCGTTCTCGCGCTCCGCCGGGTCGAGCACCTGGCCGGGGGTGCTGCGGATCCAGTCGGCGCGCGGCAGCCCGTCCCCGAACAGCAGGGAGACGACGAGCGGCTGCGACGGGTCCTGCTGCGGGGAGACCTTCACGGTGCCGTTGGCCGACCAGACGTCCCGGCCGATCCGGTCCGCCGCCTGGCGCGGCAGCTCCAGACCGCGGGCACCGGCGCCGGGGACCAGCAGCACCACGGGGGTGCCCGGGGGCAGCCCGGCGAGCCGGGGATCGCGGGCCAGCAGCTCGGCGAACACGTCGAGGGGCACCTGGCGCGGGGCACCGTCGTGGCCGCGTACGACGATCCGCCGGTGGTCGCCCTCCGCCATGACGACGTACGGCTTCGGCTCACCGGGACGGTGCCAGGGCGCGGGCTCCACATCGCCGCGGCCCAGGGTGCCGTCGGGCTGCCGGACCACCTTCCCCACCTCGGTGAGGTCGAGGTCGGGGATCGTGGCGTTCGTCCAGTTGCGGCCCCACACGCCGCCGGCGTCGGCCAGGCCGTGGCTGGGGGACAGTACGCCGCGGAGTTCCAGGTGGAAGGCGGCCAGGGCGGCCAGGCTGTCCGCCGACTCCACCGCCGGGTCCATCGCGACCCGGAACAGCTCGCTGCGCTGCGCGTCGGTCACCGGATGGGCGGTGTCCAGGAGCAGCACCCTGCGGGTCAGGCCGTCCAGGTCGAGCGGGGCGTTCCGCAGTGCGGGATCGGCCTGCCGGAGCTGGTCGAGGTGCGTCAGGGCGTCGCGGAGGGCGGGGTGGACGGGGTTCGCCGCGATGGCGGGGCCGAACACGTCCGTCAGCAGCCGGTCGTACAGCGCCTCGGTCGCCGGGTCCGGCGCGGAGTCCGACTCGGGCTCCGACGTGTCCTGGTCGTCCTCCCAGTCCATGATCATGTCGACCGAGTCCGGGGAGCCGGGTGCGGAGGACTCCCCGGTCGGGATCCCGTCCGGCGTCCGGGAGCTGAGCGGTGTCTCGTCGACGGTGACGGGCTGGGTGTGCGGCACCTCGCGGGAGACGACCGGGGTGGGCTCCGCCGGGCCGGCGGTGGCCGGCAGTTCCTCGGACTCGGTCCGTACGGGCCGGTAGGGCTGCGGGACGTCGGACGCGGTCCGGGTCTCGGCCTTCGGCACCGCGGAGGACGGGCCGGACTGCTCGGACGGCTCGGGCGAGGGGGTGCGGACGTCGTCCGGGACGACCGTGTCCGAGGGCGACGGCTCGGCGGTGACCGCCGGGTCGCCGGGTGCGGCGGTCTGGGACCGTGGCTGCGGGGTGGCGTTCGGCGAGGCGTGGCCCGGGGGCGTGGTGGTCGACGGGGTGGGCGTGGTGGTCGACGGGGTGGGCGTGGTGGTCGACGGGGTGGGCGTGGTGGGGGTCGCGAGGGGCGCCTGTGCGTTCGGCTGCGGCTGTCGCTGTTGCTGTTGCCCGTCGGAGGTGAACCGGGTCGTGCCGTCGTCCGTCGACCGCTGTCGTTCGGTCTCGTCCGGTGCGAGGTCGCTGCCGCCGGTCCGGGTCGGGAGCGGTTCCGGGACGGAGGAGCCGACGGTGGCGGGCCTGTCGACCGGCGGGGTGTTGTCCGTGTCGGCGGTCCAGTCGGTCCCCGGGGTCCCGGTCACCGACGGGTTGAGGGTGGAGAAGACGGTGTCGGTGTCGGTGTCGTCCACCAGGGAGTCCCGGTAGACGTCGTCGTACGCGTTCGACGACGGGGTGTGGTACGACGGCTTGACCGCGCCCGTCGTGCCCGTCGTACCCGGAAGGCCGTACGCGTCGGTGTCGGTGCCGTAGACCGTGTCGTAGTCCGGGAGGGAGGAGACGGACGAGACGGACGAGACGTCGCTGGCGTCGCTGAAGACCGACGCGGTGTCACTGGCGTCGCTGGCGTCGCTGGCGTCGCTGAAGACCGACGCGGTGTCACTGGTGTCGCTGGCGTCGCTGAAGACCGACGCGCTGTCACTGGCGTCGCTGAAGACCGACGCGGTGTCACTGGTGTCGCTGGCGTCGCTGAAGACCGACGCGCTGTCGCCGGTGTCCCCGGCGTAGGAGCCGGAGTCGTCGCCGTACGTGTCGTCGTAGGTGTTCCGGTACGTGCTGCTGTTCGTGTACGGGGCGCCGTAGGTGTCGTCGTAGAGGTCCTGGTACGTGCTTCCGTCGTCGTACGTGGTGTCGTACCGGTTCTCGTACTCGTACCGGCCGGTGCTTCCGTTCCCGTACCGGTTGCCGCCGCCCGGCAGGTCGTTGATGTCGTCGGGGCCGAAGTCGAGGTTCTGGAAGAACTTGTTGTTCAGCCATTTCCCGCCGTACTCCGCGCCCGTGGAGGCCGCTTCGAAGACGAGGCCGCTGAGGCCCGCGCTGAGGAACGTGCCGGGGTTGAGCGTGAACGTGCCCAGGAAGATGAGGCCGGTGAAGGCCTCGGCGAAGGTTTCCGCCTGCCCCTCGTTGACGAAGGTGAACGGGAGCTCGAAGGTTTCCTTCCAGACGTTGTTGTTCCTGAAGTACTTGTTGATGAAATGTCCGCCGACCTCACCGAAGATGCCCCCGAAGAGTCCCGCGAACGCGCCGGCGACCGCCGACTGGCCGATGTCCGTCCAGTCGAACTTGTTCCGCCGGCGTTCCGGGTCGTCCGGTGCGGTCATGGAGATCAGCTGCGAGGCGAAGGAGACGAACGCCTCCTGGATCGCCTCCAGCAGCACCGACAGCGGCGTGGGGATGGCCCGTCCCAGCCGCTGGAGGAGCAGCAGGATGGTGAGCGCGGTGCGCGCCTTCTGGATGGCGATCTCGGTGAGCGACGTACCGCCGGTGATGACCGCCAGCGCGGCGAGCAGGGCCAGCTCGATGTTCATCAGGACGAACTCGATGAGGATCTGGTACTTCGCCTCGGACAGCTTGATGGAGCGGTCCACCTGCCGGGCGCCCAGGTCCCGGAGTTCGTCGGAGAACTTCTGCAGGTGGTTCTGGCCGTTGTCGTCGACGAAGAGCTTCATCGCGGCGACGAACTCGTCGGCGATCCGCGGCGGGAGCGAGTTCCCGGCGGTGGAGATCGCTCCCTTCATCGCGTCGGAGAGGTCCCTGACGTCGTCGGCCAGCCGCTTGTAGGGGTTACGGCTGTCGAAGCCCCGGTCCTCGTTGCCGGTGGCGACGTTCGCGCCCACCCAGACCTCGATGAACTCCCGCAGGGCCGGCGGGAACATGATGGCCATTCAGCGCCTGTTCTCGCTCTCCGAGCCGTGCGCCTCGATGTCCTCCACCGCCTGGGTCTGCGGACGCTGCACGTGGTCGGCCTCCGCGGCGACCGCGTCGACCAGCGCCAGGAACCCGCCGGTGATGGCCAGGACCGTGTCCGCCACCTGCTGCTGCTCGCGCCGGACCTGCTCGCCGACCGCGTTGGCGAAGTCGTCGTCGCCGCCCTCCTCGCCCCACCAGCCCGAGTACTGCGCGCAGCCGGTCTCGAACCGGGGCAGCATCTCGTCGCCGTAGCGGACGGCGTCGGCGAGGTGCCTGGAACCCTGCAGAATCGCCTGGATGTCGGCGGAGTAGTTGCCGGACATGGTTACGCGCCTCCCTGCCGTCCCTTGTCGTCCTCGTCGTCCTCGACGATCTCGTCGCGGAGCCTGCTCATCGCCGTGGGGCCCTTCGCCACGGAGGTCTCGGCGATCAGCGAGCCGAAGACGGCCTCCCAGTCGACGCCCATCCGCTCCGGGGCGGCGCCGCGCGCGGTCATCCTGGTGATCGGGTCGAGCAGGTCGACGACCCGGCGGGCCATCTCGGCCCGCGCCGTGTTCGCGGCCTCCAGCACCGCCGCGGAGAGCTGGGCGGCGGCCATGGTCCGGTACTTGCCGTCGAGGAACTCCAGGCTGGTCAGCTCGCCCTTCGCACCGACGGAGACCCGCACCGACCGGTCCGCCGAACGCGCGGTGGCCGACGCCGCGTCCAGTTCGGCCCGTGCCGAGGCCGCGGCCGCCTCCGCCGCCTTGAGGTGGGCCATCGCCTGGGCCACTCGGTCCTCCATCGGCTGACTCATCCCGGTCCTCCCCTTCCCCTCAGCGCCCCAGGGCCTGCGGCGCGCCGCCCTCGTCGGTGCCCCAGACGTCCTCGTCCTCGGCCAGCCACGTGGTCCGTTCCCTGTCCCCGCTCTCCGTCTGCGGCCTCTCCCCCGCCCCGCCCATGCCTCCCATGGGCGGCATGAAGGGCGTGCTGCTGCTGGTCTGCGTGGACCTGGGGACGACGCGGTGCTCCTCGTCGTCGACGGTCTGCGCGGCGGTCGTCCGGCCGGAGCGGCCGACCGTGGGCTCGATGACGGTCCTGGTGCGCTCGCCGCTGCTGCCGCCGGCCTCGCCGCCGGCGCCGCGCATCATCGGCGGGTACATCCCCGGCGAGCCCGATCCCGTGCCGGTGCCGCCGGCGGAGGCGCCCGCCAGGGCGTCGCTGCCCTGCGGACGCCCGAGCGCCGAGGCGAGGTCGTCCTGGTTGTAGAGGTTGTCGTCGAACACGGAGGAGTACGCGGAGCCGGCCGAGCCCGTGGAGCCGCCCCCGTTGTAGGCGGAGAGGTCGGGGGGCTCGGGCAGGTCGGCGATGCGCTGCCGGATCAGCTCGTCGATGTCCTTGTCGTCGGCGGTGATCCGGTCGTACTCGGCCTGGATGTCGGCCATGCGCTGGTCGTACTCGGCCTTGGCGTCCTTGCGCGCCTGCTCGGCCTCGGTGCGCGCCTCTTCGCGTTCCGCCTGGGCGTCGGCCTTCGCCTCGTCGTACTCCCTCTTGGCGTCGGCCTCGGCGGCGTCCGCCCGGTCGACGGCCTCCTGTTCGGCGGCGTCGATCTCCGCGATCCGCCGGTCGTACTCCTCGCGGGCCTCGTTCTCGTCGGCGCCGGCGGCGATCTGACGCTCGTACTCCTGGCGTGCCTCGGCGCGTTCCTGTTCGGCGTCCTGGCGTGCCTGGTCCCGCTGCTCCTGGGCCTCGGCCTTCTCCTGCTCGTACTCCTGGCGTGCCGCCGCCTCCTGGCGGTCGGCCTCCTGGAGGGCGGCTTCGCGCTCGGCGCGGGCCTCGGCCTTCTCCCGCTCGTAGTCGGCCTGCGCGTCGGCCTTGGCGTTCTCGGCGTCCAGCCTGGCCTGCTGCCTCTCCTGCAGGGCCTCGCGGCGGGCCTCCTCCTGCTGGGCCTCCGCCCTGGCCTGCGCGTCGGCCTGTTCCTGCTTGGCGGCTTCCCGCTCGGCGTCGGCCTCGGCCTTGGCGGCCTCCTGCTCGGCCTTCGCCTCGGCCTTGGCGGCTTCCTGCTCGGCCTTGGCTTCCGCCTTCTCCTGCTCGGCCTCCGCCTTGGCGGCCTCCTGCTCGGCCTTCGCCTCCGCCTTCTCCTGCTCGGCCTCCGCCTTCGCGGCCTCCTGCTCGGCCTTGGCTTCCGCCTTCTCCCGCTCCTGCTCGGCCTTCGCCTCCGCCTTCTCCCGCTCGGCCTCCGCCTTGGCGGCCTCCTGCTCGGCCTTGGCTTCCGCCTTCTCCCGCTCCTGCTCGGCCTTCGCCTCCGCCTTCTCCTTGGCGGCCTCCTCCTTGGCGGCCTCCTGCTCGGCCTTCGCCTCGGCGCGGTCGGCTTCGGCCTGGGCCGCGGCCCGTTCCCGTTCCTTCTTCGCCTCGTCCTGAGCCTTCTGGTTCTGCGCGAGGACGAACGCCTGCTGTTGCCGGGCCTCCGCCTTGGCGGCTTCCTGCTCGGCCTTGGCTTCCGCCTTCTCCCGCTCCTGCTCGGCCTTGGCCTCGGCCTTCTCCTTCTCGGCCTCCGCCTTGGCGGCCTCCTGCTCGGCCTTGGCCTCGGCCTTCTCCCGCTCCTGCTCGGCCTTCGCCTCCGCCTTCTCCCGCTCGGCCTCCGCCTTGGCGGCCTCCTGCTCGGCCTTGGCCTCCGCCTTCTCCCGCTCCTGCTCGGCCTTCGCCTCCGCCTTCTCCCGCTCGGCCTCCGCCTTGGCCTCGGCCTTCTCCTTCTCGGCTTCGGCCTTCTCGCGGTCCCGCTCGGCCTTGGCCTCGGCCTTCTCCTTCTCGGCCTCCGCCTTCGCCTCGGCCTTCTCCTTCTCCGCCTCGGCCTTCTCGCGGTCCCGCTCGGCCTTCGCCTCCGCCTTCTCCTTCTCGGCCTCCGCCTTCGCCTCGGCCTTCTCCTTCTCGGCTTCGGCCTTGGCGGCCGCCGCTTCGGCCTCCGCCTTCTTCTTCTCGGCGTCGGCCTCTTCCTTGGCGGAGATCTCGGAGAGGGGGCGGTCGTCCCTGTCGGTGATGCTGGTGTCGAACGCCTTCTCGGCCGCCTTGAACGCCTTGTTGATCGCCACGATGGCCTCGGCGCCCTTCGTGCCGAGCCAGTCCTGCACGGACTGCTCCCACCGGCGCACCGCCTCGTCGGCGATCGCCTTCCAGGTGGTCATGTCGCTCGGCTTGCCGTACGACTTCTCCCCGATGACGATCTCGTTCCGGAAGCCGTCGGTCGACACCACGTAGTTGTGCCAGGAGGTGTACGGCCCGGAGCCACTGGACACCGTGTCGATGTCCGTCTTGTCGAACTGGGTGTCGAAGAGCTTCAGCCGGGCGTCCTGCAGCATGTCGTAGAGCCAGCGCTGCGGATTGCTCTCGGCCTTCCACGCCTCCCAGGCGTTGTAGAGGTTCTGCGCCTGGGTGAGGACGACGCGCTGGGCCTCGGCCAGGGCGCGGGCCGGCTCGGACGTCACCGTCACGTCGTCGATGGTGACCACGGCGTCCCCGCCGCCCTTGCCGTTGATCTGGTCGGCGTACCCCTCGTAGTTCCGGGCCAGTTTGTGGATGAGCTCCTTGAAGATGGCGGCCGACGTGCCGTCCCAGGAGTCGCTGCCCTCTCCGATGTTCTCGGTGTCCCACTTGCCGACGGTGACCGCACTGTCCTCGAAGAACTTGACAACCCGGTCGAACGCCTGGGCCGTCTTCGTGAAGGTGCGCAGATCGACGTAGTCGGCGTCGTTCACCGGGATGCCGCGGTTCTCGAACCCGTGGGTGGAGTAGGGCCACATGGTGAGCTGCGAGAGGGCGGCCTTGGAGCCGTAGAGGTACTGGACCAGGGGGTTGGTGTCCCAGTCGAGCTTCTCGCCGTCGCTGTTCGTGCCGCCCTTGTCCTTCAGTTTGTCGCTGGTCTTCGTGTAACCCGGGATCACGTCGTCCCCGCCCGGCGGCCAGGCCTGACCCGACGCGAGGAAGGTGATGTACACGCGGTACTGGTAGAGGTAGCTGCCCGCGGAGACGGCCGTGTCGTCGCCGGCCGGCTTGTAGTACGGGATGGTGTAGTCGGTGTTGTGCGTCTTCCAGCCGCCCGAGGACAGGAAACCCGATGAATAGTCCGGACCGCCCTCGTCCTCCACCCGGACATGGATCAACGGGATGTCGTCATTGCCCTTGAGAGTGTCGAACAACGTCTTCCGCTCCGGCAGGATGTAGCCGGTGAGCAGGTCAACTGCTTTCTTCCAGTTGTCGTTGTTGTTGTCCTCGGGGTTGGCCATCGCCGAACTCCGCTACTCTTCCTGTTGGTTGCCGCCCGGATTGTCGAGATCACTGTCGACATCCTCGAAGATGTCCATGAACTCGTCCGCGGTGATGTTCTCGAGATTCTTGCCCTGGCTCTTGGCCAGTTCGTCGATGGTGTCCCACAACGCCTGTTCGAGGTCCTCGAAGAGGACCGTCTGGTCCTCCAGGATGCGCACGACCTCGTCCGCGCCCTGCTGGACGACCTTGTTCAGGGCGCCCCCGCCGACCGCGCTGTTCTCGCCGGCCATGAGGCCGATGACGAGCGGCTTCGCGGAGTCGATCGTCGTGGTCGAGATGCTGTCCGCGATGAACGTGATCGCCGGCCCGGCGGTCGGACTGTCCTTGAGGATGTTCTCCAGGGTCGTCCGGAAGCCGTCGATCTGGTTGTTGATGAAGTTCTTCAGGAACGTGCTGTCGAGGACCGTGACGGCCATGCGATCACCCTTCCGTCACCGGCCGGCGTCAGCGGCTGCCGATCCTGATGTCGCCCCACCGCTGCGAGAGGTTCTGCTCCGTGTAGCGGTAGTTGCCGGAGATCTCGGTGAGCAGACCGGAGTGGTTGGCGAGCAGGGTCTTGATGTTCTCGACAGCGTTGTCCCACTTCGCCTGGACCTCGCTGTAGACGTCCCGGTCGTCACCGATCCAGCTGTTGCGGAGTTCGGCCAGTTCCATCTCCAGGTTGGCCAGAATGCTCATGATCGATTGGGACTGGCTGATCATGTCGTCCGCCGCGCCTTCGGCGTGGTTGTAGTCGACGTAGATGTAGCCGTCGGAGAAGTCCATCGGAGTCCTCGATTCACCGGGGGAACGACGAGAGTTGAAGGGCTTGGGGTCTGCTGGGTGCGCCGGGTCAGTTCGACGACGTGTTGGTGCCGTTGAGCTCGTCGAACACCTGCGTGGAGCGCGAGTACTCCGCGTCGATCGCGTCGCTGGTGGATCCCTGCACCAGCCCGTGCTCCGTGAGGGTGCCGTTGAGCTCGTCGACCATCCGGTCCAGGTTGATCAGGATCGTGTCGACGTGCTCGTCCCACTGCTCCAGCAACTTCTTGTACTTTCCACCGTCCGCGCCCCCGTAATTCGAGGCGAGCGTGTGCGACGTGGACTGCACGTCCTGCTGGCAGCGCTGAACACCGGTGAAAGCCTGTTCCAGCGCCATGATCCCATTGCGGGTCGCGCGTTCCTCGGACTGCTGCATGGCCATGAGAGAACTCCCTTTTCGGCGAAACTCACCGGTCTGCGGCCCCCGCTTCGCCCTGTGGGCAGACAGGGCGCCCCCGCGATCACGAATGACTCGCCGGGGTCATGGGGTGGCCAGATGCTATGCAGGCTGCAACTTGTTTGGCAATTGCCCGCGGAACCGCGAAGTCCCTTACCCGAAAGCTCAATTGAGCAATGTCCAGGAATTCGCGCCGCTCAAGTGAGCGGAGCGATGGATCCGGCCGGACAGATCGGGCATCCGCGCCGCTCGTCGGGGTGGCGCCGAGCGCCCGGCTGAACGTGAGGTGACCGCGGGACGCCGAGAATTTCCCTGCCTGCCGCTTCCCGGCGGGGGCCCTCACCCCCTATGTCCGCGGGCACCGCAGCGTCACCCGGGCCTCGCCCACGGCCGCCGCCTCGGGGGTCAGGTCCGGGCCGCTGGGCAGCATGGCCAGCATCGGGGACGGCATGGTCCGCGCCTCGACGCCCTCGTAGCCCAGCGCCTTCACCGCCTCCTGGGACAGCAGCCGGTACTTCACGCCCTCGTCCGTCACCAGGTACGTCGTGTCGCCCAGTGCGCTGCCGCTCGCGCTCAACGCTCTGACCAGCGCGCCCTTTCCGGCTCGTACGGCGATGGAGTCGACCTTCAGGCAGCCCGGTTCGACCTCGGGCGCCGGCGCCTGCACCGCCGGGGGCAGGGCGCTCCCGGGCAGCACCGAAGTGCCCACCCGCACACCGGAGTCCGCGGAGTCGACCTCCGCGCAGGACACGGAGCCGGTGGCGACGGTGACCGCCTGCGGCGGCTTCGCGGGCAGCCGCTCCGTCCCCGAGCTCCGCGCGTCGGGGGCGAGATGCCCGGCCAGGGTGTCCGCGCCGAGCGTCACCACGGCCGCGGCCTCACCGCCGTACGCCTTCTCACGCGTCCGCGGGTCGCCCAGCAGGAGGGTGGCGCCGGTGTCGGTGAGGGGGACGAGGCCCTCCCGCGTGAGCAGGTGGTAGCGGGTGGCGGAGCCGGGGACGTCGACCTTGAAGAGCTGCCCGATCCTGGTGCTCCGCCCGCCCAGTTCGGGGCCCTTCTCGCCCCGGCCGGGTACGTCGGCGGGGGCCAGGTCGGGGCCCAGCGGGAAGGCGTCGAGGAACGCCGCGGAGACGGGACGCGGGGTGACGTCGCCGTACCCGAGGGCCTCGGCCGCCTTCGCCCGCCCGTCCAGGCGCAGCCGGCTGCCCTGCCACAGCAGGTACGTGGTGTCGTCCGGGCCGGTGACCAGCAGGCCCTCGTTCTCGCCCAGTCGCCGGCCGCCGGGCACGTCCTGCGGGGCGTCGGTGCCGAGGGCGAGTGTCGTGGTCGTCGTGACGACGCCCGTCGTCCGCGGCAGGACGTCGGAACACACCAGCCACGGGGTGCGGTCCAGGTCGCCCGTGCCCGGCAGCGCCTCGGGCCCGTCGGGGATGCCGATGGGCGTTCCGTGCGGGGTGCCGGCCAGCGAGGACGTGCCCACCGTCGTGACGCCGACCTCGCCGCCGGTGACCAGCCGGGCCGACGCGTAGTTGCGCACCGGGCGCAGCCGCCCGTCCAGGTACAGGTAACGGGCGCCGGTGTCCTTGTCGACGACCAGGTTCTCCCCCGAGCGCCACGAGTCGTTGCCGCCGGGCCTGATGAGTCCGAAGACGAAGGCGCCGGCGCACACCAGCACGGCGATGATCACGCCGATCGCGGCGCCGCGGTTGGTCCGGCCCAGCGGGCTCTCCGGGGAGTCCGGCTCGGCGCGCAGCATGGCCGAGGCCAGCCGCCCCATGATGAAGAGATGCGCCTGTACTTGGTCGCGCTTGCTGTGCATGTCGCCGTGTCTCCCGGGTCAGCCGTTGATGCCGCGGAGCCAGCCGTAGACGCCCATCGACCAGAGCGTCAGCGGCAGGATGCTGAGGGCGGCGAGTGAGTGCAGCAGCTCGGCCGCGCGCCCCCAGTACGGGACGAGCCGCCGTCCGGGCACCGTCCACGAGGCGATGATGATCGCGGCGGCCAGCCCCATCAGCCCCGCCGTCAGGGTCAGCCGGTCCGCCGGGGCGAGGGAGCGCGCGGACACGGACAGCAGCAGGACCACGCCCCAGGCCCCGGCGCAGGTCAGCGCCAGCCGCTGCCAGACGTTGCCCAGTCCCCGGCTGTGCAGCAGCAGGAGCAGGGAGAAGGCCACGACGGTGAGGATCTCGGCGAGGCCCGGCGCGGCCATGAGCGCCGCCAGGCAGGGCAGGCACACCAGGCCGATGGCGCCGTAGAGGGCGGTCATCCAGCCGTCCGCCAGCGCGGAGCGCGCGTCGACGTCCGAGGAGGAGTACGGGTCGATGCCCTGCTGCAACTGCTGGACGTTGGTCGGCAGGGGCGGCATCCGCATGCCGGCCAGCCGGAACGACAGCGACGGGACGAACCCGCCGAAGAGCACCACCACGACGGCCACCACACCGGCCGCCTGCTGCGGCGCCAGGTCCAGGGTGATCAGGGCGGCGCCGAGCGCGCCCGCCGCGGCGACACAGGCCGCGCCGATGAACAGCGCCGGGTAGACGCCGACCGCCGCCAGGGCGAGGATCGTGCCCGCGCCGCCGGCCGCGGACGCCGCCAGCAGCCGTGCGCCGAGGACGGCCTCGCCGTCGGCGCCGCCCAGGTCGCCGCCGGGCAGCAGCCAGCCCGCCAGGGCGAAGTAGGGGGCCGCCATGAGGCCGAGCACCGAGCCGGCTCCGGCGTCCCCGACGGCACGGGAGGCGGAGCCCGCCCCGGCGATCAGCAGCAGTCCGGCGGCCGAGGCGGCGACCGCCCGTATCCAGCCCGCCGTGCCGGGCACGGCCAGCAGCACGATGCCCAGCGCGAGGGTGGCCGCGGCCAGTCCGCGCAGCAGGCGCCGCCCGGCCTCCGGGCTCCAGCCGTGCGGTCTGCGGCCCATGCCGTCGGCGATGCCGTCGACCAGGTCGTCGATGTGCACCTCGGGCAGCGCCTCGGTGCGCGGCCGCAGATAAAGCTCCTCTCCGTCCCGCAGACCGAGGGAGTCCAAGGTACTCTCGGGGTCGAGCGGTGGACCGCCGAGCCGTTGGAGCACCCAACCTCCGTGCTCCAGACCGGTTTCCTCCAGGTCGTCCCCTCCGTAGCCGATCACTGTGGGCAGCAGGTCGGCGACAGGGACGTCGGAGGGCACGGCCAGGTCGACGGTCCTGGCCGGAGCACGTACGGTGACGCGGCACAGGCTTGCCGTCTGAGTCTCAGTCATGGGTTCGGAGTTCACACTTTCTGGCGGACCACGGGATACGCGGTGGCTGGAAGTGGCAAGGGCAGCACACCGGTCGGTCGCCGAACGCGACGGAAAAGTCGGACGGGGCATGCGCCGACGAGTTTGACCGTACGCCGGGCTTTTCGCAACACCACTCCGGGAGTTCGGCGTCACGGCACCTTACGGCCATTTTCTCGACGCCGTCGCGCGGGACTCTGAACTCTTTACGGAAAAACTCGCGACGTTCCCGCGAGGTTCCCCCGGAATTCCTTCCGAAATCGTTGAGGAGGACGTTCGTTGAGCGTGATCCTGTTCCGCCGCCCGGCCCGCCGTAAAGGGCCGGAAATGCCGTCGGGGGAACTGAGTCTTCAGGAGCCGCCCACGCTTCCGGAAGTCGTGCCGGACAGTTCCGCGGTGTGGACGTATCTGCCGATGGCGCTGATGTCGGTCTCCATGATGCTGATGTTCATGCGGCCGGGGATGAGCCAGAGCAGCGGCGGATTCATCTACATCGCGCTCGGTGTGATGGTGATCGCGTCGGCGGGCATGATGCTCGGTCAGGTGATGCGGCGCAACGGCGAGCGCAAGCAGCGGATGAAGGGCGAGCGCCGCGACTACCTGCGGTACCTGCGGCAGACCCGGCGCATGGTGCGGACGTCCATCGTCGAGCAGCAGCGCGCCCTCGCCTGGCGCCACCCGGAGCCCGACGCGCTGTCGTCGCTGGTGCGCAGCACCCGGCTGTGGGAACGCCGGTCGTCGGACGAGGACTTCGCCGAGGTGCGGATGGGCGTGGGCGACCAGCGGCTGGCGATGAAGCTGACACCGCTGTCGACCAAGCCCGTCGAGGACCTGGAGCCGCTGAGCGCGCACGCGCTGCGCAGCTTCACCCGCGCCTACTCCACCGTCCGCGACCAGCCCATCGCGATCTATCTGCGGGCCTGGTCGAAGGTGCTGTTCCGCGGGGACGAGGAGCGGATACGGGCCCAGGTGCGGGCCCTGCTCGCGCAGTTGGCGGTGTTCCACTCCCCCGACGACCTGTGGATCGCGCTGTGCGTCTCGGACGAGCGGCGTGCGGAGTGGGAGTGGGCGAAGTGGCTGCCGCACAGCCTGCACCGGCACGACGAGGACGGCGCCGGACCGGCCCGTCTGATCGCCTCGGCCTTCACCGAGCTGGAGAACCTGCTCGGCGCGGAGTTCCTGGAGCGGCCGGGCGCCGACCCCGACGCGGTTCCGGGACGTGAGGAGCCGTACACGGTCGTCGTGATCGACGGCTGCACGGTGCCGGCCGGGCACCGCTTCGACGGGCACGGGTTCCGCAACGCGGTGGTGCTCGACCTCACCGGTGCGCTCGCGTGGAAGCCCGGACGGACCACGCTGCGCCTGGAGGTGGACGAGGGCGGTGTCGCGCTGGTGCGCACCGACCGCGACCGCAAGGAGCAGTCGACGGTGCTCGGCCGGCCCGACCGGCTGGGCACGGTGGGCGCCCTCGCGCTCGCCCGGCTGCTGGCGCCGTACCGGATGAGCGTGGGCGGCGACGACTCCAAGCCGCTCGCCAACGACGTCGAGCTGACCTCGCTGCTGAACATCCCCGATCTGCACCGGCACGAGCCGGCCACGCTGTGGGAGAAGGCGACCGGCAGTGCCCGGCTGCGGGTGCCGATCGCGGTGAGCGGTGAGGGCAGGCCCGTGGAGCTGGACATCAAGGAGTCCGCGCAGGGCGGTACGGGGCCGCACGGCATGCTGATCGGCGCGACCGGCTCCGGCAAGAGCGAGCTGCTGCGCACACTGGTGCTGGGGCTGGCGCTGACCAACTCCTCCGAGACGCTGAACTTCGTCCTCGTCGACTTCAAGGGCGGCGCCACCTTCCTCGGCCTCGACGAACTCCCGCACACCTCGGCGGTCATCACCAACCTCGCCGACGAGGTGGCGCTGGTCGCCCGGATGCAGGACGCCCTGCACGGGGAGCTGATCCGGCGGCAGGAGCTGCTGCGCGCCGCCGGGAACTACACCTCCGCGCTGGAGTACGAGAAGGCGCGGCAGTCCGGGACGCCGCTGCAGCCGCTGCCCAGCCTGTTCGTGGTGGTCGACGAGTTCAGCGAACTGCTGTCCTCGCACCGCGACTTCATGGAGCTGTTCGTGATGATCGGCCGGCTCGGGCGCAGTCTCGGGGTCCATCTGCTGCTGGCCTCGCAGCGGCTGGACGAGGGCCGTATGCACCAGCTGGAGAGCCATCTGTCGTACCGGATCGGTCTGCGGACGTTCTCCGCGATGGAGAGCCGGGGCGTGCTCGGTGTGCCGGACGCCTACGAGCTGCCCGCGCAGCCGGGTGCCGGGTTCCTCAAGAGCGGTGTCGACGCGCTGACCCGGTTCCGGGCCGCGTACGTCTCGGGGCCGTACCAGCGGCGGCGGGCCGTCGTACAGGCGCAGGTGGCGCGTCAGGTGGTGCCGTGGACGGCGGAGTGGGTGGTGCCGCGCGCCCCCGCGGACCCGGACCCGGCGGGCGAGCCCGACGGGACCGGGCCCGAACCGGAGGGCGAGGGGGACGGCGGCGGGGAGACGCTGCTGTCGGTGGCGCTCGACCGGCTGCGCGGGGCGGGGCCGCCCGCCCACCAGGTGTGGCTGCCGCCGCTGGGCCGGCCGGCCACCCTGGACCAGATCCTGCCCCCGCTCTCCCCCGACCCGCGGTACGGTCTGACCACGGCCGACTGGCCGCTGCGGGGGCGGCTCACCGTGCCGGTGGGTGTGGTCGACCGGCCCTTCGACCAGTTGCGCGACCTGCTGACCGTGGACCTGTCGGCGGCCGGGGGCCACGTGGCCATCGCCGGGGGGCCGCAGAGCGGCAAGAGCACGCTGCTGCGGACCCTCATCACCGCGCTGGCCCTCACCCACACCCCGCGCGAAGTGCAGTTCTACTGTCTCGACTTCGGCGGCGGCACGCTGGCCTCACTGGACGAGCTGCCCCATATGAGCGGGGTCGCGGCGCGGGTGGACACCGAGCGGGTGGGCCGTACGATCGCGGAGGTCACCACGCTGCTCGCCCGGCGGGAGCGGTTCTTCCTGGAGCACGGCGTCGACTCCATGGCGACCTACCGCAAGCGGCGCGCGGCGGGCGAGTTCGCCGACGAGCCGCACGGGGACGTCTTCCTGGTCATCGACGGCTGGGCGACCGTGCGCCAGGACTTCGACCGGCACATCCCCACCTTCAACGCGCTGGCCGCCCGCGGGCTCAACTACGGCGTCCACCTGATCGTCACCACCGCCCGCTGGGTGGAGCTGTCGTCGTCGGTGCGCGACCAGACCGGGACCCGGCTGGAGCTGCGGATGGGTGATCCGATGGACTCCCAGATCGACTCCCGGAAGGCGGCGACGATCCCGCGCAGCGCGGGGCGGGGGCTGACCTCGGACAAGCTGCACTACCTGTCGGCGCTGCCGCGCGTCGACGGGGTCGAGGACGCCGACGACCTCGCGGACGGGGTCGCGGGGCTGGTCGCCGCGATCGGCGAGAACTGGACGGGGCCCACCGCGCCACGGGTGCGGATGCTGCCTTCGACGCTGCCGGTGGAGGAGCTGCCGGAGCCGGAGGGCGAGAACGGGCTGCGGATCGCGATCGGCCTGGACGAGAACGAACTGGCTCCGGTGTGGCACGACTTCGCCGAGAACCCGCATCTGATCGTGGTGGGCGACACGGAGAGCGGCAAGACGAACCTGCTGAAGCTGGTCGCGCGGGGCATCACCGAGCGGTACACGCCGGCCGAGGCGCGGATCATGACGGTGGACTACCGGCGGGAGCTGGTGGAGAGCGTGCCCGAGGCGTACCGGCTCGGGCACGCCGTGTCGCTGGACATGCTGCGGGACCTGGTGGACGGGGCGGCGCGGGCGGTCAAGCAGCGGGTGCCGGGGGAGGACATCGCGCCGTCGCGGATGCGGTTGTGCGACTGGTGGCAGGGGCCTCGGCTGTTCATCCTGGTCGACGACTACGACATGGTGGGCGGCGGGCCGATGACGCAGCCGTTCGCTCCGCTCCTCGACCATCTGGCGCTGGGGCACGAGGTGGGGTTGCACCTGGTGGTGGCGCGGTCCTCGGCGGGGGCCGGACGGGGGCTGAACGAGTCGTTGCTGCGGCGGTTGCAGGAGGTGAACACGCCGGGGTTGCTGATGTCGTGTCCGCCCAGTGAGGGATATCTGTTCGGGAGCGTGAAGGGGCGGGAGCTGATTCCGGGGCGGGCGGTCCGGATCGCCCGGCGGAAGACCTTGCAGGTGCAGACGGGGCTTGTGGGGGGCGGGTCGTGAGGCGGGGTTTGCGGGATGCGCCGTGTCGGGGTGGGGCGGGGGGTGGTCGCGCGGCCCGGCGTGGGCGGGGTGCCGTCGCGCCCACCCGTGCCGCCCCAGCGGCACGACTACCCGCGGAGCGCGGGGTGGCGGCACGACTACCCGCGGAGCGCGGGGTGGCGGCACGACCGGTCGCGGACCGCGGGGTGGCGGCACGACCGGTCGCGGACCGCGGGGTGGCGGCACGACCGGTCGCGGATCGCAGAGGGGCGGCGCGGCTGCCCGCGGGCCGCGGGGTGGCGGCGCGACCGGTCGCGGATCGCAGAGGGGCGGCGCGGCTGCCCGCGGGCCGCGGGGTGGCGGCGCGACCGGTCGTGGGAACGTGGCTAACGGCCGGTCGGTGGGCGCCAGTTACGGGTGCGGCCTCGGGGGACGACCGCGGCCAGGGCCGCCAGGAGGAGGACCGTGGTCAGGCCCACGGCCGCGATCGTCAGGGAGCGGTTGTGGGGGGTGGGATCGGCGGGGGGTGGCATCTGTGCGGGGGCGGGGGTCCGTACGGAGGGCTTCGTGTGGTCCTGGACCAGGGACAGGGCGGCGTACGGGTCCAGGCGGGGGGTGTCCGAGGGGTAGGCGGTGCCGAGGAGGCGGCGGGTGACCTCGGCCGCCTCGAGGTCGGGGTGGTAGGCGCGGACGAGGGCGGCGGCGCCGGCGACGCCCGCCGCGGCCAGCGAGGCGCCGGACCCGATGTAGTGGCCGGAACCCTCCGGACCGACGCTGACCATCTCGCTGCCGGGCGCGGACAGGTCGGGCTCGTAAGCGGGCGGCGCGTTCTTCTGCCGTACGCCGCCGGGGCCGAAGTCCACGACGGCGAGCGCGCCGGGTGCGGCGGCCGGCCAGTACGGCCCCTCGGGCATCTCGCCGTCGGGCCCCTGCTCCTCGCGGGCCACGGCGTCGGGAGCGGCCGGGGCGACGACCAGCGCGTCGCGCCGGGTGGCGTAGGCGACGGCCGCGGTGAGTTCGGCCCTGCCGGTGCGCAGGACCTGGCCGACGTAGATGACCTGTGCGCCGCGGTCCGCCGCCGTCCGTATGCCGGCGGCCACGCGTTCCACGGAGGGCACTCCCCGGTCGTCGGTGCCGGACAGGGCGAGGATCTCCGCCTGCGGGGCGACCCCGGTGATGCCGCTGCCCTTCTCCGGTGCGGCGGCGATCAGGCCGGCGGCGAACGTGCCGTGGCCCACGCAGTCCTTCGCCGCCCCGTCGAGGGACTCCACCCTGCCGGACAGGCTGGGGACACCGGTGGCGACCCCGCTGTCGACCACCGCGACGGTCACCCCGCCGCCGCGGGAGATCCGCTGGGCCCGGGACAGCCCGAGCGCCGTCTGCGACCACGCCGCCCCGGTGGCCGTCTGCTCCGAGGCCCCGGTGCACGGGTTGCCCTCGCCGAGCCGGACGGGCAGCGGGGGCAGCAGCGTGGCCCCCGGATCGTCGGCACCGGAGCTCGCCGACGGCGCGGCGGGGAGGGCGAGGGCCGGCCCGCCCGTGACCGGCAGGACCACGGCGACCGCCAGTACGAGGCCCGCCCCCCGACGTCTCATGACATTCCGCATGAGCCGCATGATATGCACACAAGATGTACGGCGCACAACGCCAACTAGGCAACAGCACAAGGAGGTTCGAGGCGTGGCACGGCAAATACTCACGGTCGGCCCGGAACGGTCGGACGGCTTCCAGACGATCGGTGAGGCACTGGCCCAGGCCCGTACCGGGGCGGTGATCCGGGTCCGTCCCGGCCGCTACGCCGAGAACCTCGTCATCCGGCACCGGGTGACGATCGTCGGCGAGGGCGAACCGGGCACCGTGGAGCTCTGCCCGCGGGACGGCACCGCCGTCACCCTCATGGCCGACGCCGTGATGCTCAGCGCCCTGACCCTCCGGGGCCGCGACAAGGAGGCCGCGGTCGTGGACGTACCGGCCGGCCAGGCCGCCCTCGACGACTGCACCGTGACCGGCTCCGGATGGACGGCGCTGCTGGTCCGCGGCAAGGGCTCGCTGGCCGCCCGCGGCTGCCGGATCGGCAACCCCGGCGGCGCCGGCCTCGTCGACTCCTCGGAGTCCGAGAGCATCGTCGAGGACTGCGTGTTCGAGAACTTCGGCACCTCCGCGGTGGTGATCGGCGAGAGTGCCGGACCCCTCGTCCGCGACTGCCGCATCCGGGGCGCGCGGGCCAACGGCATCCTGGCGAGCGGCGAGGCCCGCGGCACCGTGGAGGGCTGCGACATCTCCGGCACCGACAAGCCGGCCATCGCCCTGGAGGGCCACAGCTCGACGCGCGTGCTGCGGTGCGCCGTGCACCACACCTCGGTGGGCCTGCTGGTGACCAGCATGTCCCGCCCGGAGATCGAGGAGACCTCCTTCGAGTCGATCGCGCAGAGCGGCGTCGTCATCTCCGGCGGGGCCGACCCGGTGCTGCGCGGCTGTGTCACCCGGCGCACCAAGACCAGCGGGCTGCTCGTCCTGGACCGCTCGCGCGGAACCCTGGAGGGCTGCTCGTTCCACGGCTCCACCGAGGCCGCCGTACGGGTCGTCGAGGGCGGCGCCCCGCTGCTGCGGGACACCGTGGTGAGCGACTGCGCCGACACCGGCGGGGCGGTGCAGCTCTGGGACGACTCCACGGCCGAGTTCGAGCACCTGGAGGTCCTGGACGCGGCCGGCGTCGGCATCTCGGTGCGCTCCGCCGCCAACCCCCTGCTGCGCCACGCCAAGGTCACCGGTTCCGGCGGCCACGGCGTCGAGTTCACCGACGACGCCCGCGGCCGGCTCGAGCACTGCGAGATCGAGTCCGCCGGCGGCTGCGCGCTGAGCATCGACGACGACTCGGACCCCGAGATCAGCGACACCGTCCTCACCTCCGCCGCCCGCTCGGGCCTGCTCGTCGGCGAACGCGGCCGGGGCACCCTGCGGGACTGCGAGATCGGCGACAGCGCCGACGCCGGGGTCGGGGTGCGGGACGGCGCGGAGATCACCCTGGAGCGGGTCCGGGTGCACGGCTCGAAGGCCCACGGCGTCCAGGTGTCGCGCGGCGGCCGGGCCGTCCTCAACGCCTGTGAGGTCACCGGGAGCACGGGCGACGGCGTACGGATCGACAGCGCCGAGCCGGTCGACGTCACCCGGTGCGTCGTACGCGACAACCGGGGCGCGGGACTGCGCCAGAGCCGCGCGAGCGAGCGGCTCACGGTCGAGCTGCTGACCAGCGCGGACAACGGACTGCCGGACAGCTGGGGCGAGTCGGCCGGGACGGGCGGCGAGGACGGCGCACCGGGCGGGCCCGGCAAGGAGCCGGAGCCCGAGGGCCCGCTGGCCGAACTGGAGTCGCTCGTCGGCCTGGAGAACGTCAAGCACCAGGTGAGCACGCTGGTCAACCTGAACCAGCTCGCGGAGCGCCGGCGCCGGCTCGGCATGCCGGTCCCGTCGATGAGCCGGCACCTGATCTTCGCGGGACCGCCCGGCACCGGCAAGACCACCGTCGCCCGCCTCTACGGCAGCATCCTCGCGGACCTGGGCGTGCTCAGGAGCGGACACCTGGTCGAGGTCGCCCGCGCCGACCTCGTCGCGCAGGTCATCGGCGGTACGGCCATCAAGACCACCGAGGCGTTCAACAGCGCGCTGGGCGGCGTGCTGTTCATCGACGAGGCCTACACGCTCACCGTCGAGGGAACGTCCAACGACTTCGGCCGCGAGGCCGTCGACACCCTGCTGAAGCTGATGGAGGACCACCGCGACGACGTGGTCGTGGTGGCGGCCGGCTACTCCGAGCAGATGGAGTCGTTCCTGACCGCCAACCCCGGTCTCGCCTCCCGGTTCACCCGCACCATCGAGTTCGGCAACTACGCGGTGGAGGAACTGGTGACGATCACCGAGAGCCTCTGCCGACGCCACCAGTTCGAGCTCGGGCCGCTGACCCGGGAGGCCCTCGCCGTACGCTTCGAGCAGATGACCCGCGACGCGACCTTCGGCAACGGCCGCGCGGCCCGCGGCGTGTTCGAGGACATGGTGGACCGGCAGGCGTTCCGGCTCGCGGCCATGACCGACCCGGCGGAGAACGACCTGACGCTGCTGCTTCCGCAGGACGTCGGCGACGCGGAGGCGGCGGCCGTCGGCGCCGGCGGAGACGGCACGGCGCAGGACGCCGAAGCCCCATCCGACCCGATGGCCGAACTCACCGCCATGGTGGGACTCGCCGCCGTGAAGCGGGAGGTCGCCGACCTGGTGAGCCTGCTGACCAACGCCCGGCAGCGGATCGCCGCCGGGCTGCCCGCCCCCCGGATCAGCAACCACCTGGTCTTCAGCGGGCCGCCCGGCACCGGCAAGACCACCGTCGCCCGGCTGTACGCCAGGCTCCTGCACTCGCTGGGGGTGCTCCCCCGCGACTCCCTGGTGGAGGTGGCGCGGGCGGACCTGGTGGGCCAGTACGTCGGCCACACCGCCCAGCGCACCAAGGACGTCTTCACCAGCGCGCTGGGCGGGGTGCTCTTCATCGACGAGGCCTACACCCTGACCCCCGAGGGATCGTCCAACGACTTCGGCCGCGAGGCCGTCGACACCCTGCTGAAGCTGATGGAGGACCACCGCGACGAGATCGTGGTCGTCGTCGCCGGATACACCGAGGAGATGGGGCGCTTCCTCGCCTCCAACCCCGGTCTGACGTCCCGGTTCTCCAAGTTCGTGACGTTCGAGGACTACAGCACCGACGAGCTGGTCACCATCGTGTCCCGGCATGCCGCCGCCTCCGGGTACGAGTGCGCCGACGCCACCGTCGAGGCGCTGCGCGCCCATGTGGACGCCATCCCGCGCGACCGGTCCTTCGGCAACGCGCGGCTCGCCCGGCAGCTGCTGGAGACGATGATGACGAGCCAGGCCCGCCGGCTGGGCGGGCTGGCCTCTCCCAGTCTCGCCGACCTCACGACGCTGCTGCCTGAGGACCTGCCGCCGGCACGGCGGGAAGCCGCGCTGTGACGCACTGAAGACGGACGCCCGCCGGCCGGTGCCGGCGGGCGTCCGCCGCGCTGTCGCGCCCCTCAGACGTTGAACTTGACGGACTCCAGCCACATCCGCGGCTCCAGCGACCCGCCGAATCTCCAGCCCTCGGACGACTCGCACATGTAGGCGCCCCAGTCGTGCCCGCCGAGCTTGTGGTGGTGGCAGACGTTGCCGTCCTCGACGCCGATGGCGTAGCCGCTGAGGTTCGGCGCGTTCGAGGCCGCGCTGCCCAGCGTCAGGTCCGTCGCGTCGGCCGCGCTCGACCACGCGGTCGTCCAGCCGTCCTTCTGGACGAACTCGTTGGCGGACACGCTCTCGACCCCGACCACCGCGATGTTGATGGCAGTGATCGGCAGCCCCTGGCCCGACATGGCCCCGTCGCACCTCGGGATCGTCCAGCCGGCGCCCTTCCTGTGGACCCGGTAGCAGATGTGCCGGCCGGGATCCGAGGCGGCCAGCCGCTGAACGGCGTAGGCGGCGGTGTTCGGCGGGACCTCGGGGGCCTCGCGCTTCTCGGTCCGGGTCTCCGCCTTCTTCGTCGTCGCCTTGGGCGACTCGCCGACCGGGGCGGGGGCCGAACTCGTCACCGGGGGGACGGGCTTCTTGACGACGGGGCTCGGCTTGGCGGACGGCTTCTCGGTCGACGGCTCCGGTGTGGGCTCCGCCGCGGCGTAGTCGCCCTTCGGCACCTCCAGGGAGTCCTCCTCCAGCAGGGTGTCGGACCCGGCGGCCACCGCCACGTTGTCCTTCTTCTGCCGCGAGTCGTCCGTGGCCCAGATCAGCAGCGGCACGGCGAGGAGGACGACGCCCGCGATGCCGGCGGCGGCGAGCAGGGGTTTCTTCGGGTTCCCGGACGGCGGCCCGTCCGCACCGGCGGCAGCGGCGGCGGTTCCGCCCACCCCGCCCACTCCGCCCACTCCGGCGGCCTCGTCGGCTGCGGCGGCCGGCTCGGCGGCGCTCCCGCTCTCCGCTTCCGGCCGCTCCCGCGAGGCGGACGCGGTGGCCGTCGCGGCCGGTTCCCCGGTGGTGGCGGCCGGCGCGGGGGCGGCCCCGCTCTCGGCGGTGTCCGGGGCCGGCCGGGCCGTCTCCGCCGCTTCCCCGGTTCCCCCGGTGCCGCCCTCGCCGGGTTCCGGTGCGGCCGTACGCCGTGCGGCCGGTGCCAGCATCGGGCCGGGGTCGGCCGCCGCCGACCCGAGGGAGACGGCCCTGCGGACGGACGAGCCGCCCGGGTCCCCCGTGCTGTCGGGCCCGTCAGGCCCGTCGGGAGCGGGCGGTTTCTTCTGACTTGCCATCGTTCTCCTCGATCTGTGTGGACTGTGGGGTGATGGGTGGTCGTGCGGCGCCCCCGCTCGCTATCCGTCCTGGCCCACGGGCCCGGAACAGCGGTCCGGCCACTGCGGGTCGTCGCCGTGGCGGAAGCCCTTGGCCAGCGCCTCCTCGAGGTGCGTGAGGGCCTTGAGGTCCAGCCCGCTCAGTTCCTCCGACCCGTCCATGTAGGCGGTCGCGTTCCCGGGGAGCTCGCGCAGCAGTACGACGGAGGGGCCCGCGGGCACGGCCCGTACCCCCAGCACCCGGAAGCCGGTCCCTGGCACGAAGACGATCTCCTCGTACGCCTCCGGGGGCCCGCCCGGCCGGTCGATCAGTTGCCGTACCTTGCGTCCGGTGACGGACCAGACCGCGTAGCGCACGGGGGCCCCGGCGGGGAGCGCCGAGGCTCCGGCCAGGGCGCTGACCGGGGCGGGGTCGTGCAGCAGCGTGCCGACCGCCGGTTCGGGGCCGTCGGCGTCCCCGCCGCGCAGGGCCACGCCCCGGTAGGAGGGCAGCCGGCGCAGAGCGGACGCGAGACACCCGGCGTAGGGCAGCAGGCGCCCCTCGCCGGTGTGCAGGTCCCGGATCAACTCGCGGTGGTGCAGGGGCCCTTCCTCGGCGGTGAGGTAGGCGTGCGCGGCGATGAGGTCGGTCCGCGCGGTCTCCAGTTCGTGACCGCGCAGGGCGGGCATCCGGGTGAGCACCCGCGACACGGCGGCGGCGTGCCCCTCCCAGGCACCGGCCGCGGCATCCCGGAACGCGGCACGCTCGGCGGGCCCGCTGACATGTCCGGGCACGAACGGAAGGGCGGCGCGGCGCGGCGCGGACGCTTCCCCGGCACGGCGCGGCGGTCCCGCCGGCGCCTCGGCACGTACGGCCCGACCGCCGGCCGGCCCCGGACCGCCCCGCTCACCGCCGGCGTGCCCCGCCCCGCCGACGACACCGTCGGCTCCGGGGCGCGCCCCGGCCGAGGAGGCGGACAAAGGCCCCGCGGCCCCCGGACCCGCCCCGCCGTCCGGCGCGGCACCGGGCCCGGAAGCCCTCCGCTCGCCCCCGACGCCGGCTCCGGTCTCCGGCGACGCGGCGGGCCGCTCCTTCGGACGGGGGTCCGAGGACGCGGCGGGCACGGACACCCCGGGCTCCGCTTCCTCCGGTCCGGCGTCCTCCGACGAGGTCCCCGGCGGCGTCCCCGCCTCTCCCCCGGCACCGGCGACCGGAGGGGAACCCGGCGACGGAGTGGACCCGCCCCCACGGAGGACTCCCGGCGGCGTCCCCGCCTCTCCCCCGGCACCGGCGACACCGCCGACCGGAGGGGAATCCGACGACGGAACGTGCTCGCCCTCCCGCAGGGCTCCCGGTGCCCCCGCCGCTCCCCCGGCACCGGCGACCAGCCGGCCGGGAGCCTCGGCATCGACGTGGACATCCGGGGACGCACCGGCCCCGGCGGCCGAAGGCCCGTTCACTTCCTCGGCCCCACCGCCCCGGGGGCCATCCGGGGACGGGGCAGGCGGGGGCACCGGTACCCCGGGCTCGGCAGCCTGCGGATCGGTGGCGGCCACACCGTCGGGTCGGGCCACCCCGGCACCGGTCCCAGCGGCCGGCGGACCACTCACAGCCGCACCGGCCTCGCCGGCCCGCGGGCCGGCAACAGCCCGGCCGGGCCCCCGGCCCGACGCACCAGCCGACGACGCCTCACCGGACCCGGTGGCCGACGGACCACCGGCGCCCGTGCCGGGCTCCCGGCCCGGCGCACCGGGCGGCACAGCCCTGCCGGGCCCACGACCCACCCCGATGGCAGGCAGGGCGCCGGGGACGGCAGGAGTCGCACCCGATCCACGGACCGCCCCACCGGGTACCGCAGCCCCACCAGGCGCCGCAGCCCCACCGATCTCTCCGACCCGCGGGCCGGCGACGGCCCGGTCGGCCCCCTGGCCCGGCGCACCGGGCGGCACAGCCCTGCCGGGCCCGCGGCCCGTACCGGCGGCAGGCGGGGCAGGGGCTGCACCGGGACCGTGGGAGACGGTCGGCAGGACCTGACCGGGCCTGGCGGCCGACGGGCCGACGACGCCCGTACCGGGTCCGGCCGCGGGCAGCGCGGCGGCCGGTCCGGGCCCGTGGGCCCCCCGTCCGGGCGGGGGGACACGGCCGGGCCCCGCTACCGTCCCCGGCCGGCCGGCCGCCGTGCCGGACCACGCGGGCCGGGCGGCGGTGACGTAGCGGATGCCGGGTATGCCGTGTTCGGCGGCCAGGCGGCGGAGGGCGCCGTCGCCCGCCAGGAGTCTGCCGCGGACCAGCAGGGTGGTGCGGGCGCGGACGTCGGTGCCGAGGCCGCGCACGAGGCGGGACAGCGCGGGCAGCAGGGAGTCGTCCAGCGGCTGTCCCGGCATGCCCAGTTCGATGGCGCACGCCTCCGGGTCGACGGCCGGTCCGAGCGGCCCCGGGCGGGGTCCGTCCGGTGCCCACAGGGCGAGGCCGGCCCGGGTCACCGTCGCCTGCCAGTGGTCCGTCAGCCGTACCGTCCCCCGTTCGCCGCCGCCGAGGATCCAGTCGGGCGGGTGGATCTCCACCGGCCTGGGCACGGGAGCCCGCCCCTCGGCGTCGACCGGTCCGCAGACCACGGACGACACGAACGGCCGCCAGCTCGGCCTCCCGTCCAGCCCGACCAGCGTGGGCCGGGGAGGGGTTCCGGGCGGTGCGTGGTCGTCGAGCAGCGGCAGGCCGGTGAGCACCTCCACCTCGGTGCCCAGCAGGTCGGCGACCGACTGCCCGAGCCGCAGCAGGTCGCGCCGGCCGCCGGGCGCGAGCCGGGCGCGGGCGCGCTCCGCCTCCGGCAGCCCCGCGAGCACGGCGGCCACCTCGTCGGCGCCGACGTCCTCCGCCTGCGGGGCACCGACCAGCACCGTCAGCCGTTCGAAGTCGACGGGCACGGAGAAGCACAGGTCGTCGGGGGCGGGCCCGGGTGCCTCGGCCGGGCGGATCACCACGCCCGCCGGGACACGGTCCACGACACAGCCGCCGGCCGTGCGCGCGGGCACCCCGTCCAGCGCCTCCTCCCAGGCGGGGGCCGGCGCCCGCCGGCCCACCTTCCGGGGCTCCGCACCGGGCGCGAACCGCCACCAGGCACGGCCGGGGCGGGAGTCGCCGTGGACGAAGAGCGTGCCCCCGGGCGTGATCAGGACGGCCCCGTCCGGAGCCGTCACCTCCAGTTCCCAGGCGTCCGCGATCCTGCGGGCGACGCTGGGCCGGTCCGGCCGGTCGTCACCGGCGCCGGACATGACGAGCCGGACCCGGTCGGTGCCCCGCGCGCGGAGGGAGTCGAGGAGCGCGCCCAGCCGTGCCCAGTGGTCGGCGTCGGGCGCCCCGCCCCCGGCGGCGGAGCCCACGATCACCGTGACGACGTCCTCCTCCCGCCCGACGGCGCCCGCCACCTCGGCGACGACGTCCAGCGGGAACGAGTCGTCCTCGACCGAGCGCACCAGCAGCACACCGTCGACGTCCTCGACCGGGGGCCCACCGGCGCCCCGGTTCCCGGTGCCGTTCGCACCGCCGGCCGGGCCCGCCGTACCGCCGCGGCCCCGGCCGGAACCGGACCTGCGTCCCCGGCCCGGCATCACGGACGACCAGCGGCTCACGCGTCCGTCCCCCGGACCGGGTGAACGGCCTCGGTGACCACCGGCGCCGTGCGCCCGACGGCGGTGGCGGCGGGCCGCTCCCCCGCACCGCCTCGGACCGCGTCGCGTACGGCGTCGGGGTCCAGCAGCATGCTCACCGCGGCCGAGGGGTTCAGATACAGCACGTGCCCCTCGGGGACGCGCGTCACCAGGTCGTCGACGCCGACGAGTTCGAAGGCGAACCGCCCCGCCGTGTGCAGGAACACCGACGAGGTGAACACCGGCACGACCGGCGTCCCGTCCGCCGCCGCCGCACTCACCAGGCCCTCGCCGCCCGGCGCGGTCAGCACGGCCACCTCGCGCCCCACCAGCGCGGCCGGCACCGCCTCGCCGGGCCCGTATCCGGTGGACGCGAGCTGGACGGCGCGGTCCACCTCGTCCTCCGGTTCGGGCCAGCCGAGCGCGCGCGGGGACGGCCGGTACTCGGGGTTGTCCTCCCACTCGACGATCTCGCCGTCGAGTCCGGACCGCCACCGGCCGGTCATCGCCCACTCCGGGGGCTTCCCCTCCCCGGACCACATCGGGTCGACCACCCCCAGCCAGTGGTCCGGGGCGAGGCGGCCCGCCTCGCGGATGTCGTCCGGAACGGGCGGAAGCGCCTCGTCCTGCTGGCTCATCGCTGTCCTCATTCGGTGGATCGGGACGACGGTGCGGGTGCGGTCCGCGCCGGGTCGTCCGGGTCGTCGTGCCAGAGGAGGCGGCGCGCGGTCGTGGCGTCCGTGACGACTCCGGTGAGCAGTCCGGAGCTCAGTACGGCGCGGGCCGCCCCGGTGCCGCGTCCACCGGCCGTGACGCCGATCAGCTCGGTGACGCCACGGAGTTCGTCGGCGCTGACGGCGATCGTGCGGGCGTTCAGCTCGGTGGGGATCACCCGGCCCGCGGCGTCCAGGACATGGCCGGCCACCTCGGCGCACGCTCCCGCCTCCCGGAGCGTCTCCCGCTCCCGCTCGGACAGGGCGTCGTACACCGTGGAGTGCGGTGCGTCCCACGCCGCGATGCCGACGACGGCCTTGGTGACCAGGCCGAACCGGTCCAGCGTCTCGGCGGTGGCGGGCTGGCTGCGCAGGACGGCGGCCGTCACCGCGTCGGGCAGCAGGAACGGGGTGTGGAGCGGGAACGCCCTGCCCCCGCCCGCCGCGGCCGTACGGCGGACCGCGGTGATCGCGGCGTCATGGGCGAGGTCCCGCCCGTGCACCCCGGTCAGCTGGACCACGTCGCACAGCGGCAGCCGGGTGACCGCCTCGCTGAGCGCGTCCACCGCGTGGCTGCCGTCCAGTCCGAGGACGTCGCCCTCCTCGGCGATCTCCGAGATCAGCCGGGCCGCCGCCGTGCCGAGCCAGCGTCCGCTCTGCCGCTGGTCCGCCGCCGCCGTACCGCCCTCGCCGCGGCCCAGGTTGACAACGATGCCGTGCCGGAGTCCGAACCGCTCGGTCAGCGCCCGTCCGAGCGGGACGTCGATCTCGGCCGGGACGGTGATGTCGATCCGCACGATGTCGTGGGCCACGGCCGCGTCGAGGAGGCGGGCCACCTTGAACCGGCTGATGCCGAGCTCCTTGGCGATCTCCACCTTCGACCGGTGCTCCAGGTAGAAGCGCCGGGCGACGGCGGCGGCGAGGAGCGTGTCGATCGGCGCGGGTAACGTCACCACCTCAGCCGGTTCGGCCATGTCGTCTCTCCGCGCTCTCATCGGTCGTCAACTCACGCCACTTCTCCGGCTAGTTCATCTGTGCGAAGTGAGCGGAACATGACGGGAAAGCGACGCAGGAGTGACACCAGGGGCGTCAGTGACCGCCGGGACCGGACTTTCCGCCTGCCGGACGGGTCACCCCTGTCACGGTGGGGAAGGAATGATCCGACTCCCCTCCCCCCACCGGCACCTCAGGGAGCCCCATGCTGCGCGGCATCGACGTGAGTGCGTACCAGCCGTCCTCGTACGACACCGACGGCCTGTCCTTCGTCTTCGTCAAGGCGACGGAGGGCCGTTCGTACACCAACCCCAAGCTCTCGGCCCAGACGAAGCGGGCCCGCGACGCCGACCTGGTCGTCGGTTTCTACCACTTCCTCTGGCCGGGCGACCTCATGGCCCAGGCGGAGCACTTCGTGAGCCGGACCCCGGAGAAGCGGGGTGACATCCTCGCGGTCGACTGGGAGACGACGGGCGGGGGAACACGGGCGAGCAACGCGGAGAAGGACCGCTTCATCAAGAAGGTGAAGGAGCTACGCCCGCACCACAGGGTGATTCTTTACTGTAATCGGGATTTCTGGCTGAACGTCGACACGACGTCCTACGACGGCGACGGCCTCTGGATCGCCGACTACGTCACCGCCGGGAAGCCCCGCATCCAGGCGAAGTGGCGCTTCCACCAGTACACCGACGACCCGCTGGACAAGAACGTCGCGGACTTCTCCAGCAGGTCGGCGCTGAAGGAGTGGGCCGAGGACGCCTAGCCCCGGCCCGCTCCCGGCCCGCGCCTACTTGTTCAGGTGCACCCAGAACTCGTCGAAGGACAGCATCTTGTCGCCGTTCAGGTCCCGGGATCCGATCACGGCCTCGGCGACCGCCTCGGTGACGTTCCAGTCACCGCCCTGCGCCAGGGCGGCCTTGAACTCGGCAGCGGTGATGAACCCGTCCCCGTCCGTGTCGATCCGCTCGAACTGCTTGCGCGCTTCCTCGATGTCCGCCACCGGTCCGCCCCTCGTCTCGTACTGTGCGTCTTACTGACGCAGGTCAGATTATCGGGCCACCTGGGACTCCAGTGCGGCGACCACCCACCCGAACTCCTCCTCGTAGGCGGAGGGCGGTTCCAGACCGTTCACGATCGCGGACAGCTCGCGGTAGCGGGCGAGGCGCACGTTCGTCGCCGCCGCGAGGCGTTCGAGTACGGCGGCCGGGTCGGCGTCCCCGACCAGCTCGCGCAGGACACCGGCGGCCCGCGGCGAGTCCGTCGCGATGCCGTCCCCGATCGCCCCGCCCGCGAGCCGTACCAGCCGGCTCATGAACCACAGGGAGCTGCCGGAGGGGACGTCCGGTCCCCGGTCCGCCGCGTTGAACTCGATCATCCTGCGCATGGTGGTCCGGAACTCCGGGTCCTGGATCAGCTCGGCCAGCTCCACCCAGGCGTCCACCTGCTCGGGGGTGGGGTCGTCGGGCAGGTCGGCCGCGGCGAAGCGCAGGCGGGTGCGGATGTCGGGGTCCGCGGTGTCGATGCCGTCGAAGACCTCCGCCATGAAGTCCTCGATGATCCGCCTGCGCTCGGCGGTGGACAGCCGTGCCAGCTTGTTCATGAGCGTCGTCTCCTCTGCGGTCGAGCCGCGTCGTGCCACGGTCGACAGCACCGCGCGGGTCACCTTCAGCGACCGGATCTGCGCGTCCAGCGCGGCCACGTGTGCCGCCGCGACCTGCGCGACCGTCGTCTCACCGGTCAGCACCCGGCGTACGTCGGTGAGGCCGAGGCCCAGCTCGCGCAGGGTGCGGACCAGTTCCAGGCGGGCGACGGAGCCGGTGTCGTAGAGCCGGTACCCGCCCGCCGAACGGGCCACCGGGGGCAGGGCGCCCTCGTCCGACCAGTAGCGGATGGTGCGCACGGACAACCCGGTCGCCCGGGCGAGCTCGCCGATGGTGAGAAGTCCGGTGCCGTCGTCGGTCATGTCCGGGAGTCTGGGCCCTCCAGTGGCTGGAGACTCAAGCCACGCAGGTCATGAGGCCCCTCGGGAACCCTCAGCGGTCCGTCACGCGGATCTCGAACCAGGTGGTCTTGCCGCGGGGCAGCAGGTCCACGCCCCAGCGGTCGGCGAGCTTGTCGACGAGGAAGAGGCCCCGGCCGCTGATGTCCATCTCCTGGACCGGCATGAGACAGGGCAGCCCGCGGGACGGGTCGCGGACCTCGATCCGGATCCAGCCGCGCCGGTGGCGCATGCGGAGGCCGAAGACCCGGGCGCCGGTGTGCCGTACGGCGTTGCCGACCAGTTCGGAGACGAGCAGGACGGCGTCCTCGGCGGTCCTGGCGCCGAGGCCCCACTCCCGCAGGACGACCACCTGGACGAGCCGGCGGGCGGTGGCGGCGGACTCGGGACGGGACGGCAGCGGAACCTCCGCTTCCGTCGGGTTGCCGTACAACTCCAGCGCCTTCAGCGCGCGTTCGTCCTCGACCGTCGGCGACCAGCGCGACGCGGTCGCACGTCCGTCTCCCCGCGGCTGTTCCCTGCCATCCAGCCCCGCCATGCCCCCATCATGGCCGTCCGAGGGACCCCCGGGGGCCGTTCCGGGGGAATACGCCCCCCGTACGCCCCCGCCCGACAAGGGGCCGCCGGCATGCGCCGAAGGCATTTCGGAGCCCCCGAAACCTCGCCCGACCTGGGGAAACGGCTCGCGCTCAGGCAATCGACGGACTCCCTCGACACGAACGGCTTAAGGGTGCCCCAAGGTTCCCACAAACCGCCCCATCGAGGGACCCGTAATCAGACATCGCGTCAATTGCAAGGCTGCGTACGAGATCTCACAGGAATTTCGCCTTGCCCGGCCCCTCCTCCACGAAGCTGCGCATCCCCCGCTCGCGGTCCTCGGTGGCGAACAGGCCCGCGAACCAGTTGCGTTCGACGGCGAGGCCGGTGTCGATGTCCGTCTCGAGACCGGTGTCGACCGCCTCCTTGGCCGCGCGCAGCGCGATCGCCGGCCCCTGGGCCAGCTTCGCGGCCCACGCGTGCGCCTGCGCGTAGACCTCGTCGGCGGGGACCACCCGGTCCACCAGGCCGAGTGCCAGCGCCTCGTCGGCCCGCACCTGGCGCCCCGTGAAGATGAGGTCCTTGGCCTTGGAGGGGCCGATCAGCCGGGACAGCCGCTGGGTGCCGCCCGCGCCCGGGATCAGGCCGAGCAGGATCTCGGGCTGGCCCAGCTTGGCGTTCTCCCCGGCGATCCGGTAGTCGGCGCAGAGCGCCAGCTCGCACCCGCCGCCGAGCGCGTAGCCGGTGACGGCGGCCACGACCGGCTTGGGGATGCGGGCCACGGCCGTGAAGGAGTCCTGAAGGGCCTTGGAGCGCAGCACCATGGCCGCGTGGTCCATGGCCTGCATCTCCTTGATGTCCGCGCCCGCCGCGAACACCTTCTCCCCGCCGTAGATCACCACGGCGCGCACGTCCTCGCGCCGCGCGGCCTCCTCGGCGAGCTCCTTCAACCGGTCCTGCGTGGCGACGTCCAGCGCGTTCATGGGCGGCCGCTCCAGCCGCAGCGTGCCGACGCCTTCGGCGACTTCGAGATGTACGGTCATGCTCCGCAGGTTAGCGGGCGTTCACACCCGGGGGTACCGCGGGCGTCCCCCGGCCACCGTCACTCGGCCCCCCGCGGCGGGCCTGCGGGCCTTCTCCAGGAGGGTGAACGACTTGGGCGCCCCGCCCGGCTGCGGCTTGCCCGCCTTGTGGCCGGCGACCCGGTGGCCGGCGTCCAGCCCTCTGTGCCGGGTTCCTCGCCGGGCCTGCCACCGAGCCCGCCGAGCCGCCCGGCATGACAGCCGCCGTCGGCGATTCCGGCGGCAGGACGCCGATGGGAGCGAATCCCCAGGCAGATGGGAGCGAATCTCCCGGCAGAACGGCCCGCCGATGGCGTGTCGCCGGGAGTTTCGCTCCCATCGTGGTCCTGACACTTCAGCCGTGGTCGTGGATCCGCGCACCATCCGGTGCCGTTCGCGGCGTACTCGGCGCCGGTGGTCACCCTCCGGCGGCACCGGTTCCCGCCTCGTGGGGCCTGCCGCCCAGCCCCGGGACCAGCACCGCCGCCACCGCCAGGTGCATCAGGGCGAGGGAGACCCGGGTGCCGCCGTCCATGCCGTCGCCGATGAACGGCAGGAAGGACACGGCCAGTACGACGCCGGCCACCCCGGTCCAGATGGCGCGGGCGCGTCGTACCCCGGACCGCTCCAGGGCGGCCAGCAGTCCCCAGCCGGAGAGCGACGCGAGCAGTGCGACGGCCGCCACGGGCACGGCGCCGATGTCCAGCGTCCGCTCGCCGTCGACGATCCGCAGCCGGTGCCCCAGCAGCGGGTCCGTGACCAGCCACACCAGGACGGGGGCCAGGACGGCCAGGGCCGTGACCCTCAGGCGCCTTCTCCGCGCGCTCACCCGGCACTTCCCGAGAGCGCCCCGTGCAGGAAGACCTCCACCAGTTCCCGCGGGGTCAGGTCGGGCTCGTCCTCCGTACGCGGCTGGACGAAGAGCAACCCGAAGAAGAGGGCCGCGATCTGCTCCGGCGGCCGGCGCAGGGCGGCCTTCTCGGGCTCCAGCAGCTCCACGAGGGCCGCGCGGATACGGGCCGTCGACTCCTCGCGGCCCGCGCCGCGCACCGTGCCGGGGTGCTTGCCGCCGCGATGCCCCAGCGAGCCCATGATGGCGCCCATCCTGGACATGTGCGCCTGCAGCGCCTCGGCCGCCTCCGCGAGCCGGTCGGGCAGCGGCTGGGACACGTCGATCGCGTCGAGCTCGCGGACCGCGTGCTCGGGGGAGAGCGCCTCGGCCACGCAGGCCTGCAGCAGCTCGTCCTTGTCGGCGAAGACCCGGAAGATCGTGCCCTCGCCGATGCCCGCGGCGCGGGCGATCTTCGCGGTCGTCACCGCGGCGCCGTACTCGGTGATCAGCGGGATCGCGGCCTGGATGATCATTTCGCGGCGCTGCTCCGGTGACATGGCGGCGGCGCGACGGCGGGCGGTCTGGTTCTCCTTGGGTGGCGTCATGACGACGAGAGTACGGAGTGAGTGCTCACTCCGTCAATGAGTGAGCACTCACTCCGCCCACTTCCCCCCTTTCCCGCCCGGACGGGAAAAGGCGACGGCGGGGCCGTGCGGCCCCGCCGTCGCCGATCGGGCACGGAGTGCCCCGAGTGCTTACGCCTTCCACTTCTCCCAGGACATGTTCCAGCCGTTGAGGCCGTTGTCCGGGGCGATGGTGGCGTCGTTGGAGTTCTTGACGACCACGACGTCACCGATCATCGACTGGTTGAAGAACCAGGCGGCCGGGGCCTCCTTGTCCCAGCCGCCGCGGACGTCGCGCAGGCCGACGCAGCCGTGGCTGGCGTTGCGGTTGCCGAAGGCGTCGCCGCCCCAGTAGTTGCCGTGCAGGAAGGTGCCGGAGGTGGACAGGCGCATGGCGTGCGGGACGTCCTTGATGTCGTACTCGCCGCCGTAGCCGACCGTGTCGCCGTTCATCCGGGTGACCGTCAGCTTCTCGCTGATGACCATCTTGCCGTTCCAGGTCTCGTAGCCGGGGGCGCCGGTGGTGACCGGGACGGTCTTGAGGAGCTTGCCGTCCCGCATGACCTTCATCGTGAGCTTCTTGGCGTCGACGACGGAGACCTGCTCGCGGCCGATGGTGAAGGAGACCTTCTTGGCCTGCTCGCCGTAGACGCCGTCGCGGCCCTCGACCCCGTCGAGGTTGAGGTCGACGGTGACCTTGGTGCCGGCCTTCCAGTACTTCTCCGGGCGGAAGTCGAGGCGGTCGTTGCCGAACCAGTGGCCCTCGACCTCGACGGCCGGCTCGGTGGTGATGCGGATGGCCTTCTCGACGTCCTCGGGGTTGGTGATGCCCCGGGTGAAGCGGAGCGAGAACGGCATGCCGACGCCGACCTCGGAACCGTCCTCGGGCGTGAAGTGCCCGATGAAGGTGTTCTTCGGCGTCAGGGTGGTGAAGCTGGAGTCCTCGGCCGCGGTGCGGCCCTCGGAGTCCTTGGCGACCGCGTGCACCGTGTACTCGGTGGAGGCGGCCAGGTGGGTGGACGGCGTCCAGGTGGCGCCGTCGCCGGATATCTCGCCCTCGACCTCGTCGCCGTCCGGGTTCTTGACGACCACCTCGGTGAGCTTGCCGTTGCTCGCGTTCACCTTCAGCGCGCCGCTGGTCTCGACGGACTTCGCGCCGTCCTCGGGCGCGATGCCGACCACGGCCTCGGACTGCTTGCTCTGCGCCGCGGTGGAGTCCTTGCCCTTGCCGTCGTCCGGGCCAGAGCCCTGCTCCGAGCCTCCGCCGCCGCAGGCGGTCACCGCCAGCATCACGCCGAGCGCCAGTGCCGCCAGCTTCCGGCCGCCGCGCCCCCGGGCGCCGACCGGCGCCGCCCCCGATATGGGCCCCACGTTCACTTGTTTCTCCCCTCGGCGGGCCCAGTCCCTGCCGGACCCGCGCCCCCGCGCGCCCCTCGCGCGCTCGGGCATAGTAACCACAGGCCAGAGGGGTTCGAGGCGACGGGTTTGTCACCGTTCCGTTCCAAGTTCGACGGCCCGCCGAAGGAGTCACTTCACCGCGCCGCCCGCCTTCCACTCCTTCCAGTTCATGTTCCAGCCGCCGAGGCCGTTGTCGGGGGCGACCTTCTCGTCCTTGCTGTTGACGACCTCGACGACGTCGCCGATGAGGCTGCGGTCGAAGAACCAGCCCGCCGGGGTGTCCGCCCCGCCGCCCTTCACGTCGCGCAGTCCGACGCAGCCGTGGCTGACGTTGGAGTCGCCGAACACGTCGGTGTCGGCCCAGTAGTTGCCGTGCAGGAAGGTGCCTGAGCTGGTCAGGCGGATGGCGTGCGGGACGTCGGGGATGTCGTACTCGCCGCCGAAGCCGACCGTGCGGCTGTTCATGCGGGTGACCTCGAGCATCTCGGTGATCACCATTTTGCCGTTGTACGTGGGCGTCTTCCGCGCGCCCGCCGTGATCGGAACCGTGGCCAGCAGTTCCCCGTCCCGGCGCACCCGCATGGTGTGCCCGGCGGCGTCCACCACCGAGACCTGACTGCGGCCCACGGTGAAGGTGAAGGTGCGGTGCTGGAGGCCGTAGACACCCGGCGCTCCCTCGACGTCGCGCAGGTTCAGGTCGACGGTGACCTCGGTGCCGGGCTTCCAGTACCGCTCGGGGCGGAAGTCGAGGCGGGAGTCGCCGAACCAGTGCGGGCGGATCTCGACGGCCGGGCGGGCGGTGACGCGGACGGCGCGTTCGACGGCCGCGCGGTGGGTGATCTTCCGGTTGAACTCCAGGGAGACGATCATCCCGGTACCGACGGTGGAGCGGTCCTCCGGGGCGACGTAGCCGATGAAGCGTTCCTCCGGGACAAAGGTGGTGAAGGTGGTGTGCCGGGCGGAGCGGCGGCCGTCACCGTCCACGGCCACCGCGTCGACGGTGTACTTCGCGGCCAGCGCCAGCCGCGCGTCGTCGGGCTTCCAGGTCAGCCCGTCGGCGGAGATCCGCCCGGGGACGGGCGACTCCCGCGCGTCCTGCTCCGCGACGACCTCCACCGACTCCAGCCGTCCGTCCGGCACGCGCACCCGCAGCGCCGAGTCGGGGCGTACGTCCCTGCTGCCGTCGTCGGGCGACACGCGGATGACGTCCTCGGCGGCCGGGGGCCCGAACGCCCCGCCGACGGTGCCGTCCGCGGTGCAGCCGGCGGCTCCGGTCAGCAGTCCTGCCCATGTCACTACGGTGGCCAACACGGCCCTCGCGCGCCGTGCGCGCCCTTGTACGTACCTCACGCGGTGCCCAACGACGGGCCTCGCCTCCGGGAAACGACCATGCCGCCCCCCGGGGAAACGTGAGTGCGAGGCACGCTCTGGGCAGAACAGTGGGAGGACGACGCGCCGGGGAGCCGCGGCCGAGCCGATGGAAAGGGCCGTACACCCCTGTCCGCCGCCGTCCCCTCACGAGCCGCGGGAGGCTGACAGGTGTCCAGCGCAGCCGAGCAGGAGGCGGTGGCCGCGGAGCGGGCCACCGGGGACGGGCGCCCGGCCGCCGTCGTGAACGGCGTGCGGCCGGCGCCGCCCGTGCCCACGGTGCCCGTGCGGCCGGGCCGGCCGACGCCGCTGGGCGCCCGGTTCCGGGTCGGCCCGGACGGGGTGGCGGGGACCAACTTCGCGCTGTGGGCGGGCGGGGCGGAGGGGGTCGAGCTGTGTCTGTTCGACGAGCGGGGCAGGGAGAGCAGGGCCCGGCTCACCGAGCTGACGCACGAGATCTGGCACGGCTTCGTGCCGGGTGTGCTGCCGGGGCAGCGGTACGGCTACCGGGTGCACGGCCGCTGGGACCCGTGGACGGGCGCCCGCTGGAATCCGGCGAAGCTGCTCCTGGATCCGTACGCGCGTGCGGTGGACGGGGCCAAAGGGAATGATTACAGCGCGCTGCCGCCGGAGGTGTACGGGCACGTCCGCGACTGGCCGGAGCAGCATGTCGCGGACACCGTGCGCGACGACCGGGACTCCGCGCCGTACGTCCCCAAGGGCGTCGTCGTCCACGATGACGACGACTGGGCGGACGACCGCCGGCCGAAGACGCCCTGGGCGGACTCGGTGATCTACGAACTGCACGTCAAGGGCTTCACGCGGCGGCACCCCGGCATCCCCGAGGAGCTGCGCGGCACGTACGCGGGGCTGGCGCACCCCGCCGCGATCGAGCACCTGGTGAAGCTGGGCGTCACGGCCGTGGAGCTGCTGCCGGTGCACCAGTTCGCGCACGAGGACCACCTGCTGCGCCGGGGGCTGCGCAACTACTGGGGCTACAACTCCATCGGCTACTTCGCCCCGCACGCCGGTTACGCGGCCTCCGGGACGAGGGGACAGCAGGTCGGCGAGTTCAAGCGGATGGTGCGCGCCCTGCACGCGGCCGGGATCGAGGTGATCCTCGACGTGGTCTACAACCACACGGCGGAGGCGGGCGAGCTGGGCCCCACGCTCTCCCTGAAGGGCGTCGACAACCGCGGCTACTACCGCCTCCAGCACGACGCCCGCCGGTACGCCGACTACACGGGCTGCGGCAACACCCTCCACGTCGTCCAGCCGCACGTGCTGCGCCTGATCACGGACTCCCTGCGCTACTGGGTGACCGAGATGGGCGTCGACGGCTTCCGCTTCGACCTGGCGGCGGCGCTGGCCCGCTCGATGCACGACGTCGACATGCTCTCCCCGTTCCTCGCGGTGATCGCGCAGGACCCGGTGCTGCGCCGGGTGAAGCTGATCGCCGAGCCGTGGGACGTCGGCTCCGGGGGCTACCAGGTCGGCGCGTTCCCTCCCCTGTGGACGGAGTGGAACGACCGCTACCGCGACGCCGTACGGGACTTCTGGCGGCACGCGCTGCCGGACGTACGGGAGATGGGCTACCGGCTGTCCGGCTCCAGCGACCTGTACGCCTGGGGCGGGCGACGGCCGTACGCCTCGGTCAACTACGTCACCGCGCACGACGGTTTCACCCTGCGCGACCTCGTGTCGTACGGGCGCAAGCACAACGAGGCGAACGGCGAGGGCAACCGGGACGGCACGGACGACAACCGCGCCTGGAACTGCGGCGCGGAGGGAGAGACGGAGGACACCGGCGTACGGGCCCTGCGGCGGCGGCAGCTGCGGAACCTGCTGACCACGCTGCTGCTGTCGACGGGCGTGCCGATGCTGGTCGCCGGTGACGAGATGGGCCGCACCCAGCGCGGCAACAACAACGCCTACTGCCAGGACAACGAGATCGGCTGGGTGGACTGGGCGCTCGTGGACGACCCGGACTGGCGGCCCCTGCTGGAGCTGACCTCCCGGCTGATCGCCCTGCGCCACCGGCACCCGGTGCTGCGCCGCCGGGCCTTCTTCTCCGGCCGCGCGCACTCCGCGGACGGGCTGCGCGACCTGGCCTGGTTCACCCCGCGCGGCACGGAGATGACCGAGGACGACTGGTACGCGCCGGCCGCCACGCTCGGCATGTTCCTCTCCGGGCGGGACATCCCGGGGCGCGACGAGCACGGGGCGCCGGTCCTCGACGACAGCTTCCTGGCCGTCCTGCACGCGGGGCACGACCCGGTGGAGTTCGAGCTGCCGGGGCCGCCGTGGGCCCAGCGGTACGAGGTGGTCGTGGACACCGCGCGGGAGGAGCAGGACCGGGCGCCGGGCGTGGAGCACCGCGCGGGGACCCGGGTCACGGTGCCGGGCCGGACGGTGCTGCTGCTGCGGGTGCGGACCTGACCGTCCGTGACACACGAACGGGTATCGGCCGATCGGCTGACGCGGTGCGTACGACTTCGCCGTAGCCGCAGGTCGTAGGACCAGCGGCGGAGGACGGTCCGGCCGAAACTCGGTGGGCAGTGTCAGCGGCGATCCGTAGGCTCGCCGCTGATGCCCACTACACCTTCTCCCCCGGAATCCCGCCCCACCGTGCGTACGCTGCTGCGGCTGTGGCCGTATGTGCGGCCCGTGCGGACGCGGCTGTTCAGCGCCGCGTTCGTCGCGGTCGTCGCCTCCTGCATCGGGCTGGTCATCCCGCTCGTCCTGAAGTGGATGGTGGACGGCCCGATCGCCGACCGGGATCCGGCGGGAGTGTGGCTGGGCGCGCTGTACCTGCTGCTGCTCGGGCTGGCGGAGGCGCTGCTGTTCGGGTTCCGGCGGTGGCTGGTGGCGCGTCCGCTGTCGCACGTCGAGGCGGAGATGCGGGCGGGTCTGTACCGGCATCTGCAGCGGCTGCCGGTCGCGTTCCACGACCGGTGGCCGTCGGGGCAGTTGCTGTCGCGGGCCACGACGGATCTGATGCTGCTGCGGATGTTCCTGGCGTTCCCGCTGACGTTCCTGCTGGTCAACGGCGTGACGATCCTGGTCGGTGTGATCATCATGCTGATCCAGGACTGGACGCTGGGGCTGGTCATCCTGGTGCCGGCCGTGCCGGTGATGGTCACGTGCGTGGTGTTCGAGAAGCGGTACTCGGGCGCGGCGCGGCTGGCGCAGGACCAGGTGGGTGATCTGACGACGGTCGTCGAGGAGGGCGTGCTCGGCATCCGGATCATCAAGGGGTTCGGGCGGCACCGCAGCCAGGCGCGGGCGTTCCGGGAGCTGGCGGGGAAGCTGCGGGGGACGGAGCTGCGCAAGGCGCGACTGCTGGCGACGATCCTGGGCGTCATCGTGACGCTGCCGGAACTCGCCATCGGGGCGGCGTTGGTGCTGGGGGCCGTGCGGGTGGCGGACGGCTCGCTGTCGGCGGGAACGCTGGTGGCGTTCCTGTCCACGGCGTTGGCGCTGCGCTGGCCGGTGGACTCGATCGGCTTCCTCCTGGCCATGAGCCAGGAGGCGGCAACAGCGACGGAACGCTACTTCGAGGTCATGGACGCCGAGCCGGAGTCCACCCCAGCTGCGGGCAGTCGTGCCGCTGGGGCGGCACGGGTGGGCGCAGCCGAGCCGCAGCCCACCGCAGCGCTGCCGGACTCCACCGCAGCTGCGGGCAGTCGTGCCGCTGGGGCGGCACGGGTGGGCGATGGGGGCACCTCCCAGGCCGTTCAGGCACTGGGGGAGGCACCTCGTAGCGCCGAGCGGCGAAACCAACCCCCGGCCGACACCAACACCGGCACCGGCAGCGGCAGCGACACCAACACCGGCACCGGCAGCATCGAAGGCCTACGGTTCGAGAACGTCAGCTTCCGCTACCCCGATGCCCCGGCCGACTCCTTGCCCGTGCTCGACCGCGTCGACCTGCACATCCGCCCCGGCGAATCCCTCGCCCTCGTCGGCGCCACCGGCAGCGGCAAGACCACCCTCACCGCCCTCGTCCCACGACTGCACGAAGTCACCGAGGGCCGCATCACCCTCCACGGCACGGACATCACCGAAATGTCCCGGGAAGAGCTGCGCTCCCGCGTCGCCGTCGCCTTCGAGGAACCCACCCTCTTCTCGGCCAGCGTCGGCGAGAACGTACTGATGGGCGGCGGCACCGGGGACGAAGACCTGGAGCGCGCCCTCGCCGTCGCCCAGGCCGACTTCGCGCACGCGCTGCCCCGGGGCACGGACACCCAGGTCGGCGAACAGGGCCTCAGCCTCTCCGGCGGCCAGCGCCAGCGCCTCGCGCTGGCCCGCGCCGTCGTCGGACGCCCCGACTTCCTGGTCCTCGACGACCCCCTGTCCGCGCTCGACGTGCACACCGAGGCCGCCGTCGAGGCCGCCCTGCGCCGGGTGCTCGCGGACACCACCGCCCTCATCGTGGCCCACCGCCCCTCCACGGTCCTGCTCGCCGACCGCGTGGCCCTGCTCTCCGGCGGCCGGATCACCGCGGTCGGCACCCACCACGAACTGCTGCGCGACAACCCCGAGTACGCGCACCTCATGTCCGGCGCCCCCGCGGGGAACCAGGAGGAGGACGAGCGATGACGGCGACCACCACCGCCCCCGCCCGGGACGAGGACGACGACCGGACCCCGCCGTCCGACGACCCCTTCGACCAGGACCGGCTGCCCACTCCCCCGGGCGCCACCGGCGTACTGCTGCGTTCCCTGCTCTCCCCCCTGCGCGGCAGGGTCGCCGTCACCGCGCTGTTGCTGCTGCTCCAGCAGGCCGCCGTGCAGGCCGGCCCGCTGCTGGTGGCGTACGCCATCGACCGGGCCGTGCCCGCGTTCCGCGGCGACGACAACGGGCCGCTGATCGCGGTGGCGGTGGGCTACCTGCTGTGCGCGGTGGCGGCCGGCGCGCTCCAGTACGGGTTCGTCACCGCCTCCGCCCGGGTCAGCCAGGACGTGCTGCTCGATCTGCGCGGCCGTATCTTCCGGCACGCGCAGGCGCTCAGCGTCGACTTCCACGAGCGCTACACCTCGGGCCGGCTGATCTCCCGCTCCACCACCGACGTCGAGTCGCTGCGTGAACTCCTGGAGGAGGGACTCCAGGAACTGGTGATGGTGATCCTCTCCGCCGTCTACATCTCGGTGCTGCTGCTCTGGCTGGACCTCGGCCTCGGTGCCGTCGCGGTGGCGTCCTTCGTGCCGCTGTACCTGTTCGTACGGTCGTACCGGCGGCGGGCGGGGCGGGTGTACCGGAAGCGGTCGACGGCCATCGCGGCGGTGATCGTGAAGTTCGTCGAGACGATGAACGGCATCCGGCCGGTGCGCGCCTTCCGCCGGGAGGCCGCCAACGACGCCGAGTTCGCGGTGCTGAACCGGCGGCACGAGCGGACCAACGGCGACGCGCTCCTTGAGATGGCCCGCTACGTCGTCGGCTCCCGGATCACCGCCAACACCACGGTCGCGCTGATCGTGCTGTGGGGCGCCTACCGGGTCGCGGACGACTCCCTCGAACTGGGTGTACTGGCGGCGGCGGTCCTCTACCTCCGCCGCCTCTACGACCCGATCGACCGGCTCGGCATGTTCCTGAACTCCTACCAGTCGGCGGCGGCCTCGCTGGAGAAGATCGCCGGCCTGCTGGCGCAGACCCCGTCCGTGCCCGAGCCGTCGGCCCCCCGCGAGCTGCCGGGGCGGCGTTCCGGGCTCCCCGGCCGCGAGGTCGTCTTCGACGACGTCCGGTTCGCGTACCGCACCGGCGGCGAGGTGCTGCCCCGCTTCGGCCTCACCCTTCCGGCCGGGCAGACGGTGGCCGTCGTCGGCTCGACCGGCGCGGGCAAGTCGACGCTGGCGAAGCTGCTCGCCCGCTTCTACGACCCCACCGACGGCCGGGTGCTGCTCGACGGGGTGGACCTGCGCGACCTCACGGGACGCGCTCTGCGGCGCGAGGTGGTGATGGTGACGCAGGAGGCGTTCCTGTTCTCCGGCACGGTCGCCGAGAACATCTCGATCGGCCGGCCGGACGCCACCCGCCAGGAGATCGAGCAGGCGGCGAAGGAGATCGGCGCGCACGACTTCATCGCCGCGCTCCCCGACGGCTACGACACCGACGTACGCAAGCGGGGCGGCCGCATCTCGGCCGGTCAGCGCCAGTTGGTCGCCTTCGCGCGGGCGCTGCTCGCGGACCCGGCGGTCCTCATCCTCGACGAGGCGACCAGCTCGCTGGACATCCCCGGCGAGCGGGCGGTGCAGCGGGCGATGGCGACGGTGCTGAAGGGGCGTACGGCGGTGGTGATCGCCCACCGGCTGTCGACGGTGGAGATCGCCGACCGGGTGCTGGTGATGGAGCACGGACGGATCGTGGAGGACGGCAGCCCGGCCGAACTCATCGCCGGCACGGGCAGGTTCGCCGACCTGCACCGGGCCTGGCGGGACAGTCTGGCGTAGCCGCGACGGCGCACAGGGGGAGAACGAGCGGTGATCGACGCGTACGAGGACCCCGGCACGCCCGACCGGCGGGGCGGGGCCCGGTATCTGTGGTGGCTGGTCACGCGGCAGCCGGGGCGGTGTGCGGCGGGGGCGGTGTTCGGCAGTGTCTGGATGGTGCTGCTGGCGGCGACGCCGTACGCGATGTCGCGGGCCGTGGACGACGGGCTGGGGGCGGGCGACACGGGGGCGCTGGTGCTCTGGACCGGGGCCCTGTTCGTGGTGAACGGGGTCAACTCCTGGCTGAGCGTCATGCGGCACCGCACGATGACGCGGGTGCGGATGGACGCCAACTTCCGCACGGTGAAGGTGGTCGTGGGGCAGACGGTGCGGCTGGGGGCCTCGCTGGAGCGGCGGGCCGGGGCCGGGGAGGTCGTCACCATCGGGGTGGGTGACGTGCAGATGATCGCCCAGTCGCTCACGGCCGTAGGGCCGGGGATCGGCGCGGTCGTGGCGTACGGGGTGGTGGCCGGGCTGCTGCTGTCGGTGTCGCCGCTGCTGGCGGTGGTGGTCCTGCTGGGGGTGCCGGTGATCGGTCTCGTCGTGGGGCCGCTCGCGGGGCGGTTGCAGGGCACGGAGACGGAGTACCGGGAGCGGCAGGGCGTGCTGACCGCGCGGATCGGGGATCTGGCGGGCGGGCTGCGGGTGCTGAGCGGGCTGGGCGGGAAGAACCTGGTCTCCGACGCGTTCCGCCGGGACTCGGGGCGGCTGCGGGAGCAGGGGTACCGGGTCGGGGCGGTGACGAGCTGGATGCAGGCGCTCGCCGCCGGACTGCCGACGCTGTTCCTCGCGGGGGTCACCTGGATCGCGGCCCGGCTGGCCGCGCAGGGACAGATCAGTGTGGGCGAGCTGGTGTCGGTGTACGGCTATGTGGCCGTACTGGTGTGGCCGGTGATGTTCCTCATCGAGTGCGGCTACCAGCTGAGCCGGGGTGTGGTGGCCGCCCGGCGGGTGACGGCGCTGCTGCGCCTCGATCCGCCGGCCGACGCCGCCACCGCCGATCCGCCGGCCGAGCCGTCCGCGCTGGACGATCCGGAGTCGGGGGTGCGGGTGCTGCCGGGGCGGCTGACCGCGCTCACCGCCGTCCACCCCGCCGAGGCGCTCGCCGTGGTGGACCGGCTCGGGCGGTACACGCCGTCGGCGGCCACCTGGGGCGGGGTCCGGCTGGACGAGGTCGCGCTCGCGCGGGTGCGGGAGCGGATCCTGGTCGCCGACCCGGAGGCCGATCTGTTCGCCGGTCCGCTGCGGGAGGTGGTGGCCGGGCGAGGGGATCCGTCCGACGAGGACGTGCTGCGGGCGCTGCACTCGGCCGCCGCCGAGGACGTCGTGCAGGGGCTGCCCGAGGGGCTGGACTCGGTCGTGTCCGCGCAGGGCCGCAGCCTCTCCGGCGGTCAGCGGCAACGGGTGCGGCTGGCACGGGCGTTGCTGGCCGACCCGGAGGTGCTGCTGGCGGTGGAGCCCACCTCGGCGCTCGACGCGCACACCGAGGCCACGGTCGCCGACCGGCTGCGCGCGGCCCGGAAGGGACGTACGACGCTGCTGGCCACCTCCTCGCCGCTGGTGCTGGACCGGGTCGACCGGGTGCTCTTCCTGGCCGACGGGAAGGTGGTGGCGAGCGGCAGCCACCGTGAACTGCTCGGCAGCGAGCCCGGATACCGGGCGCTGGTGGCCAGGGACGCCGGCGAGAGCGCCGCCGAGGAGGTCGCCCGATGAGCGGGGAACGACTTCCCCTGGCCGGGCCCGCCGATGTGCGCCGGGCCGCCGCGGGGCTGGTGCGGGCGGACGGGCGGGCCTTCGCCGGCGTACTGGTCCTGAACGCGCTGGCGGCCGTGGCGGGGCTGGCCGGGCCCTGGCTGCTGGGGCGGATCGTCGACGAGGTGCGCGACGGGGGCGGGGTGGCGGTGGTGGACCGGCTGGCGCCGGTCATCGTGGCGTGCGCGGTCACCCAGTTGCTGCTGTCCCGCTGGGCCCGGTACGTGGGGCACCGCTTCGGGGAGCGGACGCTGGCGCGGGTGCGGGAGCGGTTCGTGGACCGGGCGCTGGGGCTGCCGTCGTCGGTGGTGGAGCGGGCGGGCACCGGTGATCTGACCGCGCGGGGGACGGCGGACGTGACCGCCGTCGGTACGACCCTGCGTGACGCCGGGCCCTCCCTGCTGGTCAACGGGGTGCAGTCGCTGTTCGTGATGGCGGCGGTCGTGGTGGTGGATCCGCTGCTCGGCGCCCTCGGGCTGCTGTGTCTCACACCGATCTGGCTCGCGGTGCGCTGGTATCTGCGCCGTGCGCGCGACGCCTACCTCGCCGAGGGCGCGGCCAACTCGGACGTGGCGGAGATCGTCGCGGCGACGGCGGCGGGGGCCCGCACGGTGGAGGCGTTCCGGCTTCAGGAGCGGCGGGTCCGGGCCGGCCGGGACGCGCTGGAGGCCTCCCGCCGCGCCCGGTTCCACACGCTGTTCCTGCGCACGGTGTTCTTCCCGGTGGTCGAGGTGTCGTACGCCGTGCCGGTGGCCGGGGTGCTGCTGATCGGCGGGGTGCTGCACGAACGGGGCGCGGTGAGCCTCGGGGCGGTGGTGAGCGCGTCCCTGTATCTGCTGCAGTTGAGCGGGCCGCTGGACGAGGTGCTGATGCGGGTCGAGCAGTTGCAGAGCGGCGGGGCGTCGTTCGCCCGGGTGGAGGGGCTGGCCCGGGCGCCGCGCGCGGCGGAGCGGGGCGACAGTCCGGATCCGGCCGGTGACCGCATCGACGTGACCGGGGTGCGCTACGCCTACGACGGGGGCGTCGAGGTGCTGCGCGGGGTCGATCTGACGGTGACGCCGGGCGAGCGGCTCGCGGTGGTGGGGCCGTCCGGGGCGGGCAAGACCACGCTGAGCCGGCTGCTCGCGGGCGTGGACGCGCCGACCTCGGGGAGCGTGACGGTGGGCGGGGTGCCGGTGGCGGGTCTGGACCCGGAGCGGCTGCGGCGGCAGGTGGTGCTGGTCACCCAGGAGCACCATGTGTTCCTGGGATCGGTCCGCGACAATCTGCGCATCGCCGAACCGGGAGCCGGTGAGGGTGAGTTGTGGGCGGCGCTGGCCGTGGTCGGCGCCGAGGCGTGGGTGCGGGAGCTGCCGGAGGGGCTGGACACGGAGCTGGGCGAGGGCGGCCACGCCACCGACGGTTCGCAGGCGCAGCAACTGGCCCTGGCGCGGGTGGTGCTGGCCGATCCGCACACGCTGATCCTCGACGAGGCCACCGCCCTGCTCGACCCGGCCACCGCCCGGCACACCGAGCGCGCGCTGGCGGCCGTCCTGGAGGGCCGTACGGTCATCGCCGTCGCGCACCGGCTGCACACCGCGCACGACGCCGACCGCGTGGCCGTCATGGAGGACGGCCGCCTGACCGAACTCGGCACGCACGACGCCCTGGTGACGGCCGACGGAGCGTACGCGGCCCTGTGGCACTCCTGGCACGGCGACCACCCGTCCGCCACAACCAGCCCGTCCGGCACCAACTAGCCCGTCCGGCGTTTGAGGACGAGGCCCGTCCAGGGCCGAAGGGGGGTCCGGGGCCGAAGGGGGGTCCGGGGGCACAGCCCCCGGGGACGGGACGGGAAGGGGCGGCGGGGGCGAAATCCAAAGACCCGCCCCCTCGATCCGTCACAGCCACGACAGCCCTCCCAACTGTTCGTATACCGAACCCGAACTCCCGGACAACGAACGGTTTCCGGCCAAATTCCTGACGCGCCCCTGACAGAAACCGCGATCACCTGCCACTCTTCCCACGGCCGCTCCGCAGCAACCCCACAGCGACACCCATCGCTGCACGCGGCGGCCACAGCGAAGAGCACTTCCGTTCTGCCCGGCCGGCCCACCCGCCGTCCGGTTCTCCCCAGGCCGCGCGACCCGCGGCCACGCAGAAGGAGTCCGCGTTGAGAAGCAGGTCGTCCCACAGACGCACCCCCCACGCCACGCACCGCCGTGCCGCCGCCGTCGCCCTCGCCGGGGTGGCCGCGCTGATCGCCACGGCCGTGCAGTCCGGCAGCGCCACCGCCGCCCCCGAGCGGACACCCGCGGCGGCGAGCGAGGCCAAGCCCGGTTCCGAGTCGGTCAGGCTCACCCCCGCCCAGCGGGCCGCGCTGATCCGCGAGGCGAACGCCACCAAGGCGGAGACCGCCGAGGACCTCGGTCTGGGTGCGAAGGAGAAGCTCGTCGTCCGTGACGTCCTCAAGGACCGCGACGGCACCGTGCACGTCCGCTACGAGCGCACCTACGACGGTCTGCCCGTACTCGGCGGCGACCTGGTCGTCCAGGGCGGGACGCCCGGCGCGGCCGACTCCGTCGTCAAGGCCACCCGGACCGCGGTGAAGCCCGCGACCACCACCGCCAAGGTGCCGGCCGCCGAGGCCGAGCAGCAGGCCCTGTCCGCCGCGAAGGCCGAGAAGGCCGAGGGCGCCGACGTCGACCGGGCCCCGCGCAAGGTGATCTGGGCCGCCGAGGGCACGCCGGTCGTGGCGTACGAGACGGTCGTCGGCGGCCTCCAGCACGACGGCACCCCACAGGAGCTGCACGTCGTCACCGACGCCACCACGGGCGAGAAGCTGTACGAGTGGGAGGCCGTCCAGAACGGAACCGGCCACACCGTCTACAGCGGCACCGTCGACCTGACCACCACCCAGTCCGGGTCGTCGTACAACCTCACCGACGGGGCGCGCGGCGGACACAAGACGTACAACCTCAACCGGGGCACCTCCGGCACCGGCACGCTCTTCTCCGGCTCCGACGACGTCTGGGGCAACGGCAGCCCGTCCAACCTGGAGTCGGCCGCCGCCGACGCCCACTACGGGGCCGCGCTGACCTGGGACTACTACAAGAACGTGCACGGCCGCAGCGGCATCCGCGGCGACGGCGTGGGCGCCTACTCCCGGGTCCACTACGGCAACAACTACGTCAACGCCTTCTGGTCCGACAGCTGCTTCTGCATGACCTACGGCGACGGCTCCGGCAACGCCAACCCGCTCACCTCGATCGACGTGGCCGCGCACGAGATGACCCACGGTCTCACCTCGAACACCGCGGGCCTCAACTACAGCGGCGAGTCCGGCGGCCTCAACGAGGCGACCAGCGACATCTTCGGCTCGACCGTCGAGTTCTACGCCAACAACTCCTCCGACGTCGGTGACTACCTCATCGGCGAGGAGATCGACATCAACGGCGACGGCACCCCGCTGCGCTACATGGACAAGCCGAGCAAGGACGGCGCGTCCAAGGACTCCTGGTACTCGGGCATCGGCAGCATCGACGTCCACTACTCGTCCGGCCCCGCGAACCACTTCTTCTACCTGCTGAGCGAGGGCAGCGGCACCAAGACCATCAACGGTGTCACCTACGACTCGCCCACCTCGGACGGCCTCCCGGTCACCGGCATCGGCCGCGCCAAGGCGGAGAAGATCTGGTTCCGCGCGCTGACCACCAAGTTCACCTCCACCACCAACTACGCGGGCGCCCGCACCGGCACCCTGGCGGCGACCGGTGAGCTGTACGGCACGGACAGCGCCGAGTACAAGGCGGTGCAGGACGCGTGGGCGGGCATCAACGTCGGCTCGCGCTCCGGTGACGGCGGCGGCGGTGGCGGTACGTCCTTCGAGAGCGACACCGACGTGACCGTCCCGGACTACGGCTCCGCGGTGACGTCCCCGATCACCGTCTCCGGACGGACGGGCAACGCGCCGTCCAACCTCCAGGTCTCGGTCGACATCGTGCACACCTACAGCGGTGACCTGGTCGTCGACCTGCTGGCCCCGGACGGCACGGTGTACAACCTGCGCAACCGCACCGGCGGCTCCGCGGACGACATCAACCAGACCTTCACGGTCAACGCCTCCTCCGAGGCCGCCAACGGCACCTGGCAGCTGCGCGTACAGGACCGGGCGCGGTACGACACCGGCTACATCAACGGCTGGAAGCTCACCTTCCCGTAAACCGGGAGCGAGTGCCATGAGCGGCGCCCCGCCTTTCTCCAAGGCGTGGGCGCCGCCCTACTCTTGGGTCCCATGTCTTCGGCGGACTTCACCTACGACCACGTCGGCGCGACCCGGGAACCCGGTTTCTGCCCTCCCGGCTTCCACCCGATGCGCGTCCGCACCCGCCTCGGCGAGGGCGAGGCCGTCTTCCGGCAGGCGGCTCAGGCGCTGCTCACCTGGGAGCTGCACCGGGAGCTGGGGGTCGGTGTCGAGGCCGCCGCCGACCGCGCGGCCCCGGACGTCGACGTCACCATCATCCTCGCCGGGGTCGTGAAGGCGCCCTGCCGCGTGGTGTGGACGGTGGAGGAGCACCGCAGGGCCGGCTGGGCGTACGGCACCCTGGCCGGGCACCCCGAGTGCGGCGAGGAGTCCTTCGTCGTGGACCGCACCGGCGACGGAACGGTGTGGCTGACGGTGGAGGCGTTCAGCCGGCCGGCCCGCTGGTACTCCCGCGCGGGCGGCCCGGCCACCCGCGCGATGCAGCACGCGTACGCCCGCCGCTGCGGCAAGGTGCTGCGCCGCCTGGCCACGCAGGGCCTCGAGGAGTACTGACATCCGGACGGCGACGTCGGGAAGGGTTCGAAAGTTTCGAACCCTCGCATCGGCGAACCCCTCGACACCCCCTCCCCCGGCGTCCGACGCACCCGCCTCGCCCCAGCTACGGCAACGGTCCATAGCACCGAATACTTTCGGAGGCATTACGAAACCATTGACAACTCCTCCGCCGCGGAAGACCGTTGTGGCGCTCCCCGGTCATACGTCACAGACGTAGGACCGGTCCCCTGTCGCCTCGTCGGTGAGCGCCGAGGTGTGCTCGGCGTGTCTCCCCGTCACTGACGTGCCCTTCACGAGGAGGAACAGTTCCATGAGCGAATCCCCCCACAGCTCCGGCCCACGTCCGGTCAGCCGCAGAAGGTTCGTCCTCGGCGGTGCCGGGGCACTGGCGGCAGCGGCGGGGTCCGGACTGCTGCTGCCCGGCACGGCACGGGCCGACCAGGTCCTCACCAGCAACTCGACCGGTACGTACAACGGGTACTACTACTCCTTCTGGACCGACGACCCGGGCTCCGTCACCATGACGCTGGGAGCCGCCGGGCAGTACAGCAGCCAGTGGAGCAACACCAACAACTGGGTCGGCGGCCTCGGCTGGAGCAACGGCAGCCGCCGCAACGTCACCTACTCCGGCACGTTCAACCCGGGCAGCAACGGCTACCTGGCGCTGTACGGGTGGACCGCCAACCCGCTGGTGGAGTACTACATCGTCGAGAACCACGGCCCGTACAACCCCGGGTCGGCCGGCCAGCAGCGCGGCACGGTCAACGCCGACGGCGGCACGTACACGATCTACGAGTCCACGCGGACCAACGCGCCGTCGGTGGAGGGCACCAAGACCTTCCAGCAGTACTGGAGCGTCCGGAACAGCAAGCGCTCCAGCGGCACCATCAACACCGGCACGCACTTCGACGCCTGGGAAGCGGCCGGGATGCCGATGGGGGCCTTCAACTACTACATGATCATGGCCACCGAGGGCTACCAGAGCACCGGCAGCTCCAACGTCACCCTCGGTGGCGGCGGCGACGGGGGAACCCCCACGACACCGCCGCCGGGCGCCTGCAGCGCCACCTACCGCACCACCAACGCGTGGAACAACGGCTTCAACGGTGAGGTGACCGTCACCGCGGGCAGCGGTGGCGTCTCCAACTGGAGCGTGCCGGTGACGCTGGCCGGCAACCAGACGATCGCCTCGCTCTGGAACGGCACCGCCAGCAGGAGCGGGAACGTGGTGACCGTGACCCCGGCCGGCCACAACCGCACCCTGAGCGCGGGACAGTCGACATCGTTCGGCTTCACCGTCAACGGGCCCTCCAGCCCGGCGCCGTCGGTCGGCAGCTGCGGCGCGGGTTGATCCGACGTCCCGCTCCCCCCGCGCCCCCACACCTCGGCGCGGTGCCCCTCGGCACCGCGCCGTCGCCCGCCCGGGGAGACCTCACCGCATCAGCAGCCCCGCAGCCTCCACCACGTCCTCCGAGGGCACCGCGACCAGCCCCAGCTCGGCACCCGACGCCAGCAGGCGATGGCTGGGCAGGATGCGCACCGTGTACCCGAAGGGCCCCGTCCGGTCCAGGGCCAGCGGCCCCTCGTACACCCACCGCCCCTCCGCGTCCGGCGTACCCACCGGCTTCAGCGGCACAGCCGTCGCATCGGTGATCCGGTCCTCCCCGTCCACCCGCCCGGACACCGCCTGCACCTCGACGTCCTCCGGCTTCAGACCCCCCAGCCCCACCCGCACCCGCAGCGCGAGCGTGCTGCCGAGCTCCGCGGTGGCCGCCGTCACGGACGTCTCGACATGGTCGACGGTCACCCCGTGCCAAGCGGCCCGCACCCGCGCCTTCCACCCGGCGAGCGCACGCGCGGACTCCGCGTCCATCGCACGATGGGCGTGCGCGGCGGGCGCGTACAGCCGCTCCACGTACTCCCGGACCATCCGCCCGGCCAGCACCTTCGGCCCGAGCAGGCTCAGCGTCCGCCGCACCATCTCGATCCACCGGTCCGGCAGACCGCCCCTGCCCCGGTCGTAGAAGCACGGGGTGATCCGCTGCTCCAGCAGGTCGTACAGCGCCGCGGCCTCTATGGCGTCGCGCCGTTCCGGGTCGGTCCCGGCCCCGTCCGCCGTGGGGATCGCCCAGCCGAAGTCGGGCTGGAACCACTCGTCCCACCAGCCGTCGAGCACGGACAGGTTGAGGCAGCCGTTGAGCGCGGCCTTCATCCCGCTGGTTCCGCACGCCTCCAGCGGCCGCAGCGGATTGTTCAGCCAGATGTCGCAGCCGGGGTAGAGCTTCTGCGCCATCGCCATGCCGTAGTCGGGCAGGAACACGATCCGGTGCCGTACGCGCGGGTCGTCGGCGAAGCGGACCAGTTCCTGGACGAGCCGCTTGCCGCCGTCGTCCGCCGGGTGCGCCTTGCCCGCGACCACGATCTGCACCGGCCGCTCGGGGTGCAGCAGCAGGTCCGTCAGCCGGTCCCGGTCGCGCAGCATCAGCGTCAGCCGCTTGTACGACGGGACGCGCCGGGCGAAGCCGATGGTCAGCACGTCCGGGTCGAGCACCCCGTCGATCCAGCCCAGCTCGGCCGTGCCGGCACCGCGCTGCCGCCAGGAGGCGCGCAGCCGCTCGCGCACCTCAAGGACCAGCAGTTCGCGCAGGGACCGGCGCAGGTCCCAGATGTCCTGGTCGGCGATGTCCGCGACGGAGTCCCAGCGGTCGGAGTCGCCGACGCTCAGCGCCTCCTCGGTGCGCTGGGCGCCGATCTGCCGGGCGCCGAGCCGGAACACCTCGGGGGCGACCCAGGTGGGCGCGTGCACCCCGTTCGTCACGGAGGTGATGGGCACCTCCTCGGGGTCGAAGCCCGGCCAGAGTCCGGCGAACATCTCGCGGCTGACGTCGCCGTGCAGCAGGGAGACGCCGTTGGCGCGCTGGGCCAGGCGCAGGCCCATCACGGCCATGTTGAACAGGTTGGGCTCACCGCCGGGGTAGCTCTCCGTGCCGAGCCGGAGGATGCGGTCGACCTCCATGTTCGGCAGTTCGGCGTGCGGGCCGAAGTGCCGGGCGACCAGTTCGCGGTCGAAGCGGTCGATGCCGGCCGGGACGGGCGTGTGGGTGGTGAACACGGTCCCCGCGCGGACCGCCTCCAACGCCGCGTCGAAGTCCAGCCCGTCCGCGCGCAGTTCGGCGATGCGCTCCAGGCCGAGGAAGCCGGCGTGGCCCTCGTTGGTGTGGAACACCTCGGGCGCGGCGTGCCCGGTCAGCTCGCAGTACGTACGTACCGCCCGGACCCCTCCTATGCCGAGCAGCATCTCCTGGAGCAGCCGGTGTTCACTGCCGCCGCCGTAGAGCCGGTCGGTCACCCCGCGTCCGCCGAGGTCGTTCTCCTCGACGTCGGAGTCCAGCAGGAGCAGCGGGATCCTGCCCACCTGGGCCAGCCAGATCCGCGCCCGTAGCGATCGGTCGCCGGGCAGGGCGAGGGTGACCTGGGCGGGGGTGCCGTCGGGCTCCTCGAGCTGGTCCAGGGGCAGCTCGTTGGGGTCGAGCACGGGGTAGTGCTCCTGCTGCCAGCCGTCCCGGGACAGGGACTGGCGGAAGTAGCCGTGCCGGTAGAGCAGGCCGACGCCGATGAGGGGGACGCCCAGGTCGCTGGCGGCCTTGAGATGGTCGCCGGCGAGGATGCCGAGTCCTCCGGAATACTGCGGCAGGGCGGCCGTGATGCCGAACTCCGGGGAGAAGTAGGCGACGGCGGCGGGCAGCCGGTCGGTCTGTGCCTGGTACCAGCGGTCGCCGGTCATATAGGCGTCCAGATCGGCGGCGACCGTGTCGAGGCGGTCCAGGAAGGCGCGGTCACCGGCCAGCTCGGCGAGCCGCTCGGTCGCCACGCTGCCGAGCAGCCGTACGGGGTCGCAGCCGGCGGCGGCCCAGCGTTCGGGGTCGACGGAGCGGAACAGGTCACGGGTCCCGGTGTGCCAGGACCAGCGCAGATTGCGGGCCAGGTCGCTCAGGGGGCGCAGGGGTTCGGGGAGCACGGGTCGGACGGTGAATCGACGGATCGCCTTCACAAGTCACCTCGGCGCGTTCGTGAGAGACGCGGTGTGCGTCCGGGCATCGTTGCCGACAGTACCGGCGCGGACACGGTCCGCGCGGGAGGCTGGGGGACACGGGTACCTCCGTACCCCCGTCCAAACGATTCACCTCATGGCGGACATGGCCGATTCCGCCCCCCGTGGGCGTTCCTGTCCGCACTTCGCCTCGCGCCGGACGCCTCCCCTCCGGCATGCCGGCGGCCCGCACCACACTCCGCCGGGCGTGAGACGGGCCGGCGCGGCCGGCCGGCAGGACAAGAAACCGGCCTTTTCCGCCCTCGGTCCGTTCGCCCCGGGGGCCCCGGTCACCCCGCCCTCCGCCGCGGGCGGCACCGCGCGGGTCACCTCCCCGGGTGCGCCGACGGCGTCCCCGCACGCGGCGGGCGCGGCGGCGCCGTACCCGCCCAGCACCGGCGGGTGGACCCGGTACGGAGGGCGAACGCGCTGGTCAAGGGGGCGACGAGCGGAAAGGTGAGCGGGCGCGGAGCCGGTTCGCCGCATCGGGCGCTCCGGGTTCCGGGACCGTGGCGGCAACCCGGCCGGGGGGCGCCTCCGGCCGTGGGAGCGGGCCCAGCACGGGCCGGGCCCGCCCTGCGCGGACGAGGCCGGTCTTGTGTGTCGACATACGCGCGAGTAGTTAACAAAGTGCCGGGTTGTCCACCCGAACAGTGTGGGAAGGCTCCTGCGGGTACCCCCTCAGCAGCATCACGCAGGACCCACCTCCCCACAGTCATCCGCCCACCCACGTTGACGCGGACAGGAGCGGTCATGCCCGCCAAGCACCACTCGTCATCCCCTCCGACACCAGGCACCGCCCGGACACCCGTGAAGCGCGGCGCCGGATCGTCTCCGGTCCGCCCGGCCGAGACCGGCCCCCCGCCGCCCGCCCCTGTGACACCGGCCCCCGCGACCGCCGTGGGACGCATTCCCGTCCTCGACGTCCGGCCGATGGTCCGGCAGGGGCGCCGCCCGGCGAAGGCCGTGACCGGTGAGACGTTCGAGATCTCGGCGACCGTGTTCCGTGAGGGCCACGACGCGGTGGCCGCCGATGTGGTGCTGAAGGACCCCGAGGGACGTCCGGGGCCGTTCACGCCGATGCGGGAGCTCGCGCCCGGCACGGACAGGTGGGGGGCGACCGTCACCGCCGGGGAGCCGGGGCTGTGGACGTACACCGTGGAGGCGTGGGGCGACCCGGTCACCACCTGGCGGCACCACGCGCAGATCAAGATCCCGGCGGGCATGGACACCGGGGTCGTCCTGGAGGAGGGCGCCCGGCTGCACGAGCGGGCGGCGGCCGGGGTGCCCGACTCCGGGCCCAGAGGCGTCCTCCTCTCCGCCGTGGACGCCCTGCGCGACGAGAGCCGTCCGGCGGCGTCCCGGCTGGCGGCGGCGTTGACGCCGGAGGTCGACGCGGTGCTGGCCCGGCATCCGCTGCGGGAGCTGGTCACCAGCAGCGAGCCGCTGCCGCTG